>NZ_PCPU01000004.1:0-430606 GCF_002975455.1 Arthrobacter sp. MYb224 | reverse complement strand
ATGACTTACAACACACAGTAAAGCAATCGTTGAAGACAATGATGCTCGCGTTCACTATACGGTTACGAGACAACAACTCTTGTAACACACGAACACCTTCAGTGGTGCTCATGATCGCCTGGTGGCGGTGGTGGGTGCGCGGGAGGGGTTTGCACTACGGCATTCTTCTGGAGCACTTTGTTGTTTCGAGACTGTTACGGCGGTCATAGCGTGGGGGAAACGCCCGGTCCCATACCGAACCCGGAAGCTAAGGCCCACTGCGCCGATGGTACTGCACTCGTGAGGGTGTGGGAGAGTAGGTCACCGCCGGACTTAACTTAGTATGATGGTTTGAGGCCCTTGCACCTGTTGGTGTGGGGGCCTCACCTGTTTAAGCCTTCGGCGCATATACGAGCGACGTCCTTCGGGCTAGCGATCTAATAGATACAGTGAATAATAGGTACTGCTAGATCCGCTATATAGGGAGCCCCTCGTTGACGACAGATGCGCTGAAATATCGTGATGATTCCATCCGCCCCCAGGACGACCTCTACCGTCATTCGAACGGAAAGTGGTTCGAATCGGCTTCCATCCCGAGCGATCAAGGGCTCTACGGATCTTTCATGGAGCTTCGCGACGACGCTGAAGACGCGGTCCACGCGATCATTACAGATGCAGTCAAAGCGCACGAATCCGGATCAGAACTAGCGGGTCCGTCACAGCGTATCGCCGATTTGTACGGTAGTTTCATGAACGAAGAAGTCATCGAACAGCGCGGCGCCGATCCGGTCGCTGAATACCTGCAGGCAATTTCGAACGTTTCAGATGTCGAATCCCTGCTTGAGCTTTCTGGCTCCTTCTATCGCAAGGGCATAAGTGGCTTCCTTGCCTCGGGAGCAATGAACGACGCCGGAAACCCGGAACGAAACCTGTTGACCTTCTTGCAGGGCGGTCTTGGGTTGCCAGATGAGTCCTATTACCGCGAAGAACAGTTCGCACAGACCGTCTCCGACTATGAAGAACACCTAACCCGGCTGCTGGCGCTCGGCGGCATTCCCGACCCTGCGCAGGCGGCTGCCTCCGTGACTGCGTTGGAGACCAAGATAGCTAGTCATCACTGGGATCGGGTCAAGGTCCGTGATGCTCAGGCACGCTATAACCTCATGACCGAAGAAGAAGTCTTCAAGTTGTTCCCCGGCCTGCGCACCTGGCTGAAGGGCGCCGGGATCGAATCGAAGTACTCTGCCGAGGTAGTATTTTGGCAGCCAAGCTACTTCGAAGCGCTCTCCGGACTGCTCAGCGCAGAACCCCTGGAGAGCTGGAAGAACTGGCTCACCGTTCAGGCGCTGCGTTCCTTCGCACCATACCTGTCCAGTGCGTTTGTCAATGAGAATTTCTCTTTCTACTCGGCCAAGCTCGGTGGGGTGGAAACGCTGAAGGAACGCTGGAAGCGCGGCGTATCCTTCACCGAAGGCGGCGTAGGCGAGGATATTGGTCAGCTCTATGTGGCCAAGCACTTCCCGGAAGAAGCCAAGCACGCGATGGACGCACTGGTTGAGCGGCTTATCGAGGCCTACCGCATATCGATCTCGAATCTGCCGTGGATGGGCGCGGAGACCATCGAGAAGGCCCTTGAGAAGCTGTCGATGTTCCGGCCTAAGATCGGCTATCCGAACGAGTGGATCGATTACTCCTCAATCGAGACCGATCCGGTGGATGTCATCGCCAACCTTGCGGCGGCGAACGAATTCGAATTCAAGCGCGAGCTGAAGAAGATCGATGACGGGGTGGACCGCGAACTCTGGTTCATGTATCCGCAGACCGTCAACGCCTACTATCATCCGCTGCTCAATGAGATCGCCTTCCCAGCTGCCATTTTGCGCTTGCCATTCTTCGACAAGGACCGTGACGTCGCCTCGAACTTCGGGGCGATCGGTGCGGTCATCGGACACGAGATCGGCCATGGGTTCGATGACCAGGGCTCACAGTATGACGGAACCGGCCAGCTGACCAACTGGTGGACCCAGGCGGACCGCGAGGCTTTTGAGCAGCTCACCGGCAAGCTGGTCGACCAGTACAACGCTTTGCGCCCCACCGAGGCACCGGACCACCAGGTGAACGGGGAACTGACGCTCGGGGAAAACATTGGTGACCTCGGAGGGCTGGGCATCGCCTACCGGGCCTACAAGCTTGAGCTGGCCGCCCGCGGCATCGAAGAGGACGAGATAATCAACGGTGTCACCGGCGATCAGCGCTTCTTCTACTCCTGGGCCGAGTGCTGGCGCACGCTGATCCGGCCGGAGACCGCAGTGGTGCGTGTGACCACCGACCCGCACGCGCCGGGCGAGTTCCGCTGCAATCAGGTGCCGAAGAACCTGACTGCCTTCCACGAGGCCTTTGACACCAAGCCGGGCGATGGAATGTGGCTTGATCCGGCAGATCGAGTGACCATCTGGTAGTACCAGGCAAGGCGCAGGGAGCAATCTCTGCGCCTTGAATTCGTTAAGGCGCGCAGATCACCGTGTAAGGCGCATCATGATCCTGCCAAATGACTAAGAATGGCACGTAGAATGGACTATTGTGACTTCCCAAAATAATTCCGCAGATAGCACCGATCCAAACGACCAGCGTCAGGTCCGCATCGATAAGCGCAACGCCCTGCTGGCAAACGGCGAGGAAGCCTTCCCGGTTGGGGTGGCACGCACTCATAGCCTGCAGCAAGTCCGCGAACAGTTCCCGGAGCTCGAGCCAGATCAGGCGACCGGCGTCAAGGTCGGCATTGCCGGACGTATCGTCTTTATGCGCAATACCGGCAAGCTCTGCTTCGCCACCGTGCAGGAGGGCGGCCCGAAGGGCGCCGGCACCCGCCTGCAGGTTATGCTTTCGCTGGCAAATGTCGGCGAAGAGCGCCTGGCCCAGTGGAAGTCCCTGGTCGACCTCGGTGACCACGTATTCGTGACCGGCGAGGTAATTTCTTCGCGTCGCGGCGAACTGTCGGTGATGGCAGATGGCTTCGAAATGGCTTCCAAGGCCCTGCGCCCGTTGCCGGTGCTGCACGCAGACCTGAATGAAGAAACCCGTGTGCGTCAGCGCTATGCGGATCTGATCGTTCGCAACGAAGCCCGCGAAATGGTGTACAAGCGCGCGGCGATCATCCGTGCGGTGCGCAGCACCCTCGAGGACCACGAGTACGTCGAGGTAGAGACCCCGATGCTACAGCTGGTGCACGGTGGAGCCTCGGCCCGCCCATTCAAGACGCACCTGAACGCCTTCGATCAGGAAATGACCATGCGCATCGCCTTGGAGCTGTACCTCAAGCGTGCAGTGGTTGGCGGCGTGGACAGGGTCTTCGAAATCGGCCGCATCTTCCGCAACGAGGGCGTGGACTCCACGCACTCGCCGGAATTTACCATGCTTGAATGCTACGAAGCCTACGCAGACCAGTACGTGATGGCGGAGCGCATGCAGCAGATGATTCTCAACGCGGCGGATGCCATCGGCGCCGGTCGCACCATCGAGACCGCAAACGGCACCATCAACCTGGACGGCGAATGGCGCTGGTTGAGCGTGTACCCGGGCCTCTCCGAAGCCGTGGGCGTGGAGATCACCCCAGAGACCGACGCCGAGGTATTGCGTGGCGTCGCCGAAAAGCACCAAGTCAAGATCGACCCGTCGTGGAGCGCGCAGAAGCTTGTCATCGAATTATTCGGCGAGATCGTCGAGCCGAAGCTGATCGACCCGACCTTCGTCTGCGATTACCCGCCACTGGCCCAGCCGCTGGCGCGGCCACACCGTTCAAAGCCTGGCGTCATTGAAGCGTGGGACTTGATCATCGGTGGCATGGAGCGCGGTACCGCGTTCTCCGAGCTGATCGACCCAGTCATCCAGCGTGAGCGCCTGACCGAGCAATCGTTGTTGGCTGCCGGTGGCGACCCGGAGGCAATGCAACTGGATGAAGACTTCCTGCGCGCACTGGAATACGGTGCCCCACCAATGGGTGGTATCGGATTGGGCATCGATCGACTGGTTATGCTCTTCACCGACCTAGGAATTCGCGAAACGATCCTGTTCCCATTACTCAAGCCGGAGGCATAAATCCCATGCCATATGTAGAGGCAATTGTTCCAACTATCGTGCTGGGGCTCATATTTTGGTACGCGATCAAGGCGATTTCAAACGCTGATCGGAATGAGCGCAAAGCCCAGGCCGAAGCCGAAGCTAAAATCGCACATCATGGTAATTCAGAAACCAGCACGTCCGGAAATTAGGATAATCCTAGTAATTACCTCTTAATTGTTTGATGCGTTCGAATTTATTGCAAAATCTGACTATACTTGATTTTTGCAATGAACTTTGAGTTCTTATGGACTTAGTTCAGCAAATCCACGCATGGAGGAATAAGAATAATGGCACGTCAGGTTCAGATTGCCCTGATTGACGACATTGATGGCAGCGAAGCGGTTGAGTCGATTTCGTTCAGTATTGCTGGTCAGCACTACGAGATTGACTTGAACTCGGAGCACGCCGACGAATTCCGTGCGGCCCTGGAGCCATATATCGAAGCTGCGCGTTCGGCGAAGCAAAGCAGCGCGAGCGAGGCTCCTGCAATTCGCGCATGGGCCAAGGAAAACAACATTAAGGTCAACGCCCGCGGGCGCTTGAATGCTGATGTTGTTGACGCCTATAACGCTGCTATGCGCAAGGGTGGCCGGGGTCGCGCCAAGTAATTCACTAGGTGTTGAATTAGTCTCAGCAAAGGGCCGGAGTATCGAAAGGTACTCCGGCCCTTTGCTTGTATCACGAGCAGATTACGATGATTTTGTTTGGTGCACCAATCAAAATCATTTGCTTGAAGATAGAACGAATAAATTGACGATAAAATTTGCCTGACAGATATTGGTTTGCCAATCGAATAATCCGTCATCTAGCCCTGCGGGTTATCCCTATGGCGAACAAGGGCGCATTGTGGCCCCGCGGTGCGTAGCATCGAATTATTGGTAAGCAAGGAGTGTGCCGAAGATGTTTGAGAGATTTACCGACCGTGCCCGTCGAGTTGTCGTGCTCGCCCAAGAAGAGGCGCGCATGCTCAACCACAACTACATCGGCACCGAGCACCTGCTGCTCGGTCTTATCCACGAAGGTGATGGGGTCGCCGCCAAGGCGCTCGAATCGCTGAATATTTCGTTGGGTGCCGTGCGTGAGCAGGTGCAGGAGATTATCGGAAAGGGCCAGCAGGCACCTTCCGGTCATATCCCCTTCACTCCACGCGCCAAAAAAGTTTTGGAGCTCTCGCTGCGTGAAGCGTTGCAGCTGGGGCATAACTACATTGGAACCGAGCACATCCTGCTCGGCCTGATCCGCGAGGGCGAGGGCGTCGCAGCCCAGGTGCTGGTGAAGTTGGGTGCCGACCTCGGTCGCGTGCGCCAGCAGGTCATCCAGCTGCTCTCGGGCTACCAGGGAAGCAAGGACACCGCCTCGGCTGGTGTCAGCTCCAGTGGCCAGCAGGAGGGAACTCCTGCCGGTTCGGCAGTGCTGGATCAGTTCGGCCGCAACCTCACCGCAGCCGCCCGCGAGGGCAAGCTGGACCCGGTGATCGGTCGCGAGCACGAGATGGAACGCGTTATGCAGGTCCTCTCGCGCCGTACTAAGAACAACCCGGTCTTGATCGGTGAACCTGGTGTCGGCAAGACCGCGGTTGTCGAGGGCTTGGCCCAGGCGATCGTGCGTGGCGACGTGCCGGAGACCATCAAGGACAAGCAGCTGTACACCCTGGACCTCGGTTCGCTGGTGGCTGGCTCGCGTTACCGTGGTGACTTCGAAGAACGCCTGAAGAAGGTGCTCAAGGAGATCCGCACCCGCGGGGACATCATCTTGTTCATCGACGAGATCCACACCCTGGTGGGTGCCGGTGCCGCCGAAGGCGCAATCGACGCGGCTTCGATCCTGAAGCCGATGCTGGCCCGCGGCGAGCTGCAGACCGTTGGCGCCACCACCTTGGATGAGTACCGCAAGAATATCGAGAAGGACGCGGCGCTTGAGCGTCGTTTCCAGCCGATTCAGGTCAAGGAGCCTTCGGTCGAGCTGACCACGCAGATCCTGCGCGGCCTGCGTGACCGCTACGAGGCGCACCACCGCGTGTCCATCACCGACGGTGCCCTGCAGGCTGCCGCCACGTTGGCGCACCGCTACATCTCGGACCGATTCCTGCCGGATAAGGCCGTTGACCTGATCGACGAGGCGGGTGCACGACTGCGCATCCAGCGCATGACCGCCCCGCCGGCGCTGAAGGAAATGGACGAGGAAATCGCCACCGTGCGACTGGAGAAGGAAGCTGCGATCGATGCGCAGGACTTCGAAGGTGCCGCTTCGCTGCGCGACAAGGAGTCCAAGCTCATCGAGGCCCGGAACGAGAAGGAAAAGTCCTGGCGCAACGGCGACCTGGATGAAATCTCCGAGGTCACCGAGGATCTTATTGCCGAGGTGCTAGCTAACTCGACCGGTATTCCGGTTGTGAAGCTGACCGAGGAAGAGTCCACGCGCCTGATGAACATGGAAGAAGAGCTGCACAAGCGTGTCGTCGGACAGGACTCGGCGATCAAGTCGATCAGCCAGGCGATCCGCCGTACCCGTGCAGGCCTGAAGGATCCGAACCGCCCCGGCGGCTCGTTCATCTTCGCCGGCCCGACCGGCGTGGGCAAGACCGAGCTGGCCAAGGCGCTGGCCGAATTCCTCTTCGGTGAGGAAGACGCGCTGATCACCTTGGACATGTCCGAGTACTCCGAGAAGCACACCGTGTCGCGACTGTTCGGTGCCCCTCCGGGCTACGTCGGTTACGAAGAGGGCGGCCAGCTGACCGAGAAGGTGCGCCGTCGGCCATTCGCCGTCGTGCTCTTCGACGAGGTGGAGAAGGCCCACGCGGACCTGTTCAACTCCTTGCTGCAGATTCTGGAAGACGGCCGACTGACCGACTCCCAGGGTCGCGTGGTGGACTTCAAGAACACCATCATCATCATGACCACCAACCTTGGTACCCGCGACATCTCCAAGGGCGTGATGACTGGTTTCCAGTCCGCCTCGGACACCAAGACCGGTTACGAGCGGATGCAGGCCAAGGTCCAGGAGGAGCTGCGCCAGCATTTCCGCCCGGAATTCCTGAACCGTGTTGATGACACCGTGGTCTTCCCGCAGCTGAGCCAGGATGAGATCGAAGAGATCGTTGATCTGTTCATCGCACGCCTGTCCAAGCGCTTGGACGACCGCGGCATGACCATCGAGCTGACCCAGGCTGCACGCAGCCTGCTCGCCGAGCGCGGTTACGATCCTGCAATGGGTGCACGCCCGCTGCGCCGCACGATCCAGCGCGATATCGAGGACCAGCTTTCCGAGCGAATCCTGTTCGGGCAGATCGTCACCGGCCAGAAGATCACCGTGGACGTCGAAGGCGAGGCGGAGACGCGCAAGTTCGTCTTCCACGCCGAGGGCGGCAACGGCCAGCTGGAAGGCGAGCCGGCACCGGCGGCGCTGGAAAGCTAAGACGAACCATTAAGCACCGCGGGTGCGGCTTCCGGAGAAATCCGGAAGCCGCACCCGCGGTGCTTTTTATTTAGTTTCCGACGGCCTTCGCCACCAGCGCGGCGAGCATCGCGGCCTGCTGGTCGTTCAACCCGGTGATCGCGAACGAGGTGGGCCACAGCGTTCCCTCATCGAGCATCGCCACATCGTTGAATCCGAAGGTCAGGTAGCGGGCCTCGAACTTCTTCGCATCCTGGATGAAGCACAGCACCTTGCCATCGAGCGCGTAGGCGGGCATGCCATACCAGAGCTTTGGCTCCAGTTGCGGCGCGGTGGCGGTGATGAGTTCGTGCAGGCGCTGGGCCAGTTCCTTGTCCGTACCCTCGAAGGAGTCGATCTTCGCTTCAAGATCCTTGCGCGCCTGCTCCTGCTTCTCGGCCTTGGTCATGCGCTTCTTCGGAGCCTTTACCTCGGCCGCGCGTTCCTTGATTGCGGCCTTCTCGGCGGCGCTGAATCCCGACTGGTCTGTATCCGGCATGCTTTTCTCCTAGGAAACCTGGTTGATGCGAACCATATTGCCCGAGGGATCGCGGAAGGCGCAATCGCGTGGCCCCCACGGCTGGTCCACGGGCTCTTGCAATACCTCCGCACCGCTGGCGCTCAGCGATTCGAAGAGCGAATCCACGTCGGGAACCGAAAGCACCAAACCGCCCAGCGCACCCTTGGCGATAAGCTCCCCGAGGGCAGCGGCGTCTTCTGCGGAGCGCCCCGCGCCCGGAGCGGAAAGCACCAAGTTCAGCCCGGGCTGACCCGATACTGCGAGGGATACCCATCGGAACCCGCCGTGAGCCACATCGGAGGCGACCGCTAAACCGAGCGCGTCACGGTAGAAAACCAGCGCCTCATCAACGTCGAGAACCGTCACGGGAACATACTGCACACTAATATTTGTCATGATTTCAGCCTAGCGGCGGGATTTCTGCCCGGCTTCTTCAAAACTGCTCAGAATCGCGGCGGACGCAGCAGGATCTTGGCGATGCAGGCGGGAATCTCTTCCGTCGCCGAATGCTCGCGCTCGCGGTAGGCCGAAGGGGACTGCCCGACCACCTCGGTGAACCGGCTGCTGAAAGAACCCAGCGAGCTCCAGCCGACCTGCATGCAGGCATCCGTCACCGACACCCCGGCGCGCAGCAGGTGCATGGCCCGCTCGATACGCCGGGTCAGCAGGTAGGAATACGGTGTTTCGCCATAGGCGCGCTTGAACTCGCGGGAGAAATGAGCGGGGGACATCAGCGCACGAGCGGCCATGGCCGGCACGTCCAGGGGGTCGGCATACCTGCGGTCCATCAGGTCGCGGGCCCGGCGCAGGTGGGCGAGTGTCTGCAAATCCATTTAGGCACGCTTTCGGAAGACCAGATACAGCCCCAAGAGCACGCAGCACAGGTAAATTCCGATGACCGCAACCCACCCGGCGGTGAAGCCGCCAGGGGAGGAGATCAGCGCGCCCATCAGCAACGGGCCAAAGGTGAATCCGGCGAATTGGCCGGCCGAGACGATGCCGGTGGCACTGCCCAGGGAAGCCGCGGGAACTGCGCGCAGCAATGCCGCCATCAGCACCACCGAGACGCCCAGCGCCGCCGCACCGTGCAGGATCACCGCCAGCCACAGCAACCAGGCCGAGTGCTGAACCTGCGCTTGCCAAAATGTCAGTCCTCCGGTGGTAGCCAGCAGCGCCAGGGTGAGCAGCAGTTTCGGCGCGGAGACCCCGCGTCCCATCAGCGCGCCCCAGCCGATGCGGGCGCTGACCCCGAAGGCGCCGGCCACCGCGGCGGTCAGTCCGCCCAGCAGCAGTGAAAAGTCCAACTCGCGCACCGCGAAGAGCGGAAGGTACACGTTCGTCGCCTGCACCCCCAGGCCGTTGACGAAGCCGAAGACGGTCAGCGTGACGACGATGAAACGGGTGGACGGGCCGGTAGCGGCTGCCGAGTTCTCCCGCTTGACGCTCGGGGCGGCCGGCAGCATGGCGGTGGCGTTGAGCAGCTTCACCGCGAGCACACCGAGCACCCCTGCCAGCACCGCGCCGGCCAGCGAGGCGCCGCGCCAACCCACCCAGGCTGCCAACAGCGGGAACCCCAAGCTGCCCACCAGCTGGCTGACCTGCACCCCGGATTGCTTGACCCCGGTCCAGGTGATGCGCTGGGCACCGGGCACGCGTTGGACCAGCACCCGGTTGGTGACCCCATTCGGGAATGACTGGGCGAACCCGGCGAGCATCGCGGCGATCAGCAATACCGCGTATCCGCCGGGAAGCGCAACGAGCGCCAGCGCGGCCGCGGCCAGGCCGAAGATGATGATGAACAGGGTGGTGTCTTTTTGCCGGTCCGCGAAGGAGCTGAAGGCGGCGTTGCCGACAGCCGCGCAGCCGAAGCATACGGTAGCCAGCAAACCGAACTGCGCCTCGCTGATGTGCAGGTCGCGGATGACAAGGTCACTGGTCGCGCTCAACCCGTAGGTGAACAGCGGTGCAATGCCCACCGCTGCGAGGAGTACCAGCAGCAGGCCGGCTCCGGGTTTGGCCATATGCCGTTGCATGATGCTCCCTGATTTGTGCTTGTCCGTCCTTAGTGTTGCATATTGCCTAGCTGATATGTCACAAAAAAGACGTGAACGCTTGGGTGGCGTTGATCGCGCGAATAGTATTTGGCAGGTGAATACTTTTACCGTCCGTTCAGCCCGTACCAGCGATGTTGCCAAGATCAGGGATCTTGTGCGGCCCTTGGCGGTAGACCGGATTCTGCTGGATAAGGAGTCGGTGACCTACTACGAGTCAATCCAGGAGTTCGTGATCGCCGAAGACGCAGGCGGGGAGGTAGCCGGCTGCGGCGGCCTGCACGTGATCTGGGAGGATATCGCCGAGATCCGCACCCTCGCCACCGGCGCCCGGTACCGCGGGCAGGGGGTGGGGCATGCGCTCATCGAGGAATTGCTGCGCCGGGCCAAGGCCGTCGGAGTTTCCCGGGTCTTCTGCCTGACCTTCGAGGTGGCCTTCTTCGAACGCCACGGGTTCACCGTCATGGAGGACCAGTCGGCGGTAGACCATGAGGTGTATCAGGAACTCTTGCACTCACGGGATGAAGGCGTCGCGGAATTCCTGGATCTGGCCCGCGTGAAGCCCAATACGCTGGGCAACACTCGAATGATCTTGGCCTTCTAGTCCATCGAGTCGAAGCGCGCGCGGAAGAACAAGTAGATGGCGTAGGCCAGCAATCCGACGCCGATAGCCGCGAGTACCGGTGGCCCGAAGCTTTGCTCGCCGATCGCCTTCAACGCCCCGTCCACCCCGGTGGCCTCGTCGGGGTCCTGCTGGATCGTTGAGCTGATGAACAGCAAGCCGAGGGCCGCGAGCACCAGGGCCTTGGCCACATAACCGATGGTTCCGCTGAGCTTGATGGCGGGGGAGAACTTTGTTCCGCCCGAGGCCGAGAGGTCGGCTAGGAACCTTCGGGTCACACCCTTGTAGGCGTAGTAGCCCGCCATGGCGATCAGCGCCAAGCCCAAGAGGATCAGCGCGATCCGCCCGAGCGGATGGCCCATCAGTTCGGCGCTGAAGCTGCTTGCCGTCTGCCCGGAGTCGCTCCTGCCGCCGAGCGCGTAGCGGCCGAAGGTGGCGCCGACCACGATGAAAACCAGGCCCGTGGCCACATATTTGAGCCGGCCAAAAAGCTTCTCCTGCTCGAAAAAAGCCTGCCCGAGATGCCAGAATCCCAGCAGCGCGGCCCCGGCGGCGCAGACCCACAGCAGCACCTCGCCGAAGGGTTGCGCGGCAAGCGCCTGCAGTGCACCGCTCTGGTCGGCTTCCGCCGAACCGCCGGTTGCCAGGAGGACCGCGAGCAGGCCCAAGACCCCATGCAGCAGGCCGTTCGCGGCGTAGCCCAAGCGCGCGGCACGCTCAAACCAGGGGTGATCGGCCGCCATGCGGGCGGCGTGAACTGCGTCGGCTGAACCTTTCATAGGCACAGCATAAGTTGGCAGGAGGCCGAATGCGAGACACGGCGCGCACCGGGTCAGCTTGGCAGGCGCACCCCGGCTGCATCGTCAATCGCCAGCCCGTCGCGCAGCAGCCCGGCCAACGCGCGTTCACGCTGCTCGAGCGGTGCCTCGAGTTTCCCTAGCGCAACGAACTTTGCGTGCTCCTGGCGCGCGAGGTCGGCGAGGAAAGTCTCGCGCCGCACTGGTTCTTCGTGTTCGCGCAGGACCGCCATGATCGCCCCGCGCACCTGCCGGTCGGTGCCCTTCCAGGCTTGCCCCTTGGGCACATAGTGCGGGGCCGGCTGCCCTGCCTTGATCCACGCGCAGTGCTCGAAAACCGGGCAAGCCTCGCATTGCGGGGAGCGGGCGGTGCAGATCAGCGCGCCGAGTTCCATCACCGAGATGTTCCAGCGGTTCGCGGTTTCGGTGTCTTCGGGCTGCACCTGGCGGGCGCGGGCGAACTCGCTGGCCCGCGGGTTCGGTTCGGGCAAGGCCATCGCGCCGAAGAGCCGGGCGTGCACCCGGCGGATGTTCGTGTCCACCACCACGGTGCGCTGCCCGTAGGCGAAGCAGGCGATCGCCGCGGCGGTGTACTCGCCCACGCCCGGCAGGGCACGCAACCGCTCTTCGGTTTCGGGGACGACGCCGTTGTATTCGGTGGTAATTTCGATGGCCGCCGCATGCAAGCGCATGGCGCGGCGCGGGTAGCCTAGGCGCCCCCACGCTTTGAGCGCCTCGGAGAGCGGTTCGGCGGCAAGGTCTTGGGGCCGCGGCCAGCGGCGCATCCACTCTTCCCAGACGGGCTGCACCCGTACCACGGGGGTTTGCTGCAGCATGAATTCACTGACCATAACGGCCCATCCGGTGACCCCGGGGCGTCGCCAAGGAAGGTCGCGGGCGTTGGCGGAGTACCAGTCATTGATCTGGCGGTGGATTTCTTGCACGTACTCCACTCTAAGCGAGCGGATTCACGGTGCGGAATCGGCCTGCATTACCGCGCTGTGGGCCAGCGATGAACTAGCCTTAAGCTATGAGCAATGCATCGGGGGCAAAATCGGCGGCGAGCGTATATCGCCGTCGGCGCATTGCCGTGGTCGCGATCGCACTGGCTATTGTCGGTTTGCTGGTGTGGGGCACCGTTGCGCTGGCCGGAATCCTCGGTGCCAGCCCGGCAGGAGCTGGCGATCCGCAAGCCGCGCCGACCAACTCGGCAAGCCCCAGCGAATCAGCCGAACCGAGCTCGGACGGAAAATGCACGGTGGAAGAGATCGAAATCACCGCGCAGACGGATGCCGGTTCCTACGCCACCGACAAGCAGCCTGTGCTCATCCTCGGGATCGAGAATACCTCCAAGCGTGAGTGCGAGCTGAACGTGGGCACCACGCAGCAGGAATTTTTGATTACCAGCGGCAACGATCGGATCTTCTCCACGGTCGATTGCCTCACCGACGGCGAAGACGTACAGCTCATGATGAAGCCGGGGCAGAAAGAATCTGCGCGCTTCTCCTGGTCCCGGCAGCGTTCGGCCCCGGGCTGCAAGTCGGTCAACGTGCAGCCCCGACCTGGAACCTACAAGTTCACCGCGGCCTTGGGCGAAAACAACTCGGAGCCCGTCACCTTCCAACTGGACTAAATGTAGCGGTCCAGCAGCGAGGATTCGGCCATGCGGGCCAGCCCCTCGCGGATCGAGCGTGCACGCTGTTCGCCAACCCCTTCGATTTCCATCAAGGACGTGGTCGAAGCGGCCATGAGATGCTGCAGGTTGTCGAAGGCGGCCACCAAGCGCTCGCCGATAGCCTTGGGTACCGTGCGGATTTGCGAGAGCAGCCGGTAGCCCTTCGGGGTGAGCTGGTCATCTTGGCTCACCGTCGCGTGCGGGAACAGGATCTTGGTCAGCGCCTCCAGCTCGATCAACTGCGAATCGGAAATCTCATGCAGCTTTTCAAGCGCCGCATCGATATCCAGCTCCGCGCCCTCGGCGTTGGAGTAATCACGCAGGATCAGTTGGTTGTCGGTCTGGATCCCGGCGAGCAGCTCGGCATGCTGAGCTGCCAGCAAGCGGCCATCCACACCGAGTTCGAGCACGTGGCGGGAGATCTCTTCGCTGGTGCGCCGCAGCATCTCGGTGCGCTGCAACACCGCAAGCACCTCGCGCACCGTGGCAACGTCCTCGATTTCGGCTGCCGACAGGGCGCTGGTCACCTGATCCAGGCGGTGCCGATAGCGTTCCAGGGTGGCCACCGCCTGATTGCCACGAGCCAGCAGCCGCCCGCTGGTTTCCAGCACGTAGCGCTCGCCGGCGGCATAGAGGGTGATGGTGTGCATCGACTGGGACACCGAAATCACCGGGAAACCTGTCTGCATCGCCACCCGCTCGGCCGTACGGTGCCTGGTGCCCGACTCCTGGGTTTCGATCACCGCGTCCGGCATCAGCTGCACGCCGGCTTGCAGCAGCTGCTTGCCGGTTGCGTCAAGAATGATCGCCCCGTCCATTTTCGCCAGTTCGCGGATCCGGGTCGGGGCGTATTCGGTATTGATGCGGAAACCGCCGGAGCAGATGGACTCGACCACCCGGTCGTGGCCGAGGACTATCAGCGCTCCGGTGCGTCCGCGCTGGATGCGTTCGAGACCTTCGGCAAGTTCGGTTCCCGGGGCGATGCGGGCCAGGGTGGAGAGCAATGCGGGGGTGGGGTGCAGTTTCACCGTGCGTCCTTTCAGCGGGCAGCAACCCCCATTTTATCGCGTGGAGTTCTGCCTTTGGGTAAAGGCGACATCCAGGGCCTCGGCGATCGACTCGACCTGGAAGACGCGGATGCCTGCCGGAATGTTTTTCAGCGGCTCGGGGGTGGCCGGAGCCATGGCGAAGGAGAACCCCAAGCGGGCCGCCTCGGTGATGCGGCGGGAGATCTCCGGAACCTGGCGGACCTCACCGGCCAGGCCCACCTCGCCGAAGGCGACGAAGTCCTGCGGGAGCGGGAATTCGTTCATCGAGGAAGCGATCGCCAGGGCGCAGGAGAGATCGGCAGCCGGTTCGGAGATTTTCACTCCGCCGACGGTGGCGATATAGGAATCCATGGAGGACAGATCCATGCGGGCACGCGCTTGGAGGACCGCGAGCACCATCTGCGCACGGGCCGGATCCAGGCCGCTGGTCGCGCGGCGCGGGGCCGGTGCGGTAGAGCGCGAAAGCAGCGTCTGCACCTCGGCGACCAGCGGGCGCCGGCCCTCCAAGGTCACCGTGATGCAGGTGCCGGGCACCGGATTGCGGGTTCGCGTGACGAAGAGTTTCGACGGGTCGGTCAGCGATTGGATGCCATCTTCATTCAAGTCGAAGCAGCCCACCTCGTCGGTGGCGCCGTAGCGGTTTTTCAGCGCGCGCAGGATGCGCAGCCGGGAATGCTTCTCCCCGTCGAATTGACAGACCACGTCCACCAGGTGCTCGAGCAGGCGGGGGCCGGCTACCGAGCCTTCCTTGGTCACATGCCCGACCATGATGGTGGTCATCGCGCGGGTCTTTGCCGCGTTGATGATGGAGGCGGCAACCTCACGCACCTGCGAAACGCCGCCGGCGGAACCATCGATCTCGGCCGAGGAGAAGGTCTGCACCGAGTCCAAAACCAGCAGCTGCGGGTCGATCTCGCGGATCTGCCCGAGGGCCAAGGACAGGTCCGTTTCGGCCGCCAGGTAGAGATTGTCCGCGATGGCGTTGATGCGCTCGGCGCGGGATTTCACCTGCGCCGCGGATTCTTCGCCGGTTAGATAGAGCACGCGAAGCCCGGTCTGGGCGGCCTTCGCCGCGACGTCGAGGAGCAGCGTGGATTTGCCCACTCCGGGCTCGCCGGCGAGCAGGATCGCCGCGGCGGGCACCAAGCCGCCGCCAAGCACCCGGTCCAGTTCGGAGACGCCGCTGCTGCGGAAAGCCGCCGCGGAACCGTCTATTTCCGAGATGGGCTGGGCAAGGTTCGCGACCTTCGCCGCCGGGGCGGTGCGAGCGGTTACCGCACCGACTTCCTCCACCGAACCCCAGGCCTGGCATTCGCCGCAACGGCCGACCCATTTGATCGTCGTCCAGCCGCATTCGGCGCATTTATAGCTTGCTGAAGACTTGCTGCGTGTCGAGGTCTTGGCCATGTACCAATGCTATCGAGGCCGGCGGACAATTCAGCTCAGGCGGGGCAGCGGCCCGACAGCTTCTTGGTGATCGCGGCCGGCGGCCTGCAGGAGGTCGACGACCAGCGGACGCAGGAGCAGTACCAGCCCTTCGCCTTGGAGCCCCTCGACGCCCAGCTCCCGCGGGTCAAGCTGGGCTGCCACGGCTTCGAGCTGGTGGCGTGCGGCCTTCTCGAATTTTCGCTGCCCCGCCACGGTGGGTTCGCGCACCGAATGGGCCATGGTGTTGACCGCCTCGGACACATCGCGCAGCAGCGGTGCCACATTCTGCGCCCCCTCGGCGGTCAGCGCGCCGTTGCTGAGCACCGAGGCTAGGCGGCGGGCGAAGACGCGGCTATTGCGCGCGGCACGGTCGTAGTGCTCCAGCCGCAAGGCGAGCCGGGCAAGTTCGTGCCGGTGCCTGCGTGCCGTGGGGGACAGGGTGGCGATTTCCTTGGCCACGCGGAAGGCCGACGGTAGCTTTTCGACGTGGCGTTGCGTGGCGCGCGCCTTGATCAGGGCGTGGAAGGCCGAGCGGTGATCGTCGTCCCGCACCGCCCAGGAGCATTCGATCATCGCCTCGGAAAGTTCCTTGAGCAGATCCGACAGGGCGCCGATCGGGGTGCGCCGCGGATCGCTGGGCCATAGCACGATGATCAGCAGCGCCAGCACGGAACCGGTCATGGCGTCGAACGATCTGGCGAAGGGCCCGTCCGCGCTGATCGGCAGCAATACCACCAGGGCGGATTGCATGCCCAGCTGGGTGGAGAAGATCGCTCCCGAATCCAGGTAGCGGGCAACGACCAAGGACAGCGACATGACCGCCGCGGCCTGCCAGATGCCCTGCCCCCACCAGTGCATGAGCCCATCGCCCAGAGCCACGCCGAGCGTGCAGCCCAGGGCCACCTCGGCGGTGCGCCGGGTGGTGGTGGCGGCCCCGAAGCCCAGCGAGATCAGCGCGCTGGTGGCGGCGAAGATGGGATCCGTGTGCCCCCAGATCGCCGAGGCTATCCAGAACGCGCCGATTGCCCCCAGGGTCATGCGCAGGATGCGCGGCAGGGAATTGCGCGCGCGCACCAGCCCGGAACGGTTGCGTTGGGCCAGGAACTTGCTCACGCGTTGCGGAATTCGTGCTTGTGGCATGTGACTAGTGTTCCATGAGCCGCCGTGACGTGGAGCACTGGCAACGAGGTTATTGCGGCAGTGAGCGAGCTCACGGTGCGTTCGAAAGGTTGTTAACCTTTTGTTCACCTTCGCCGGGTCAGCTGGTTACCTCGGGCGTTTAACGTCGTATACGAAGCGTGGCAGATGTCCGCTGCTGGTCCTACTTAGATCATCGACAAATGGGGAGTTATACTCGTGAAGCTCAATCGTTTTGGCAGCGCAGCTGCAGTCCTTTCCGTCGCCGCGCTCGCGCTGACCGCCTGCGGATCCGACAACCCGACCGCAGCCGCTGGCTCCGAAGGTGCAGACAGCTCGGCGGCAGCCGGCGTCACCGGCACGCTGACCGGCATCGGCGCCTCCAGCCAGAACTCGGCCATGGAAGCCTGGATCACCGGCTTCAAGGCCGAGAACGCGGAAGCCAACGTGCAGTACTCGCCGGATGGCTCCGGCGCGGGCCGCGAAGCATTCCTCGCAGGCGGCGCGCAGTTCGCCGGCTCGGATGCCTACCTGAAGGCCGATGAAGCAGACAAGGCCAAGGAAGTTTGCGGTCCCGAGGGCGCATTCAACATCCCTGCCTACGTCTCCCCGATCGCGATTGCCTTCAACCTCGAGGGCGTCGAAGAGATCAACATGGATTCGGCAACCATCGCCAAGGTGTTCAAGAAGGAAATCACCAAGTGGAATGATGAGGCTATCGCCAGCCAGAACCCAGAAGTTGAACTTCCGGACACCGCCATCACCGTGGTCCACCGCAACGACGAATCCGGCACCACCGAGAACTTCGTCGAGTACCTCTCCGCCGCTGCCGGCGATGTCTGGGACTACGACGTTTCCGGTGACTGGCCAAGCGACATCCAGTCGGAGAACGCCAAGGGCACCTCCGGCGTGGTTTCGACCACCACCTCCACCGATGGTGCCATCACCTACGCCGATTTCTCCGCGGTAGGCAACCTGTCCACCGTAAACGTGAAGGTCGGCGAGGAATACACCAAGATCTCGGCCGAGGCGGCAGCCAAGGCGCTGGAGACCGCGACCCCAGTCGAAGGCGCAGCCGAGATCGATCTGGCGCTGGACCTGGAACGCGACACCACCGAAGCCGGCACCTACCCAATCGTGCTGCTTTCGTACCACATCTTCTGCACCACCTACGAAGATCAGGCTACAGTTGACCTGGTAAAGGCCTTTGGCAACTACGTGATCTCGGAAGACGGCCAGAAGACCGCTCAGGACTCGGCGGGCAACGCACCAATCTCGGCGGCAATCGCCGAGAAGGCCGCGAAGTCGTTGGACGCAATCACCGTCGCCAAGTAGTAACAACGCAGCACCGCGTGGGCGGATCGAAGTGATTCGCCCACGCAACCCCCTCCACCCCACGACCTCGCAGTCGTAACCCCCTCCCTTGTAAAGGCTCCTGCCATGACTACCAATGCTTTGAAAAGCAAGTCATCGACCTCGGGTCAAGCGGGCGACAAGATCTTCTCCGGAACGGCATTAGCCGCCGGGGTGCTGATCCTAGTCACGCTGTTCGCCGTTGCGATCTTCTTGCTCATTCAGGCCCTGCCGACGTTTGTCGCCGATCCGGCCGACATTTCCGGCGGGGAAGGCTTCTTCGCCTACATCTGGCCGATTGTTATCGGCACCGTGATCGCCTCGGCGATCGCAATTCTCATCGCCACTCCCGTCGGTATCGGAGTGGCCCTGTTCATCTCGCACTTCGCCCCGCGTAAGGTCGCCGGCCCGCTGGGCTACGTCATCGACCTGCTGGCCGCGATCCCTTCGGTGATCTACGGCGCCTGGGGTTATATGGTGCTCGCCCCGGCACTTGTTCCGGCCTTCGAATGGCTGGCAGCGAATCTGGGCTTCATCCCGATTTTCGCCGGACCTGCCTCGCAGACCGGTAAGACCATGCTCACCGCAGGCATCGTGCTGGCGGTCATGGTATTGCCGATCATCACCTCGCTGAGCCGCGAAATCTTCTTGCAGACCCCGAAGCTCCACGAGGAGGCGGCCCTGGCTTTGGGCGCCACCCGCTGGGAAATGATCACCACCGCGGTGATCCCCTTCGCCCGTCCGGGAATCATCTCCGCGGTCATGCTGGGCCTGGGGCGCGCGCTGGGTGAAACCATGGCGGTAGCCCTGGTGCTCTCCACCGGCAACCTGATCCCATCGCTGATCAAGACCGGCAACCAGACGATCGCGGCAGAAATCGCGTTGAACTTCCCCGAGGCTTTCGGGTTGCGTCTGGCCGAGTTGATCGCCGCCGGCCTGGTCCTGTTCATGATCACCCTGATCGTGAACATGATCGCCCGTGGCATCATCGCCCGGCACAAGGAATTCTCGGGAGCTAACTGATGAGTGTCATGACTGCCAACACCCAAGCGGCCCAGCCGACCCCGCCGAGCCGCAAGCGCAATTCGCTTTCCAAGGGAAAGCTGCCCCGCTGGGCGGTGCCCGCCACCGCGGCCGGCGCGATCATTGTCGGCGCCGCGTTCTCCACGCTGACCGGCTTCAGCGTGGCAACCTTCGCGATCTACTCGGCGGTGCTCTTCGTGATCGCCGGTACCGTGCTCACCTCGGTGGTCGAGGGCAGGCGCCAGGGCCGCAACGCCATGTGGACCTACCTGATCTACGGGGCCTTCCTGCTGGCGCTGATCCCGCTGGCCTCGGTGCTCTACACGGTTCTGGAAAAGGGATTGCCGGGGATGAACTCGCACTTCCTGTTCAGCTCCATGAACGGGGTCACCGGTGCGGTGGACAACCAGAGCGTAGCGGACGGCGCACCGGTCATCGGCGGCGCCTACCACGCACTGCTGGGCACGCTGATGATCACCTTGTGGGCTACCTTGATCTCGGTGCCGGTGGGCATGCTCACCGCGGTATACCTCGTCGAATACGGGAAGAACGGAGTGCTGGCCAAGGCCATTACCTTCTTCGTTGACGTGATGACCGGCATTCCGTCCATCGTGGCCGGCCTGTTCGCCGCCGCGTTCTTCGGACTGCTCCTGGGCCCCAACGCCCGCATGGGCATCGTCGCGGCGGTAGCGCTCAGCGTGCTGATGATCCCCACGGTGGTACGCTCCACCGAGGAAATGCTTAAGATCGTTCCGAACGAGTTGCGCGAGGCGTCCTACGCGCTGGGTGTGCGCCGCTGGCGCACCATCTTGAAGGTAGTCATCCCGACCGCGATCTCCGGTATCGCCTCCGGCGTCACCCTGGCTATTGCCCGCGTGATTGGCGAGACCGCACCGATCCTGGTGACCGCAGGCATTGCCAGCAGCATCAATACGAACGTCTTCGCAAACTGGATGTCCACGCTGCCGACCTTCATCTACTACCAGATCCTGACTCCGACCAGCCCGACGAATATCGACCCTTCGGTGCAGCGCGCCTGGGCCGCTGCCCTGCTGCTGATCCTGATGGTGATGGCGCTGAACCTCGGTGCCCGATTGATCGCCTCGCTGTTCGCCCCGAAGAAGGGCCGTTGAGCCGCTAGGCTCCGGCACTCACCCCACTAGATTTTCAAGGAATACATCATGGCAAAACGTATCGACGTCAAAGATCTGAACGTCTACTACTCCAAGTTCCTCGCTGTTGAAGATATCTCGATCAACATCGAGCCAAAGTCCGTCACCGCGTTCATCGGCCCTTCGGGCTGCGGCAAGTCGACCTTCCTGCGCACGCTGAACCGCATGCATGAAGTCATCCCCGGCGGCCGCGTCGAGGGCGAGGTGCTGCTCGACGGCGACGACCTCTACGGCCCAGGCGTTGACCCGGTGACCGTGCGCAGCCAGATCGGCATGGTCTTCCAGCGTCCGAATCCGTTCCCCACCATGTCCATCAAGGACAATGTGCTGGCCGGAGTGAAGCTGAACGGCAAGAAGATCTCCCGCTCGGATGCGGACTCGCTGGTGGAGAAGTCCTTGCGCGGCGCGAACCTGTGGAACGAAGTCAAGGATCGTTTGGACAAGCCAGGCTCCGGGCTCTCCGGTGGCCAGCAGCAGCGACTGTGCATCGCGCGCACCATCGCGGTGAAGCCCGACGTGATCTTGATGGATGAGCCTTGCTCGGCGCTGGACCCGATCTCCACGCTGGCCATCGAGGACCTGATCAACGAGCTGAAGAGCGAATTCACCGTGGTGATCGTGACCCACAATATGCAGCAGGCCGCGCGCGTTTCGGATCGGACCGCGTTCTTCAACATCGCGGGCACCGGCAAGCCGGGCAAGCTCATCGAGTACAACGAAACCGCTGCCATCTTCTCCAACCCGGAGCAGAAGGCCACCGAGGATTACGTCTCCGGACGCTTCGGCTAAAGATTTCGTCTCCTGCCCCTATTGCGACGGGGCGGCAGACGGACCGGAAGGGGGGTCTTCCGGGGATCCTGGAGGGGATCACCGCCAGCGGCGCCATGCGAAAGCAAGGCGCCGCTGGTTTTTAAGCAATGATGTAAAGGTCGCTTGACTGTAAAGTAAGCTTGTCTGTAAAGTGAGATTTACGTGCTAAGGGATTGAACCAGGAGTTGAGATGAACACAAAAACCGTGGCCCAGTCCAAGTGGGGGCGATCGCGCTTCGGCGGCGGCTCGGCGGCGCTGATCATCACCAGCCTGCTGGTGGGGCTCGTGCTCTCCGCCGGCGGGGGACTGCTCTTCGCCAGGCTGAACTTCCCGGAAAATTTCGTAATGGCGGCCCTGGTCATGATGGCCGGCCTGCTGCCGGTACTTTCGGTAGCCTGCTGGGCGCTGCTGCTGGACCGAGATACCTTGCGCGGGGCCACTAAAAATCCCGAGATATCGGTGGAATCCCAGTGGTACGACAAGGCTGCAATCGGGGTCTTCCAAGACCTTCTGCTCGTCTGCGGCCTGGGTGGCGCGGTGTTTTCCTTCCTGCAGTTCCAGGCGTCGATCGGACTGGTGCTAGCCGGCGTCGTGATGGTGGCCATGGTTGACTTCGCGGTGCGCTACTGGCTGATCAAGCGAGCTGAAGGGTAGTGGAAAACACCTTGCTCGCACGCCGCTTGGAGCGTGGTTTCTCCCAGCAGGCGCTCGCCGACGAGCTCGGAGTCTCCAGGCAAACGATCATTTCGCTGGAGAAGGGCCGCTATGACCCCTCTCTGCCGCTGGCGTTTAAACTCGCCGAAGTTTTCGACTGCCGGATCGAAGACCTCTTCCGGCCGGAAGCCAAGTAATAAATGAAGTCACGATGGTGCGCCGGAAGCAGATTTTAGGTTACGTTTGTATGTGACTCAGGGCACTTGCAAGAAAAGAGATACCGCAATGGGACGCAAGATCCTGCGACGGCGCATTATCCGCGCCACGCTGGGCGGTAGCAGCTTCGTCCGCGAGGAAAAGCTTGCCGGTGAAGAGCCATTGGAGATCCGCTTCGGATCCACCGCATTCACCACTTCGATGCGCACGCCAGGGGACGACTTCGACTTGGTCGCCGGCTTCCTGCACGCCGAGGGAATTATTGCGCGCTCCGAGCAGCTGACCGCCATGCGCTACTGCATGGGCACCGATGATGAGGGCAACCAAACCTATAACGTCATCGAGGCCCAATTGGGTTTCGGCGCCCAGCCGCCTGACCCGTCCGCGGCCCGCAACGTGGTGACCAGCTCGGCCTGCGGCATCTGCGGAACCAACTCCATCGACGAGGTCCGCAAGAAATCCAGCTATGAGCTCGATCCCGAAGCCGGGCGGCTGGAGCTCGCGGTGCTGTTGGCAATGCCGGACACCCTGCGCGACTCCCAGAAGCTCTTCAGCTCCACCGGCGGGGTCCACGCCGCGGGGCTTTTCAGCACCACCGGTGAGCTGCTCATCCTGCGCGAAGACGTGGGGCGGCACAACGCGGTGGACAAGGTCATCGGCGCGGCGCTGCGTGATAACCGCCTGCCGCTGAGCCATACAATTCTGCAGGTTTCCGGACGCGCGTCATTCGAATTGGTCCAGAAAGCCGCCATGGCGGGAATCCCGGTGCTCAGCGCCGTCAGCGCACCTTCTTCGCTAGCCGTAGAGCTGGCAGATGAATGTGGCGTAACGCTGGCCGGATTCTCCCGTGGGAACAGCATCAACTTATACACTCATGCCCAACGCATTTTAGGCACTCAGTAGCTCAGTGGAGGAATACCATGCATCTCCCAGCCCCCAAAGATGACATCAATGAAGATGATCTCAAGGTCGGTGACCCCAAGCGCAGCGCCGCCGGCCTCAAGGCCGTCGCCGTTTCCTTGCAACGCGGCTTCGCCGAAGCAGGGGTAAGCCGCACCCTGCTTTCCATGGCGCGCATCAACCAGCGCGGTGGATTCGACTGCCCGGGCTGCGCTTGGCCCGAATCGATTACCGGGGCACGCAAGCCGGCAGAATTCTGCGAGAACGGTGCCAAGGCCATCGCCGAGGAGGCCAGCGCCCGCACCGTCACCCCGGAGTGGTGGGAGCAGCACCCGATCAGCGTATTGCGCGAAAAAACAGAATACTGGCTTGGCTCGCAGGGGCGCATCAGCGCACCGATGATCATCCGTGCCGGAGATACCCACTACAAGCCGATTAGCTGGGCCGAAGCCTTCAGCACCATCGGTGAGCACGTCAACGCCAGCACCCCGGAGAAATGCGTCTTCTACACCTCGGGGCGCACGGCAAACGAGACGGCGTTCATGTACCAGCTGCTCGCCCGTTCGCTGGGCACCAACAACCTGCCCGACTGCTCGAACATGTGCCATGAGTCCTCGGGCTCGGCCATGAATCCGACCATCGGCATCGGCAAGGGCACCGTCTCGCTGGAAGACTTCGACCACGCCGAACTGATCTTCGTGGTCGGCCAGAACCCGGGAACCAACCACCCGCGGATGCTCTCGGCGCTCGCCGACGCACGCAAGCGCGGTGCCAAGATCGTTGCGGTGAATCCGCTGCCCGAGGCCGGATTCTTTGGATTCAAAGACCCGCAGACCGTGGGCGGCATGCTCGGCAAGCCGAGCGAAATCAGCACGCACTTCCTGCAGATCAAGGTCGGTGGAGACCTGGCGCTCTTCCAGGCCTTCGGGCATCTCTTGCTTGCCGAGGAGGAGAAGAATCCGGGATCCGTGGTGGACCAGAAGTTCGTCGCCGAAGTGACCGACGGGTTCGAAGCCTACAAGAGCGCCCGCGCAGAACTGGATTGGGAAGCCACCGAAGAGGCCACCGGCCTGACCCGTGCGCAGATCACCGAGATCGCCGAACTGCTCATTGCTTCCAAGGCCTCCATCTTCTGCTGGGCGCTGGGCTTGACCCAGCAGCCGCACTCGGTGCCGACGCTGAAGGAAATCATCAACCTGCTGCTGCTGCAAGGCAACTTCGGCAAGCCGGGCGCCGGAGCATGCCCGGTACGCGGCCACTCGAATGTGCAGGGCGACCGCACCATGGGGATCTGGGAGAAGCCCACAGAAGAGCTCCTGGAGGCGCTGGATGCCGAATTCGGCATCGACTCCCCACGCGCCCATGGCTACGACTCCACGGAGGCGTTGGACGCCTTTGAGCAGGACGAGGTGGACGTGTTCGTCTCCATGGGCGGCAACTTCGCCCTGGCGAACTCGGAAACCGAGTTGCTCGAAGCGGGCATGCAGCGTGCCAAGCTCACGGTGCACATCTCCACCAAGCCAAACCGATCCCACGTGGTGCACGGGCAGACCTCGCTGATCCTGCCGACGCTGGGGCGCACGGACAAGGACGATAAGCACCCAAAGGGTGCGCAGTTCCTCTCCGTGGAGGACTCGATGTCGGTGATCCATTCGACCCAGGGCCGGCTCACCCCGGTCTCCGAGCACCTGCTGTCCGAACCGGTGATCGTGGCTCGCATGGCCCAAGCCATCCTGGGAGATGACCACGTCGTGAACTGGCGGGCCATGGCCGAGGACTATGACGTGATCCGTGATCATATCGCTCGGGTGCTGCCCGGGTTCGAGGACTTCAACCGACGGGTGCGCGAACGTAACGGGTTCGTGCTGCCCAACGCGCCACGCGATTCGCGCTCCTTCGCCACCGACATCGGCAAGGGGCGGTTCACGGTCTCGCCTTTCGAGGCGCTCAAGGCGCCGGAAGGCCACCTGATCTTGCAGACCATGCGCAGCCATGATCAGTACAACACCACGTTCTACGGACTGGATGACCGGTACCGTGGCATCAAGGACGGGCGTCGTGTAATCCTCATTCACCCGGAGGACCTGACCGAGATGGGGTTCAAGGACCGCGAATTGGTCGATGTGATCTCAACCTTCGCCGGCACCGAACGCCGGGCGAACAGGTTCCGTCTGGTGTCCTACCCGACGGCAAAGGGGTGTGCCGCAGCATACTTCCCGGAGGCCAACGCGTTGGTGCACCGCGGACTAGTCGCCCGCGAGTCCAACACTCCTGGCTTCAAGGCGATGAGCGTACGCTTCGTGCCGCATACCGAGCAGCCCGGCCCGACCTTGGATAGCTAGCCCACCGGGTCCATGGCAAGGGCCAGGATCGCCCCGGCAAGTATGCAGATTGCCGGGGTGGCGATCCAGTGCCCGTAGACCTTCACGACCCGGTACCAGACGACCGACTCGAAGGCCTGGTTCGCGCCGGCGCCGACAATCGAGCTGGTGACCGCCTGGGTGGTGGACAGCGGCAGGTGCAGCAGCATCGAGCCGACGTAGAGCATGGTTGCGGCAACGCCTTGGGCGACCATGCCACGCAGCGGATCAAAATTCACCAGCCGGCGCGAGAGCGTATAGGTGATCCGCCAGCCGCCGAGGAGCACCCCGAAAGACAGCGCCGAAGCGGCGATCAGCTGAATGGCCAAGGCCACCGGCCCCGGATCCATATGTCCGCCGGTGATGAGCACCAGGGTGATCGTTGCCGCGGTACGCTGGCCGTCCTGCAGTCCGAGGCCCAGCGCCACGGCGCAGGCCGCGATAGCCTGGCCCGCTCGGGAGCGGGTATTGACGTCTCTGGAAGTATCGTGGCGCATCAGCCAGGTTGCGGGGACCACCAGCAAGAAGGACGCGGCGTACGCGATGAGCGGGGTGACCAGCAGGGGGAGCAGCACGGAGCGGGTGAAAAGTTCCACCGCGCCGCCCAGCGACTCGTTGCCCAGCCAGGAGTTCGCCGCACCGGCACCGACCAACGCGGAGATTAACGCGTGCGTAGAGGAGACCGGTATGCCACGCCACCAGCAAAACAGCAGCCAGGCCCCGGCGGCCAAGAGCGCGGCGATCAACAACTTCATCCCGACGGTGTCTTCGGGCAGCTGCATATTCAGCCGGCTGATCAACACCGTACTGAAGGTGGTGGTCGCCATGGTGCCGATGAAAGCGAACAAGGCGGCGGCACCGACGGCGATGCCCGGGCTCAGCGCGCGGGTGCGTACGGCCGCTGCGACGGCGGTCGAGGAGTCCCTGAATCCGTTGAGCACCGCATAACCCAGAGTTAATACGATGGCGATGGTGGTGAATAAGGGGAGCAAATCCATGGGTTTTCTAGGATTCCTTGACCAGTACGCGGCCGAGGTGATCGGAGAACTGGCGCAGGGTGTTCGCGGCGAGCAGCAAGTGATCGGCTACACGCTGATGCTTGTGAATTGTGGAGGCTTTGGAAAAGTTGGAGATTTCATCAATCCAAACCAGGTGAGTACGTGCCGCACGCTTTGAATACTGCATCATCTGCAGCCAGTTGTCTTCCAGATCATCAAGCTTATTCAAGCTTCGTACGGAATTCGAGGCGAGCTCGGCTAGCTGAGAGATCAGTTCCAGCTGCTCGGCCGCTCGGTCCGAGAGCGGTGTGGAACCCAAGGTATTGATCAGTTCGCCAATGCCGCGGAGCTGCTCCATGGTTTCGTGCAGCAGCCGCGAAAACATGTACATGTCTTCGCGCGGTAGCGGACTGATGTAACTGGTACGCAGGTGGGTGAGCAACGCGTGCAAGAGATCCGAGGCTTGGGCTTCCGCCGTGGCAAGCTCCTTGAGCTGCTCGGAACGCCCATCGGGATTGCCGATCATTTCGGAAACGCTGGCCACCGAATTGCGGATGGTGCTTGCCAAGTCGCTCAGCAATTCAATGCCGCGCGATGCTGAAGGAAAGATTTGGAACTTCACGTTGTTCGGCGCACCATTCGTCTCAGGTCACAGTTTTGGTACTAACGCTGAACAGTTTACGTCGCAAAGGTTAACTTCGAAACGTAAGTGATGCCGGACCGGGAACGCCTCTCGGCGGAAGGCCGCTCGAAGCGGCAGAATATTGGAGCCCGGGGTTACCAGCGGCCCGGCACCGTCTACTAGTTTTCTCGCACTAAGCGCTTGCTGTCAACCATAGAGAGAACCGGGTGCGCATTCTCACGTTAGTTACGCAGTGATTTCTCAATGCCGCTGAGGCACAGCAGGCCACAGCAGAACCAAATAGCCCCGGCCGGTCCCGCCCCGACCGCCACGGTGCTGGCGGCAACGGGCAGGAGCACCTGGCCCAAGCGATTGCCCATCAGGCGTACCGCGAGTGCTGCCCCGCGGTCCTGAGACGGCACGGAGGTGGACACCATGGTCATGGTCACCGGCTGCCCCATGCCGAGGAAGAATCCGCCGATAAGCAATGCCAATCCGGCGAGCCAGAGTGTATCGATGAACAGGGGTGCAATGGCGATGGTTATGCCCGCCGTATACAGGCTGGTGAGCAGCATTGACTTGCGGCTGAAGTGGCGTGAGATCCACGGAAGGAAGAGCCGCGAAACTACCGAGGCGCTACCTCGGATTGCCAGCAAGACACCCACGGCGGCCGGCGTCACGCCATGCTTTTCTGCGACCAAGGGGAGGAACGCGGTGAGGATGTCCAAGATTGACAGCAGCGTCAGCGAGGCGAGCATATGCGAGGGCATGCCTTTGACCCTGAGAATCGAAACCATCGAAGCCTGTGGCTTAGGCGAGGAGCTAGCCGCAACCTTCTTGATTCTCGGTTGCAGATTAGGCAGGAGCAACGGAATGGCAAGCAACGCGCAGGCGCCGCCGATCCACAACGATAAATTAATGTCGGCAATGCGTTCGGGGGAGTCGGCCACCGTGGAAGTGCCGAGGATGATTCCAGCGATCAGCGGTCCAAGGAACTGGCCGGCCGAGTACGCGGCGGTGAACCAGCCGAAGCCCTTATCCAGCTGGTCATCGGGAAAATAGCGGGCGATCGAGGACTGCCCGCCAATGGTGAACATCAAATGCCCCATGCCCAGTATCGCGCTGGCAACTGCCACCATGATGTATCCCTGAGCCGTGGCAATGCCCAATGAGCCCAAGCCCATCAAGCCGGCTCCGGCGAGCATGAGAAAACGAATCTTGGGGATCCGTGAACTGAATCGCCCCAGCCACACCGCGGTGACCATTGGCAACAGGGCGTAGGCTGCGGTGGCGAGCCCAACCGTGACTGGACCGGCATCCAGGGAAATGAGCTTGTACGTGGTGACCGGGCGAACGAGGTTCAGTGTGGTCTGCGAAAGAAGGGCGGTAGCGACGAGGATCAGTAGCCATCGCAGGGTTCCAGAAGCTGCATTATTGGCTTCCGCGCCCACTCTGCCTACCTTTTGTCGATATCAGTATCTCAAATCAATCCTAAGGGCTTATCGCCTGCGATCAGTCCAACGCGCCTAGCCGCCAGAGCCGGGCACAGGCTTCCAAGTCCTCTGCGGTGTTCGCCATCGATTTGGCTCGCGCAGTCAGTTTTGAGCCGCGGGTTTCATGCGCAAGATCTGCTGCATCTGCATGTTCGGTCATTCCCAACGCGAGAACCCGGCAATAGGCGGCGGTGCGTTCCAGCGCGTGGGCGAAGTCCCCATCGAAGGCTCCGGAAAGTATGGAGGTTGCCATGTTTTTAAGTTCTTCCGCCGTCGGCGGTTCGGCAACACCGGCCACCAGGCGTTCCACCTCGGCACGGTGGGATCCTGCACGGAAACGTGCAGACATGGTTTCAGCGTTGTTCATGGTTGCCGCCCGGATGGCATAGAGGCGCCACAAGGCTCCCGGCAGGGACCTTGCAGGGGCTTCGGACCAGAGCTCGGCAAGAACCTCCAGGCCTTCTGTTTCGGCGACTTGAATTAGCCTTTGCGAAACCTCAGGGTCCTCGTTCGCGATACCGCGGCGAATGAAGGCCTGCGCCGATAGATGGGCTGCTTCCGAGATGCGCGCCGGGTCGGCGCCGCCTTCATAGGGGTCGAAATCTATGGGAGCGAAGGGCCGTGGCTTGTGATGTCTGAACCCTGAGACTTGGCCAACTTTGGATCCTGCGCGTGCACCTTTCATGGCTTCGAGACTACTCCTTTTTGGTGGACGGTGCCCCATCGGGCTTGGTGTGAAACGACGCATACGAATAGACCGACTATTCGCGGAAGGCGCAGGAAATTTCTGCGAGAGAGGGTGCTCGCGGCGAGGCGGATTGCCCGCAAGAACTAAGCTGAATTGCATACTTCGCTGGCATTAATGAGAGCCTGCAACTATCTGCAATGGCGCGTTCCAGAACGGCCGCTCAATGGCCATGGACCCCTTGCAACGCGAGGAAAATTGACTCGATTAAGGATGAATCGCTACTTCGGGTATTATGGATTTTGGCTTCGGCCGTGCGCCTTTAGCTCAGTTGGTAGAGCACTGGACTTTTAATCCATTGGTCGCGGGTTCGACCCCCGCAGGGCGCACAACATAGGAATCGGGTCCCACTTGCTAAGGCGAGCGGGACCCGATTCTTTTTCATGATGACGCCAGCCCTGGGTTGGCAGGAGTCTTTACCAGCTCTCTATCTGCGGGAATTCTCGAATGAGGCGGAAGGGATTGTCGTAGAAGGCGATTCCGTGGGCACGCCTTCCGCCGCGCATGGCGGGAAAGATTTCGTAATAGTCATATTCCGAAACGACGAGCACCGTGGGTTGGTCAATCGATGATTCGTCCCAATCATTCGGAATGGTTGGCGTGTAGATCCACACCTCGCTTTCCAAGTCGCTGAGATTATTAGTGACAGATTTCCAGCCTCGCCGGCTGGCGAGGATCTCACCTGGTTCGGCATGAAGGATTCGAGAGAGCGCCTCTTCCGTATCCGGGGCGATCCTCTGCATCTGGCTTAATGCTGCACGGACCTCGTCGTAACCATCAGCTTCACACAGATCATTGACGGCAACGGTGAAGCGATTTTGGCGATGCGTTGCGCGTTCCTTGACTTCACAGCGTTCGCGTTGACGGCGCCGCTCGCGGTGCGTGTGCTGTTGGCGTTTCTTGCTGACGGCCATGGGATGCTCCTGGAAGCTGAGTGGAAAGTTGCCGGTCCGCTTAGCCTAGGAGCAGCTTCAGAAGTCTTGGGTTACTTCAGAAGATCTGTGGATAACTGGGGTCTAGTTGTCATCAGACCCATGGTGCCAAGAATCCGAGGACACGTTCCATGACCAAGGACCGTGCCTTCGGATCGCAGGAACTAAGCGAGCTATCGGTGAAGAGGTGTTGATTTCCCGCATAGGTGTAGAGCTCAGCGATGCCGTTACCGGGACCCGCAACGAAATCTTGTGCCGCACCCAGATCGCCTTCCAATGCGAAGAATGGGTCTGCATCCTTGCCGTGGATCTGGGCCTTCACCGACTCCGGCCATGGCCCGAAACCCCAATCGGCATCCAGATCTACGAAGGATTCCAGGAGAACGGCAGCCAAGGCTCCGGGGCGTTGCTGGGCGTATCGCTGCGCCAATGAGGCTCCCCATGAGGTGCCGACATACACCAATTTTGGAGGTAGCGAATCCAGCAGCGCGGAGACCTGTTGGTTGATCTCTGCTTCACTAATTGAGTTCGCTAATTGCAGCCCGGCCTCCACGGATTCTGGCTGGGCGCCGCCATAGAGATCGAGGGTATGTACCTTGTGGCCAGCAGTTTCCAGTTCTTCGGCCATGGCTCGTACACCAGGGGTGAGGCCTTGGACGTGGTGAAATAAGACGATCTCGGCCATCGGGGCTCCCAGCAGAGACGGGTGATTACCCCACCGAGCCTATGACCCTAGATGCTTCGGGTCAATGAGTCACTTAGCGTTCGTCAACCAGATTCTCGATGCGTTGCGGTAGGTGCTCGATAGCCGAATCCCAGCCAGGCATCTGACTGTTGATCTCTACGCTGTAGCCCTCGGTCAGCATGAACTCGGCACAAGTGAGGGTCTCATGGCCGGAGCCGGTTTCGTAAATGAATGCTCGTCGGATGTCGTTCCAGAGCAGAGTTGCAGACTGATCGATGACCAGGCCGGTGGCGACTACTTCGACGGTGCGCTGGGGGTAGGACATTTTCAACTTGCTTTCGGGGTCCTCGGCGGTGTGCTTTGATCAAGTGTAAACCGGCAACACGCCGCAGAGGGGCTACCGAACCGGCGTGGGATAGGACTTAGTCATGGTTCCTTCCGCAGACAGCTCCAACTGGTAGTCCAAATTCAGCTTGTCCAAGAAATGCTGGTCGTGGCTGACCACCAATAAGGCGCCGCGGTAGAGAGCCAGCGCCTCGCAGAGTTGGCGCACGCTCTCGAGATCCAGATTATTTGTCGGCTCATCGAGAATGAGCAGTTGCACGGGAGGTTCGGACAGCAGCAGCGAGGCCAGATAAACGCGAAAACGTTCTCCGCCGGAAAGCGCGGACAGCGGACGGTCAACGCTCGCTCCGCGGAGCAACAGGCGTGCGAGCATATTCCGCACCTGCCCGGGCGCGGCCGATGGGGCGACCTCGCCTATGTTTTCGATGGCGCTACGATCTTCGTCAAGTCCAACTAGCAATTGCGGGAGATAGCCAACCCGCTCCAGATAGAGCCTTCCAGACGGTCCGGCGCCAGCGTCATCCCCGAAGAGCAGCTGCCGCAACAACGTGGTCTTACCTGACCCGTTGGGGCCGATGAGCGCCACGCGTTCGGGGCCTTGGATAATGTGTTTACCTGCGGCCGAACTCAGCTGGGCAACCTGTTTGCTGGCAGGCAGTTTCGGATCCGGTAATTCCAGATTGATGTGCTCTACCTGTCGGACTCGTTCTTCGGCCCGATCGAGTTTGGTCTGCGCGCTGTCAACTTTGCCGTCGAGGTTTGAACGCATCTTGCCAGCGTTGGCTTCGGACTTCTGGCGTAGATGATTGGCCAGAATCTTGGGGATGCCGCCTCCCAGCTGCTCGGCCCGCCTCTTGCGTTTGGCGCGGGCGAGTTTGGTTTCGGCTTCGACGCGTTGGCGTTTTTCCACCTTTAGGGAAGCACTGGCCGTTTTTGCTGCCTGTTCGGCGGCATGCTGCTCGGTCTCCAACTGCTCGCGGTAGGCGCTGTAGGGTCCGCCGAAAACTCTGAGTTTTCCTGCGTACAGCTCCACTGTATGATCCATGAGCTCAAGCATCTCGATGTCGTGGCTGACCACGATCAACGTACCCTTCCAGGAGCGCACGAGCCCGTACAGCAATTCTCGGGTTGGTGCGTCGAGGTTGTTCGTTGGTTCGTCAAGCAGCGTGATGGGCAATGCGGCTAGCCGCAGGCCGAGCACCGCAAGCAGCATCGCTTCGCCGCCCGATAGGGTGCCGACCTGGCGATCCAGATCCAGTGTTCCGAGTCCCAAGGGGCTCAGTTCAGCCTCCAGCCGGGCCTCCAAGTCCCAATTATCTCCCACCGCATCAAAATCTTCGGGATCTACGCTTCCGGCTTCGATGGCTTTCAGCGCGCGATAGGTTCTATCGATCCCAAGCAGTTCGGTCACGGTGGTGTCCCGATGCAAGGTAAGTGTCTGCGGCAGGTAGGCGAGCTCTTCCGCGGCCTCCACCCTGCCCTCGCTAGGGCTTAGTTGCCCGGCGATGAGCTTCAAAAGAGTTGATTTGCCGCTGCCGTTCGCGCCGGTAAGCCCCGTGCGTCCTGAAGGAAAAGTGCCTTCCAGGTTAGTCAGGGCGCGCTCGCCGGTAGGCCAACTGAAGCTGAGGTTGTGCAGTGTGATCGGCGGAGTCAAAGGCATAAGTGGCTCTCCCACGGATGTGAAGAGGCTGCCGAGCTTAGGGATCTCGAAGCTGGCTCAACTATTTAAAGGAGCCATAAAAAAGGGATACCGAAGCCGGTAGCCAAAATGAACGGATTGCACCGGAAATAGGGTGCTTGGTCATTGGCTGGCTTAGTAGGTATCCATGCAATCGAGTGTAACAGCAGGTGATGGGGCGGGAAAAGGTGTGCTCGAGCACTTTCGGCCCGTATCCATTTGCGGATACGGGCCGAAAGCCGGCTAGTGCGTTGGTCTACTTCCAGGCGCGGTGCACGGCGACCACGCCGCCGGTCAAGTTGCGGAATTCGACGTTCTTCCAGCCAACATTGATGAACTTCTGGCCCAAGTCCTGCTGGTTTGGCCAGGCGGCGATCGACTCGGCCAGGTAGGCATAGGCCGAAGGGTTCGAGGAGACCAGGTAGCCCAGCGCGGGAATTACGCGCGGCAGGAACTGCTGGTAGGCCACCTTGATCGGAGTGACGGTGGGGGTGGAGAACTCGGCCACCACGATGCGCCCGCCGGGCTTGGTTACGCGGTGCATCTCGGACAGGGCCTTCTCGGTGTCCGAGATATTGCGCAGACCGTAGGAGATGGTCACCGCGTCGAAGGAGTTGTCCTCGAATGGCAGGTCGGTGCCGTCGCCGTAGACGAACTCAAGCTCCGGGTAGCGCTTGCGCCCCTCGGCCAGCATGCCCTCGGACATGTCGCAGGCGGTCACCGTGGCTCCGGCCTTGGCCAGCGGCATCGACGAGGTGCCGGTGCCGGCTGCCAGGTCCAGGATGCGCTCGCCGGATTTGGGCGCGATCGCCTCGGTGGTGATCTTGCGCCAGTAATTCACGATGCCGCCGGTCATCAGGGTATTGAGTAGATCGTAGCGAGGGGCTACATTATCGAACATCTCCTGGACCTGGTTGGCCTGCTTATCCAGGCCCGCGCGCACATTGTGGGAAGTCATGCTTCCAAGTGTTTCATATTCGAGGATGCCCGAGCGCCGGATGTGGGGCGAATCGCGTTCAGAGCAGAGATTCTAGCCGCGCGTAGCTTGCCTCCATCCCGTCGGTCATTCCGGTAGCCAGCACCATGTCACGCGTCTGGGCATCGGGATAGGTGATCACAATCGACAGCAGTGTCCCCTCGCTGCTTTCGGCGAATGTCGACTCGTTGATAGTCGGCGGATAGTCGGTGTCGATCATTTGTTCGGTGGTCCGCTCGTACGACTTGGGAAGTAGTTCGAGCAGCTCGCCGGTGAATCCAAAGCCCTGTCCCTCGGTGCCGGTCTCCGGCTCCCACCGGTAGCGGTAGGTTCCGCCAACGGACTCGGGCAGCACGCATTCGGTCATCTTCCAGCCGTCGGGACCAAGCAGCCAGCGCTTCATAAGCGCCGCGTCATGGTGTGCCTGCCAAACCTGATCGCGGGTTCCGCGAATGATGCGGCTAACGCGAATTTGGGTATCCGAAAGAATCTGGGCTTCGGTGGTGAACGTTCGGGCATAGTTGCGCAGATCTATCAGCACCTGTTCGATCTGGCTCATGGCCGAACGGGTCCCGTCGATCATGCCCATGTCGACTTCTTGTTCCAGGTCTGCCGCGGAATCGAAATTCGCCGTAATGGTCAGCTTGGTGCCGTCTGGCTGCGGATCAAAGCTGAAGACCATACGGGTGGTCGGTAGCTCGGCGTTGGGCGTGCCGTCGGCATTTGCAAAACCGTCGGTGACTTCGAAGAACTTCTGGTCGACGATTTCATTCCATTCCCAGTAGCCGTGGAACTCCTCTCCTTCGGGCGAGGTCATGTGGTAGTGGGTGCGGCCGCCTGGTGCGGCATCGTGACGGGTGAAAGTTGCCGGGTATTCGACCGGTCCCCAGAACTTCTCGATCTGGCGCGGATCGAGGTAGGCATCCCAGAGCCGGGATACCTTGACCGGGAATTCGGCGTGGACCGTGAGAGTGAGGGATTCTGCGTCTTTGACAACTGATGTGACGGGCATGAGATTACTCCTTAGGGAGTCTCGTCGGCGAGGAAGTCATCGAGCCGGCTTATGCGCTGGCGCCAGATGTCCTCGAGGGATGAGAGTAGTTCCTGCGCGTGCCGGATGGTGTCCGGCTGCCCGCGAACTATGCGCTCGCGGCCACGTGCGATCTTGCTGACCAGACCGGCGGCTTCCAGCGCGGCCACGTGCTTTTGCACGGCGGCAAAAGACATGTCGTAGCTGGCAGCCAGTTCGGAGATGCTGACCTCGGCGTGCAGGGTTCGCCTCACGATGTCTCTTCGTGTGGCATCTGCCAAGGCGCGGAAAACCTTGTTTGACTGCTCTTCGCTCAACTCATATACAACCATTTGGTTGTACGATACTCGGATGCTCGGGGAAGGTAAAGAGCGGCGGGCAAAAAAGTGGAAATTCAACCAAAATTCAGGGTACTTATCGACTATGGATAACGTTATTTCTAGATGATTTGTCGCCTTGATTTTACGTCCCTCGATGCAATAAGCGGCAGGCTCTACTAAAGCTTTCGGAGTTCGCCTAAACTGGTTGGAATTGCAAAAGCGATCCATTCATCCGGGTAGGGGAGGCATATGAGCGGGCCCGCCATAAATTGGACTGACGCGTCGCGCCAGGCCTTGCAAGCCCGCGAACTCCTAGGCGCCCCCGACACTGGCTTGGGTGATCTTCCGTTGCGGCACGATGTGCGCGAATCCTGGAAGAGGTCATTGGCCCACGCCTCGGCCGTCGAACAGCCCGCCGTGCTGAGCAACGAGCGGTTGCGCCTGGAACGCGAGCGGAGCGAACTGCAGCGCATCTGGCCGGTGTTTGAAAAGCTGCTCGTGCCCGCGGCTACGGACGCCAATCTGCTGGTCGCCTTGGCCGATGCTGGTGGGACCTTGCTGTGGGTTGCCGGCAGCAATGGTGCACTGAGCCAGGCCGAAGGGGTCGGTTTCATGGCGGGTGCCGACTGGGCCGAGAGGTCTGTGGGGACTTCCGCCCCCGGAATGGCGCTGGCCACCGGGTCCGGGTCGCAGGTATCGGGCGCTGAGCACCTGTATGAGCGGGCGCAGCAGTACAGCTGCTCGGCGGTCCCGATTCGGAACCCGCGCACCGGACAGGTAATTGGCGCGATCGACCTGACCGGCGGCCCGGATGCGATCGCCACGCATTCGATGCCGTTGCTGCAAGCGGCCGTCATGGCCGCCGAAACCCAGCTGCTCCTGCCGGGAGTCGGGGTCGTGGCGGACCCCGACTATCTGGATCTGGGCCGCTGCGATGGGGTGTATCTGGGATCGTTGCCCATTTCACTGCGGCATGCCGAAATTCTGACGCTGCTGGCTCAGCACCGTGATGGCATGAATACCGCCCGGCTGGTGGAGGAGCTTTTCGAGCGGCCCGATGCGGCGGCCGAAGGCACGGTGCGCGCCGAAATGGTCAGGTTGCGCAAGGTCCTGGCCGAACTTCCCGGACGGACGCTGACCTCCCGGCCCTACCGGCTGCAGTGGGCTCTGCAAACGACCTTGGGCCGCCTGTGGGATGCGCTGGAGCTAGGGGACCTGGAAGCGGCGTTGCAATTGTATTCGCCCGGACTATTGGTTCGCTCGCAGGCCCCGGGGGTCCTGATGCTGCGTCATCGGACCGAGGCGGCGTTGCGGGAAATGGCGCTGGACCGGGGTCGGCCGCAGCAGCTGTTGAATCTTGGCCGGCAATTGGCCGATGCCGACCTTTTGCGTGCGGCCTTGCGCGAATTGCCAGCCGATTCGCCGGCGCGTTCGCTGATTGTTGCAGAGGTCCAAGAGCTGGAGGCGTAGGCGCTTCCATTATCCGTGCTGCCGTCCCTGGCGAATCTTCTCCAGCACCAGCGCGAGGGCCGGCCAGGCGCCACGCCCGGTGCGAGTCCGGGCGAAGGCGCGCAGTCGCAGGTCGGGGTTCTGCAGCGGCAGAATCGTGATCCCATCCCGCCCTGGCCGGTTTTCCGGTAGCAGTCCCACGCCTAGCCCGGCCAGGATCAGGTCTTCGACCAGATCCAGGCTGTCGGCCTGGTGGCGCATGGCCGGGGTGAATCCGGCCATCGAGGACAGTAGCCGCAGGACCGACTCGTCGGCGACGTTGCGCGAATTCCCGATCCAGTCGCGGTCGCGGAAAGCTGCCAGCACCGCGGGGGCATCAGGGGCCCCGCCGCCGGTGGCCAGCCGCACGGCGTCGGCGGTGGGCACTCCCAGCCCCCAGGGAGTGCTCCACAGCTGAAGCGTGTCCACCCCGGGTCCGGCATCGTCCGGGGCCAGATTGTAGTCGTAGGTCAGGGCCAGGTCGATCTCGTCCACCGCCAGCCGGGCCAGGGCCTCGGCGGGCTCGTGCTCCAGCACCACGATCCTCACCGCGGGGTGCTCTAGCGCCAGCTCCTCGAAAATGGGCATCAGCGTGGTGCGGATCGCGGTGGCGAATCCCGCGACCCGCAGGGTGCCCGAGGGAGCGGCTTCCGGATCCAGATCCAGTTTCGCTGCGTCGACCGCGCCAAGGATGCTCTGCGCGTGCTCGGCCAGCCGGCGGCCGGCGGGGGTGAGCCGGACGCCGCGCCCGTCGGGTTCCAGCAACCTGGCGCCGGTCTCCTTGGACAGCTGCGCGATCTGCTGGGAGACGGTCGAGGTGGTGGTTCCGAGCACATCGGCGACGGCCCGCATCGAGCCCATACGGGCCAGCTCGTACAGGTATTGCAGGCGGCGGGTATCCATAGGTTCCATTGTGCAGGATTCATTGACAATATGTTGATGATTCTCGCGTGGACATGGATGACTTTTCTCGGCTCTACTGGAGCCATGAACTCAACTGCCGCGAACACTTCCAACTCCGCCGGGGCCGGCTCGCTGATGGCCTTTGCCGCGATGGGCTGCGTGCAGCTAGGCCTTGCCGCATCGATTGGACTTGCTGGAACTCTGGGCTCCGAGGGCGTCGCCTGGCTGCGCCTAGCCTGGGCCGCCGTCATCCTGGTGGCCATTGCCCGTCCCTGGCGCCTGCGCTACTCCCGAGCAACACTGGGGATTTGCGCCCTGCTGGGGTTGGCCACCGCGGGTATGACGCTGGCGTTCATGAAGGCGGTGGAGACGATCCCGCTGGGTACCGCTAGCGCGCTGGAGTTCATGGGTCCGCTGTCTGTCGCCATCATCCAGGGCCGGGGCCGCGGACGCTGGTGGGCGCTAGTCGCGGCCGCCGGAGTGCTCGGGCTGACCGAACCGTGGCAGGGGTCCGCGGATCTGGCGGGCGTGCTTTTCGCGCTGGTCGGCGCAGCTTGCTGGGCCCTCTACGTCCTGCTCACGCAGCGCGCCGGGGATGCGGTGGACGGCATTGGCGCCCTGGCCATCTCGATGCCCATCGCGGCCATTGCCGCCACGGTGGTGGTGGGCCCGGAGGTGATCGGCCGGATGGACCTGCCGGTGCTGGCCATCGGGCTTGGGCTCGGGCTGCTGCTGCCGGTCATCCCTTTCAGCCTCGAGCTGCTGGCACTGCGCCGACTGACTGCCTCGGCGTTCGGGACCCTGATGTGCCTTGAACCTGCCATCGCCATGGTCGTCGGGTTGCTCTTCTTGCAGCAGATCCCGAGTCCGGCGGCCATTGCGGGCATCGTGCTGGTCATCTTGGCCGGCGTCGGCGCCACGCGCACCGGGCGGCGCGATCCGACTGCAGGCCCGCCAGCGGCGGTGGACTCCCCGTCTCCGGTCATGCCGCACTGAACTTCCTCAGCGACGGCGTGGGGCATGCAACCTAACCGCAACCTTTGAGTGACTAGAGTCACATTCATGGCCAGATGGCGGAAACATTCCGCCACCGCACGGATGATGACGAAGGAGTCGTGAAGCAATGAGCGTCTACGCAAACCCGAACACCGATGGGGCACTAGTCAATTTCAAATCGCGCTACGAGAACTATATTGGTGGTGAGTGGGTTGCCCCGGTCAAGGGCATGTATTTCGAAAACGTCACCCCCATTACCGGAAAGTCCTTCTGCGAAGTTGCCCGTTCAACCGCCGAGGACATCGAACTAGCACTGGACGCCGCCCATGCGGCCGCACCAGCCTGGGGAAAGAGCAGCCCGGCGGCCCGCGCGGTCATTCTGAATAAGATTGCGGATCGCATCGAGGACAACCTCGAGATGCTTGCCGTCGCCGAGACCTGGGATAACGGCAAGGCGGTGCGTGAAACCCTGAATGCAGACCTCCCGCTGGCGGTAGACCACTTCCGCTACTTCGCCGGTGCGATCCGCGCCCAAGAGGGTTCGCTGTCGCAGCTGGATGAGGACACCACCGCCTATCACTTCCATGAACCGCTGGGCGTGGTCGGTCAGATCATCCCGTGGAACTTCCCAATTCTGATGGCGGTCTGGAAGCTGGCTCCAGCGCTAGCCGCCGGCAACGCGGTAGTCCTCAAGCCCGCCGAACAAACCCCCGCCTCGATTCTGGTGCTCGCCGAACTCATCGGTGACCTGCTGCCTGCCGGTGTGCTGAACATCGTCAACGGTTTCGGCGTAGAGTGCGGCAAGCCGTTGGCGAGCAACAAGCGCATTCGCAAGATCGCGTTCACCGGCGAAACCACCACCGGCCGGCTGATCATGCAGTATGCCTCCGAGAACCTGATCCCGGTCACCTTGGAGCTCGGCGGAAAGTCCCCGAACATCTTCTTCGAGGACGTCGCGGCCAAGGATGATGCGTTCTACGACAAGGCGCAAGAAGGGTTCACGCTTTTCGCGTTGAACCAGGGCGAGGTCTGCACCTCCCCATCGCGAGCACTCGTCCAGGAAAGCATCTACGGCGAGTTCATGGAAAAGGTCATCGCCCGCACCGAAGCCATCAAGCAGGGCAACCCGCTGGACACCGAGGTCATGATGGGGGCGCAGGCCTCCAACGACCAGCTGGAGAAGATCCTCTCCTACCTGGATATTGGCAAGGCCGAAGGCGCGAAGCTGCTGACCGGTGGTGCCCGGGCGGAACTCGGCGGTGACCTGGAAGGCGGCTACTACGTGCAGCCGACCATCTTCGAGGGCCAGAACAAGATGCGCATCTTCCAGGAAGAGATCTTCGGGCCGGTCGTAGCGGTGACGAAATTCAGCGACTACGACGACGCGCTGAGCATCGCCAACGACACCCTCTACGGTCTGGGCTCCGGCGTCTGGAGCCGCAACGGCAACACCGCCTACCGTGCGGGCCGCGATATCCAAGCGGGACGTGTCTGGGTAAACCAGTACCACGCCTACCCGGCGCACTCGGCCTTCGGTGGCTACAAATCCTCCGGTATCGGTCGAGAGAACCACCTGATGATGCTGGACCACTACCAGCAGACCAAGAACCTGCTCGTCTCCTACTCGGAGAACAAGCTCGGCTTCTTCTAAGCCGGCAAACCGCCGCCGGCTACGCTAGAAAATTCAAGAGACCCCGAAGGCGTGGGGTCACCTAGGTGCTCGCCCGGGGCACGATTGGACTCATTCCCGGACATGCACGTGTGCTCCCACGCCTCCAAAGCCATGCAAAGGAAAAATTACATGACTACGATGAAAGCCGCAACCGTTGAAGGCTTCGGAGAAGAGCTCCTGATCAAGGACGCGCCGATTCCCGAGCCCGGCCCAGGGCAGGCCCTGGTGAAGCTTATTGCCTCCGGTGTTTGCCACACTGACCTGCACGCGGCGGAAGGCGATTGGCCGGTCAAGCCGAAGCTTCCGCTGATCCCCGGCCACGAAGGTGTGGGAACAGTTGAAAAGATCGGCGAAGGCGTCACCGAGGTAGCGGTTGGAGACCTGGTTGGAAATGCCTGGCTGGCCAGCGCTTGCGGTAGCTGCGAGTTCTGCCGTACCGGCTGGGAGACCCTGTGCGAGTCCCAAGTCAACGGAGGCTACTCGCTGGATGGTTCCTTTGGCCAGTACATGCTAGTCGACGCTAAATTCGCCGCGCAGATTCCGGAAGGATCCGACCCGCATGAGATCGCACCGGTGCTATGCGCTGGAGTGACCGTGTACAAAGGGCTGAAGATGACCGGGGTGCGCCCGGGCCAATGGGTCGCAATTTCCGGCATCGGAGGCTTGGGCCACATCGCCGTGCAGTACGCGGTTGCCATGGGAATGCGTGTGGTTGCCATTGATGTGGCAGACGAGAAACTCGCGCTGGCGACCAAGCATGGCGCGGAAATCACGGTCAACGCGTTCGCGCAGGAACCTGCCGACGTCATCCAGGAAAAGATCGGTGGAACTCACGGTGTGCTGGTTACCGCAGTGCACCCGGCAGCCTTTGGGCAGGCTATCGGCATGACCAGGCGCGGTGGAACGATCGTATTCAACGGTTTGCCTGCCGGTGATTTTCCCGCACCAATCTTCGACATTGTGCTCAAAGGCTTGACCATCCGTGGATCAATTGTTGGCACCCGCCAGGACATGATCGAGGCTCTGGAATTCTATGCGGATGGCAAAATCAAACCGACATTCCACACCCGGAAACTCGATGATATCAATGCGGTCTTTGACGAGATGCGTCACGCCAAAATCGATGGACGAGTGGTCATAGACTACCTGGAGAAATAGTAGGACACTGGCCCTAACGGGTTTGCCGCAAGGACCGTTGCCCGGGTTCAACGAACCATCGTTGCATCCGGGCAGCGGTAATTAACCGCTATCGCAAAGGAGCACTCCATGAGCACCGTCACCGAATCCCGGGCTGCGATCATTGGGGAAGAATTTTCCCGCGTCGCCTTTACCGACGAGACCCTGGAATTGCTGCGCAAACTCTGGAATATCCATGGACCATTGATGTTCCACCAATCTGGTGGTTGCTGCGACGGTTCATCGCCTATGTGCTATCCGGCAGGCGATTTCAAAACCGGCAATGCGGACATCCTGCTCGGGGTGCTGGAGCTAAAGGACGCGACGGGAGAAGAATTGGGGCAGATCGACTTTTGGATGTCCAAGGAACAATTCGAATACTGGAAGCACACCAAGCTCACCGTGGATGTGGTCGACGGGCGGGGATCGGGCTTTTCCGTGGAGGCTCCGGAAGGCAAACGTTTCCTCATCCGCAGCGAAATCATCGAGTTCCCCACGGCGTAGGATCATTGAATGCGCCTCTGGTCCCTACATCCCGAACTGCTCGATGCCAAGGGCCTTGTCGCATGCTGGCGTGAAACACTGCTGGCCCAGAAAACTCTCGCCGGGCAGACCGCCGGCTATGTAAATCACCCGCAATTGGTCCGCTTCCGGGCGTCGGGCGCCCCGTTGCGGATGGTGGGGCATACCTGCAGGGGCTCCACGATGAATCGTTGAAGCGCGGGTACCGGTTTGACCAGACGAAAATTCTGCACTCCGTGCCAGCAGGGAGCAGCGGTCAACTGGCTGTCACCAGCGGCCAATTGAATTTCGAGTACTGCCACCTGCTGCGCAAGCTGGAGATTCGTGCCCCAGAAAGCGCCAGCGCACTGATGGCGCGGGAGGTCGGCGGGCTGCCGCCTCATCCGCTATTTCGTGTGGTGCCCGGTCCGGTCGAAGCGTGGGAAAAAGACGTTCACGCCGCAGACGAGTAGACCGTTCAAGATTCGGTGCCCGGCCTCGATAGGCAATTGCGTGAATACTGAATCTTCAGGGCCTGCTTGGTGCAGGGCACGATCCAACGGACCGTTACTGTGCGGTACCGCTAGATCTTGGGCAAGGCTTGCAGCCAAACCGAGATGCGCTCCAACTGCGCTGAGTCAAGCAGCAGCACGATCTCTAACCCGTCGTTTGCCGGCCGAAGCAGGACTGCGGAACCGGCGGGGAGCCCGGCTTGGGCCGATAGCGCTTTATCGGCTATGGAGCCTTTGGCGACGCCTGAGACCATGCAGAGGAAAAGTTCGGTATCGCTGCCATTCCAGGATTCAGCAATTGAATTTTTCCTATCGAAAAACCGTTGCAGATCATCTCGGTGGAACCACCCGGCGCCCAATTCGAATCTAATTTCCGCAACAGTAGCCAAGGAGCGGGACTTGAATCCTGCAGGCGCACTCGTAGCGCGCAGGACGAATCCCGGCCCTTCCAGCTGCGGGACTAGGGCTAAGCCAGGCTGAATTTTCTCCGGATCAACGGATTTCTTACGTCCAAACCAAGCCAAGCGGAATTCCTTTACCTCAGGTGCCGGGCCAGGTAGCCGACCTTTGAACCCAACCTTTGAACCCAACCTTTGAACCCAACCTTTGAACCCAACCTTAGTTCAGTCCTTCGGCAGGTCCGCAAAAACACTTGAATCTGATTAGTGGCAGCATAAAGCAAGGCCGCCACAGCAGCGTCGCGCATTTCTGCGTGAGCCACTGTGGCGTAGATGCCTAAGGATTGGGCCGTTGGGCTGCGGCGCGAGTATTAGTTCGTGCGCAACTCGGCGACTATCGATCCTATGATTTAACCAAAACCGGGAGACCTGAATCTCTGCGCAGTTCCATCGTGAGCGATATTCCCAGTAGCGCCACGATGATCGTAAATGGCAGCGCCGAAAGCATTGCTGCCTGTTGGAGGGCGGAGAGCCCGCCAACTAGCAACAGCAGCACTGCGCTCAGGCCGGTGAGGATGCCCCAGATGCCCAGAACCGGACGCGTTGGGTTCAAATGCCCATTGCTGGACATCATGCTCAAAACAAATGTGTTTGCGTCTGCGCCGGAGACGAAGAACAGCACGACCAAGATCATGGTCACCACGGAGGTGAGCTCTACCAGTGGAAGCTCGGCGAGCATCGCGAAGAACGCGGAGTTGAGATTCTCCGAGGTTTGCGCCGCGATCGGAGCACCATCCATCTCGAACTTGATTGCGCTTGCGCCGAAGATGGTGAACCATGCAAAGAACACCAAACTTGGAATGCCCAGAACGCCTGCGACGAACTGACGAATGGTGCGGCCCTTGGATATCTTGGCAAGGAATACTCCGACAAATGCGCCCCAGCTAAGCCACCAGGCCATCATGAAGTACGTCCACCACTGCATCCACTGAAGGTCATCAGGCGTAGTCGGAGTGATTAGTGAAACCTGGAAGAAATCATTGAAGTACTGGCCTACGGAGCGGAAGAAAATATTTCCGATAAAGCTGGTGGGGCCGAAGATCAAGACGAATAGTGCCAGCAGTACCGACAATGACATCGTGATCTGGCTGATGTACTTGATGCCGCGATTGACCCCGGAAAGTGCAGACAAGGTGAACAGGACGGTGATGACCGCGATAATGACAATTTGCACGCCGACACCTGTGGCAAGACCGAATACTCGGTTCAGGCCCTCTTCGATTTGCGCAGCGCCCAGACCCAATGAAGTCGTGGTGCCGAACAGCGTCGCCAGAATGGCAAACACGTCAATCAGCTTGCCGAACCAGCCGTCCACGAGGCGTCCGAGAACCGGTCGCAACATCGGTGAGACGAGCCCCGGGCGGCCCTTCCGGTGCGTGGAGTAGCCGATTGCCAAGCCGAAGACGCCGAAGACCGCCCAAGCATGCGGGCCCCAGTCAAAGAAGCTGAACTGCAGTGCGCGAACTGCCGCGTTCAGGGTGCCAGGGTCTTCCAGACCGTGTGGCGGGGCCATGAAGTGCGAGATCGGTTCTGCTACGCCGTAGCTGATCAGACCGATGCCCATCACGGCGGACAAGATCATTGCCAGCCAAGCCCAGGTGGAGTATTCGGGGCGTGAATCCTCGCTGCCCAGCCGGATGCCGCCGTAGCGGCTCGTTCCTAGGAAGATCATGAGTCCGATGCATCCTAGGGTCACCACCAGGTAGCTCCAACCGACGGTGCGCGTGACCCAGTCCATGCTGGAGGTCATCAGCGCGCCAAGGCTTTCCGGTGAAAGGCTAGCCCAAAGCAGGATCCCCACCAGCAGAATCATGGCGGTATAGAAAACGCTGCCTACACGCGGTTTCTCGCCGAGGGCGTTGTCTAGGTTCTTGGCCGAGGAGACATTGCTGGACTCCTCCGCCAGGGTTTTTTCGACCATGTTTTTCTCCGCTTCGATGTTCTGGCATCGCATGACACGGTGCCTAGGAGGTCGGCTGATTGACGGGTGCTAGAGCGTCTCTAGATTTGCGCCGTCGTAGAATCGACCGGCCTAGTAGGCCATCGGTTCGATGTTGGAAACTTCTGCGTGACGAACGCGGCGCACGAAAATGGTGAGAGTTCTGATCTGGAAGAGTTCGCGATTTTCCGCCACAATCATTGCGATTGGGGAGTTGTTCAACGGGCTTCAGCCAGAATCTTCTTGCCAAACGATATCAGCGAAGTTGTCAACCGAATTAGAAAAGAAGGATGAAACAGGTGTCTATCTGCTCACGTGAAGGGGCACAGTTGGCTAAGTGAACAGAGGCGAACTACGCAGAGCAGGTAGAAGAAATCTGATGTACTCACACCATAGCCAGCGGGGCTCAAAGGGATTGAAGAGTAATCAGAGATGGCCAAAGCCTTAGGTTTTCCGCTTTCAGCTCTAGTTCCCAGGAATAAGCCGGTGCAGCGCGACCTGCCTGTATGGGTTGCCGCGCGCAGCCCGGAATCCCATGACTTTGCCGTGGCCAACGGCTGCAACGTGATGGTCACTCCGCTGATGAAGGGCGACGAAGAAGTCCAGTCCCTGGTGGAGAAGTACGAAACCGCGATTGCCGACCACCCGGAAATTGCACAGCGTCCGGAGATCATGGTCCTGCGCCACACCTATGTTCACGCCGAAGACGAGCCGGAGGGCCGGCGTGCGGACACCGAAGGCGTGCAGAAGTTCTACCGCACCTTCGACGCGTGGTTTGGAAACAAGCAGGAACCGGTAGATGGGTTCATGGAGCCAAGCCCCATCACAAGTCCGCAACGATCGGCACCCCTGCCGAAGTTGTCGAGCGCTTGCGCCGCTATGAGGTGCTGGGAGTCACCGAGTTCAGCTTCTGGAACGACAACACGCTCAGCCATGCCGAAAAGAAGCGCTCGCTCGAGTTGTTCATCGAGCAGGTAATGCCGCACTTTGCGCAGGTTGAGGCGTTGCAAAAGTAGCAAGTGATCCGCGCCCGAGCCGGGAATCGACATCAACAGTCGAATCCCGGCTTTTGGCGCGCCGCAGGCAAATGCATCCATCCAAAAAGAATGCGGTACCACCCCGCGCCTCGGTTGCCCATACCACCAGCAAATCTGGACTGCAGCTGAATAACCATGCTTATTCACCTTCCCACGGCCAGAATTATTTATACCCGCGCCCGATACCCCAAAGGACGGCAAAGATCTGGCGCTGAAATGGTGTTGATTTTTCACTCTAATTGAAACTTGACATGGCGGTTAGTGCTGATTGCGACAAACGTTGGTGCAATCTAGGCAGGGCGACATCTTTCCCGAATTCTGGTGCTCCGAGCGCTTCGAGTTTGCTCTGCTATCCTTGCCTTAAATGCAGGTCGCAAACCTGGCCTAGAACAAATCCGACGGCATGAAATTAACGTCAATTTGTTAATTATTTGGAAGGGAACTGATGCATTTAACTCCCCGCGAGCAAGAGAAACTAATGATCGTCGTCGCGGCCGATCTGGCCCGCCGCCGGCAAGAACGCGGTTTGAAGCTCAACCACCCCGAAGCGGTGGCCATCATTACCTACGAACTTATCGAGGGAGCGCGCGACGGACGAACCGTTGCCGATCTGATGAGCTACGGTACAACGATCCTGACCCGCGAAGATGTCATGGACGGAATCTCAGAGATGATCCACGACGTCCAGGTCGAGGCAACGTTCCCCGACGGGACCAAGCTGGTCACCGTCCACAATCCGATTCGTTAAGTACAGGAGTAGAGATGAAACCGGGAGAGTACATACTTGCCGATGACCCAATCGTCTGTAATGCGAGTCAACAGACCCGAATCCTGAACCTGGTCAATCGCGGGGACCGGCCGGTCCAGGTCGGCTCGCACTTCCACTTTGCAGAAGCCAACCCGCGGCTGGATTTTGACCGAGTCGCGGCCCGCGGATTCCGCCTGGACATCCCTGCGGGAACCGCCGTGCGCTTTGAACCAGGGGATGCACGCACCGTGCACCTGGTGGAATACGCCGGCGCACGCGAAGTCCACGGCTTCCAGGACCGGGTGAACGGACCGCTGGGACGCACCGTCCCGGTTGTCGAAACCGACGCTATTGGTGGTTCCGCGGGTATCGACCCGATCGTCGAGGCCGATCTGGTCGAGGATTACGATATCGATCTGCCCAACAAGAGCGAAGAAACAATTGGTTTCCACACCACCTTCGGCGTGGACCCGGTGGACGAGAGCTTGCCGCCCAAGCCGCATAAGGTCCGGCAGGCCGAGAAATCGCAGACGCCAGGCCCGGACGAAGAGCAGGAGAGCTAAAGATGAGCTTCGAACTCAGCCGCAAGCAATATGCGGAAATGTACGGGCCTACCACCGGCGACGCCATCCGCCTGGCAGACACCGAACTTATCCTTGAAATTGAAAAGGACTACACCACCTACGGCGAGGAAGTCGTCTTCGGCGGCGGCAAGGTCATCCGCGACGGCATGGGTCAAAACGGACGGTTGACCCGTGACCAGGATGTGCCCGATACGGTGATCACCAACGTCGTTGTGCTGGACTACACCGGCATCTACAAGGCGGATGTGGCCCTGCGCGATGGGCATATCTTCAAGATCGGCAAGGCCGGCAACCCGGATATTTCCGATGGCGTGGACATCGTCATCGGCGCGGCCACCGACATCATCGCCGGCGAGCACAAGATCCTCACCGCCGGGGCCATCGATACCCATATCCACTTCGTCTCCCCGGACCAGGTTCCGGTGGCCTTATCCGCCGGCACCACCACGCTCATCGGTGGCGGAGCGGGCCCCTCGGACGCTTCCAAGGCCACCACGGTTACCCCCGGACCTTGGCATATCTCCCGGATGCTGCAGGCGGTGGAGAACCTGCCGATCAACATCGGTTTGCTCGGCAAGGGCCACGCCAGCGACCGTGCGCCGCTCGCCGAACAGGTACGCGCCGGGGTGATCGGGTTGAAGATCCACGAGGACTGGGGCGCCACCACCTCATCCATCGACAACTCGCTGAAGGTTGCCGACGAATTCGACGTGCAGGTGGCCATCCATGCCGATACGCTCAACGAATGCGGCTTCGTGGAAGACACCATCGCGGCCATTGCCGGACGGGTGATCCACACCTTCCACACCGAAGGCGCCGGCGGCGGCCACGCCCCGGACATCATCCGCATGGCGGGGCTGCCCAACGTGCTTCCGGCATCCACCAACCCGACGCTTCCCTACACCAACAACACGGTGGACGAGCACCTGGACATGCTGATGGTCGCGCACCACCTGAATGCCGATATTCCCGAGGATGTGGCCTTCGCCGACTCGCGGATCCGCCCGGAGACCATCGCCGCCGAAGACGTGCTGCACGATATGGGCGTTTTCTCGATTACCTCCTCGGATTCCCAGGCCATGGGCCGGGTGGGAGAGGTCGTCTTGCGCACCTGGCAGGTAGCCGACGCGATGAAACGCCAGCGCGGCAAGCTGGAGGGCGACGGCGTGGTGGGGGACAACTTCCGGCTCAAGCGCTACGTCGCGAAGTACACGATCAACCCGGCCATTGCCCACGGCATTGCAGATTCCATCGGCAGCGTCGAGGAAGGCAAATTCGCCGACCTGGTCCTCTGGGATCCGGCATTTTTCGGGGTCAAGCCGGAGATGATCATCAAGGGCGGACAGATCATCCAGTCGGTGATGGGAGATGCGAACGGGTCCATCCCCACCCCGCAGCCGCGCACCATGCGGATGAACTTCGGTGCCTTGGGCACCGCGGTGCAGGCATCATCGATCACCTTCCTGTCCAAGGCGGCCATCGACGAGGGCGTGCCCGAGCGGTTGCGCCTGCGCAAGGTGATCCGCGCCTGCCAAGGAATCCGCGAGCTGTCCAAGTCGGATCTGAAATATAACAGCGGGACCCCGGAGATCCTGGTTGACCCGCAGACCTACCAGGTCACCGTGGACGGTGAGCTGGCCACCTGCGAACCTTCAGAGGTTCTGCCGATGGCTCAGCGCTATTTCCTGTTCTAGGCCGTTTGCGGCCCGGCAAATTCTAGAGGAGAACTATGATCATTGAACAACTTGTGGGCAATGTCCACGAGCTGCCGGCCGAGCGGTACGCCGGCCGGCACCACGAAAAGGTGGTGCTGCCCAGCTCCGCGCTGGTCAAGAGGATTCAACGCGTCACCAGCGACCACAACCGGGAACTGGGGATCCGGCTGGCCCCCGGCCCGGACCTGCGGGACGGGGACATCCTGTACCTTTCGGATACCGAAATGATCACCGTGTCGGTGTTGCCCACCGACGTGCTGGTGATCGCCCCGCGCAGCATCCTGGAAATGGGGCAGGTCGCCCACGCGCTGGGCAACCGCCACCTGCAGGCGCAGTTCTTCGGCGAAGAATCCGAATACGCGGCGCAGGTGATGGTGGTCCAGTACGACCACACCGTGTCCGACTTCCTGGAGCACCAGCAAACCCCGTACAACCGGCAAGAACGCGTGATGCCGGTACCGTTCCGCCATGCCGAACACACCCACTAGCGCATCGCACCTGCTGACCCTGATGCAGCTTTCCGACTCGGCATTGCCCACCGGGGCATTCAGCCACTCCTTCGGGATGGAAAGCTATCTGGCGGACGGAGGGGTGCATGACGAGGAGAGCTTCGCCAAGTGGGTGGAGCTGTTCCTCACCCAATCGCTGAGCTACACCGACGGGCTGGTGGTGCGCCTGGCCCACGAGGCGATGAGCCCGGAGCGGATCATGGAGTTGGACGCGATGATCCACGCCGCGGCATTGCCGCGGCAGCTGCGCGAAGCCGCCGTCAAAATGGGCAAGCGGATGCTCGCGGTGGCCAGCGTCGTCTCTCCGAGCGAGGAACTCGAAGGCTATGTGCAGGCGGTTGAATCCGGGCGCTGCGCCGGGCATCCGGGGATCGCCTTCGCGCTCGGTGCCCGCGCGGCCGGAGCCCCGGTGGCGGACACCGTGAACAGCTATCTGTTCTCCACCGTCACGAGCCTGACGCAGAACGCCATCCGCGCGATCCCGCTGGGCCAGAATGCGGGCCAACGGGTACTGCGCGCCATGCACGAACCGGTGACGCGCTCCGTGGCGAAGATCTTCAGCCTTGATGACGGAGACCTGGGCGCCGCGATCCCTGGCCTGGAGATCGCGCAAATGCGACATGAGCACCTGCGCGCCCGCATGTTCATGTCTTAGTACACCGGCCGCCGATTGGCGGCCCCAATAATTTGAGGAGCACAACAATGGAACCAATCCGCATTGGCGTCGGAGGCCCGGTCGGGGCCGGCAAAACCCAGCTCATCGAGCGCATCACCCGCGCGCTGGATGGCGAGATCTCCATGGCCGCCATCACCAACGACATCTACACCATCGAGGACGCCAAGATCCTGGCCGCCAACGGGGTGCTGCCGCTGGATCGGATCGTCGGGATCGAGACCGGAGGCTGCCCGCACACCGCCATCCGCGAGGATACCTCGATGAACTCTGCGGCCATCGAGGAGCTGAAGGCCAAGCACCCCGATCTGCAGATCATCTTCGTGGAATCCGGGGGAGACAACCTCTCGGCCACATTCTCTCCGGAGCTGGTGGATTTCTCCATCTACATCATCGACGTGGCCCAGGGCGAGAAGATCCCGCGCAAGGCCGGGCAGGGCATGATCAAATCCGACCTGTTCATCATCAACAAGACCGATCTGGCCCCATACGTCGGAGCCGATTTGTCGGTGATGGAGTCGGACTCCAAGCAGTTCCGCGCGGACAAGCCATTTTGCTTCACGAACCTGAAAACCGATGAAGGCCTGGAGCAGGTTATTGGCTGGTTGCGCCGCGACGTGCTGATGACGGATCTGGGCTAGTGGCCGCTCCCACCGCGCGCCGCGCGTCGGCGCTGGCTCCCACTCCGTTCACCGGCCGGCTGGTCGGGGAGCTGCGGCTGCGCATCGGCCGGCGTTCGGGCAAGGACATCGCCACCGCGCAGTACCATCAGGGTGCCTTGCGGGTGCTGCGTCCGCACTACCTGGATGACAGCGCGCAGGTCTGCTACACCATCGTGAACCCCGGCGGCGGGTACCTGGGGGCCGATCGCTACGGCATCGAGGTGGAGGTGGAAGCCGGCAGCAGCCTGCTGCTGACCACGCAGTCGGCCACCAAGGTCTACCGCACCCCGCAGGGCGAGGCCAGCCAGGAGATGCTGGTGCGCTTGGGATCCGGTGCGGTACTTGAATACCTGCCCGACCAGCTGATCGCCTACCGGGATGCCAGCTACCGCCAGGAACTGGTGGTGGATATGGCGGCCGATGCCTCGTTGGTGCAGTTCGAGATCCTCACCCCGGGGTGGAGCCCGGACGGCACGCTCTTCCGCTATGACCAGTTGCGGCTTCGCACGCAGGTGCGGGTGGAGGGGAAGCTGGCGGTGCTGGACAACCTCTGGGTGCAGCCGGGGGAACAGTCGCTCGACTCGCAGCTCTACCTCCAGCAAGCTACCCACGTGGGCATGCTGTTGGCGGTGGATGCGCGCATCGACGCGGCGCTGGTGGAGCAACTGCGCGAGGTCGCCTACCGGATTGCCGGGCAGCAGCGCCAAGCGGTGCACGTGGGCGTCTCGCAGACGCCCACCGCCGGGGTGGCCGTGCGCACGCTTGGCACCTCGACCGAGTCCGCCACCGCGGTGATGCTGGGCATCGTCAACGAGCTGCGTGCGCGCTTGCGCGGCCAGGGGCCGGTGAACCTGCGCAAGTACTAGCGCAGGTTGGGTTTAGAGCATGTCCGCGCGCAGCTGTGCCGCGGAGCGTGGCGAAAGCAGCCCCGGGGCCACATCGAAGACGGTCTGCGCGCCGGTGGTACCGGCGCGGTTCATGCGGTGCACCGCGCGGGCATAGGCCACCAGCACGCTGGAGGTGAACTCCGGGTTGGAGCCGAGCGCCAGCGAGTACTCGATAACCTGCTTCTGCGCGTCGCTGGTAGTGCCCGAACGGATCACGAATCCGCCGTGCGGCATGTCCGAGTGCTCGGCCGCCAGCTGCTGCGCGTCGATGAAGTGCACGGTGGTGTCATACTGGTCGAAATAGTGCTCCATGCTCACGATTGCCTGGCGCACGGTGTTCTCATCTGCGCCGTCTTCAAGGACCACGAAGCATTCGCGCTGGTGCTTCTCGCGGGTGCTCAGGCTCGGGCGCAGCCCGGCGCGCACCTGCTCGATCGCCTCGGGGCTGGGGATGGTGTACTGCACGCCGGCGGCGACTCCGGGCACGCGGCGCACCGCGTCGGAATGTCCCTGGCTCAGCCCGCGGCCCCAGAAGGTGTAGGTTTCCCCGTCCGGCAGCAGGGCTTCGCCATAGACCCGGTTGATGGAGAACATGCCCGGATCCCAACCGGCGGAGATGAGCGCGGTCTTGCCCGCGGCCTTCGCCGGAGCGTCCACGGACTCGTAGTACTCCGGGATGCGCGCGTGGGTGTCGAAGCTGTCCACGGTGTTGAACAGCGCCGCCAGCCGCGGGCCCTGTTCGGGCAAGTCGGATTTGGAACCGCCGCAGAGGATCAGCACGTCGATATCGTCGACGTGCTCGGCCAAGACGTCAACCGAGTAGCGCGCGGCTGGCTGGGCCAGTTCGAGGCTCTGCGGGTCGCGGCGGCTGTAGACACCGACCAGTTCCATATCCTGGTTCTTGGAAATTGCGGCCTGCACGCCGCGGCCGAGGTTGCCATAGCCGGCTATGCCAATACGGATTTTCGAAGACATTAGAATCACAGTCCCTTGATCTGGCTTGAGAGCCGCGGTCATTGGCCGGCAGGAGGTGGCTCACTGGCCGGAGAAGAAGTGGCGAAAGGCGCCGGTGGCCAAGCGCCACCACTTGGGATTATTCCAAAGAAGCAAGCGGAACCCTAAACACCGGACTCGCAGGCTAAATAGTGGGTCAAAGAGACCGATTGGCGCCGCTTCACACGAGGTCTGGTGCTCCCGGTGCTTTCCGGGCAGCGGCTAAAGGTGGCATAAATGAGCCGGGGAAGTCCAGTACCCGGTCGCAAATCGCGTGCAGGCCGACGGCGTCGTGCGAGGCCAGCAGCACCGCCGAACCTGCCGCCGCCTGCGCCGTGAGCAGCCGCAAGATCGTTGCCTTGGTCTGCTCATCGAGTTGCGCGGTCGGTTCGTCGCACACCAGGACCCAAGGGTCCAGGCTCAGCGCGCGCGCCAGCAGCACCCGCTGGAGCTGGCCATCGGAAACCTCCGCCGCGCGGCGTTGCAGCAATCCCGGGTCGAGCTCGACGCGCAGGCATAGCCGGTGCAATTGGTCGCGGTAGCGTTCGGGGCGGACCTTGATCGCGCCGTCGGCGAAGGCCAGCGGGGCCGCCAACAGGGCACCTAGACGTTGTCGGGGATCGGTGGCCGCGCGCGGGGACTGGGGCACGATGCCAATTTTGGTGCGGATTTCCAGCGGCGCCGGGCGGCGCGGGTCCACCGGTTGCCCGGCGACCACTACCCGCCCGCTGGCGGGGGACTTCAGCAACGCCGCAATGTTGAGCATGGTGCTTTTCCCGGCCCCGGAGTCCCCTCGGATACCCACTACTTCGCCCCGCTCGATTCGCAGATTCACCCCGCGAAGCAGCTGCGGCGCACTCGGATATCCAGAGCAGACGTCGACTAATTCCAGGCTCATTGGATCTTCTCCTGCCGCGTTTCTATGCTGCGCGCCACGCGGCCGTCTTGCACCACGCTCACCTCGTCCGCCAGCTCGGCGGCAAGTTCCAGATCATGGGTGACCATGACAACGGTGCGGCCCGCACGGGCCAGACCCTGCAGCACCTCGCCAAGCTGCTGCCGGCTCGCCGGGTCCAAGGCCGAGGTCGGTTCGTCGAGGAGAATCAGTTGCGCGTCGCCGAGCAATGCCAAGCCAAGCAGCACGCGTTGGGCCTGGCCGCCGGAGAGCTCATGCGGAAAGCGCATGCGCAATTGCGCATCCAGTCCGACCCGTTCCAAGGCCTGGCCCACCGCCTTGGCGGAGCTGCCGCGGCGCTGCCGGCGCAATTCGCGTCGCATCGTGGCGCCCACGGTGCGCACCGGATTGAGCGCGGTGGCCGCGGACCCCGGAACGAAGGCCAACCGCCCGCCGGTGGCATGAGGCGTGGTTCCCAACTGCAGCCGTGCCCCATGCAGAAACAGGGAACCGGTGGCCTGCAGCGCAGGCGGAAGCACCCCTGCCATGGCTCGCAGCAGCATGGTTTTGCCGACGCCGGAAGGCCCGAGGATGACGTTGACGCGTCCGGTTTTTGCCTGGTAGTTCAGCTCGTGCAGGATCTCGGTGCGCACCCCGGCCTTGGACTCGGACCAGAGCCGCAGGTCCCGGACCTCAATGGCGGGCTGGTTCGCTGCGGTGGGTGCGGATCCCCCGGAAGCGTTCTGCGGTGCCGGCCGCCGAGTCCGGGATCGCGAAACCGATTCGTGGGCCAGTGCGGAGAGCGCCGCGCTGAGCAGCACCAGCAAGCCCGCGGGGATCACCAGCAGCCACCAGGCTCCGGAGAGCACCCCGCCGCGGGCGTCTTCCAGGATGAGCCCCAAGGACGCCGCCTGCGGGGGCAGTCCCACGCCCAGGAAGGACAATGCCGATTCATGCCAGATGGCATGGGGCAGCTGCAGCACCAAGGCGATGGCAGCCTGGGGAGCTACCGCGGGGATCAGGTGATTTACCCAGATCGCCAGGGGCCGCGCGCCAGCCGCCCGGGACAGCGCCACATACTGTGATTCGCGTTCGCTGATTAAACGCGAACGGACAATGCGCGCGACCTGCGTCCAGTGCGTCAGCGCGATCGCGGCGACGATAGCCCACCACCGCCCGGGCCACATGGACAACACCACCACGCTCAGCAGCAGGTGCGGCACCGCGTTCAAGGTGTCCACCAGACGCATGGCGATCCGGTCGACGATTCCCCCTGCGTAGGCGGCCAGCACGCCGACTCCCACACCGATGAGCGTGGATGCGGCAGCGGAGGCCGCTGCCAGCAGCAGTGAGAGCCGCAGCGCCTGCGCCGAACGCACCCACAGGTCCCGTCCCAGCTGATCGGTGCCGAACAGGTGATCGAGGCCTGGCGGATGAAAGACGGCGCTGAGGTCTGCGCGGTGAACCGCCTGCGGGTTCAGCCACGGCACGCACACCGCATAGAGCACCAGCGCGCCAACTATGAGTCCGGCGGAAAGCTGTCGTCTAGACATCGCGCACCCGCGGATCCGCCAGGACGTAACCGGCGTCGGCCAACGCGTTGCCGGCAAAAACCATCAGGCAGGAACAAGCGGTGACGGCCGCGAGCAGGGCAAAATCTCCCGCCACCGCTGCATCGATGACGGCCGAGGCGATGCCCGGCCAGGCGAATACGCTCTCCACGAGGAGCGCCCCGGTGACTAGCTCGCCCAACCTGCTGCCCACCACGGTCAAAAAAGGCAGGGCCGCAACCGGCAATACCTCGTGGCGCAGGATCTGCGCTTCGGATACCCCGCGCCCACGCGCGGCGAGTATCGCATCCGATTCGAGGACCTCGAACATTGAGCTGCGCAGGTTCAGCAGCAGCCAGGGCAGGAGGCTCACGGCCAGGACCATCGCCGGAAGGATCAGATGCACCAGCATGGTGCCGGCGGTCGGGGCCGCTCCGGCCGAGGAGACCCCGCCGGCGGGCATGCCCAATCCCAACGCAAAGATTGCGATGGCGATCAAGGCCAGGACGAAGGGTGGCAGCGCCTGGGCAGACTGCGCGAAGAGCACCACCGCCCGGTCCAGGACGCCCGCTCGGTGCCGTGCGGCCAGCCAGGCCAGCAGCAGAGAAGCCACGACCGCGAGCAGCAAACCGGTCAGGGTTAGCAGCGCGGTATAGGGCAACCGTTCAAGCAGTACCTCGCGCACCGGTTGCGCATAGAGCCGGGAGAATCCCCAGTCGCCGTGCACGGCGTCTACTGCCCAGCGCCACCACATGAGGAACCAAGGGGTGTCCAGCCCCAGCTGTTCGTTCAGCGCTTCGCGCTGGGTGGCATCGGTGCGTACGTAGCGCGAGCCGAGATAGTTGGCTAACGGGTTGAAAGGAGCAACAGAGGCCAGCCAGAACACCAGGGCGGTGATGCCCGCGGTGACCGGCAGGGCCAGGAGCAACCGGCGCACGAGGATGCCTGAGGCGGTGCGCACCCGTAGCCGTTGGCCACCTGGCTGCCCGCGGCGCCGTGTCATTGCTTGCGGGTCCATTCATGGATTTTTGCCCAAGGGCCCCAGGTGGTTCCGTGGTCGTGGGGTTCCAGGAGCAGCGAGGAGGTATTCCAGTGTTCGCTGACGTCGCTGCGCTGCACGTAGGTGTGGTCCAGGAAGGCGAGCAGGAGCATGGAAGGCTGCTGAACGTAGCGCTGCTGAACCTTCCGGTAGGCCGCGGACCGCGCGTCCGGGTCCAGATTGGTGCGTCCGATATGCAGCTGTTCGTCCATCTCCGAGTCGGCATACCGGCTGGGGTTGTCATAGTAGGCCCCGGCTTCCGGGTAGGAGGAATGGAGCATTTTATAGAGTTGGGTATCAACGTCGTAGGGGTCGTCGCCACCGCCGAGCATGATGGCATCTTGGGTGCTGCGTGGCTCGGCCTCGTCAAAGGTCGCTGCCCGAACATCCACCGTGATGCCGAATTCGGCTAGTTGCGCTGCCACAGCCAGGGAGAGGTCGCGGCGCAAGGTGTCTCCCGGGTTGTACAGCACGGTGAATGCCGCCTCGGCCCCGTCCTTGCTGCGAACCCCGTGCTCCGACTCGACCCAACCGGACTTGTCGAGCAAGGCGGCGGCGCGTTCCGGGTCATGCGCGAAGGTCGCCTTCGCCGCATAATTCCGGCCGTATTCGGGGGAAACGAAGGTATATGCCGGCCGGCCGCTGCCATCGAGCACGGCGTCGATCAGCTGCTCGCGGTCGACCGCGAGGTTCAGCGCCAGCCGTACCTCGGGCTCTGAGGTGAACGGATGCTCCGCGGGCAGGGAGATGCCGCGCCAGTCCGCCGAGGTAGCGGTGAGCACCTCGTAGCCTGCGCGGCCGGCAAAGCTGTGGGCCAGCCGCGGAGGCAGCACCGTGCCGGTGAATCCTCCCGTGGCCAATCGTTGGCTCCGGGCGTTGTCATCGGGCGCCGCCTCGTAGATCACCGGGGAGGCCTGGACCGGACCGGTGCGGTAATTCGGATTGGCGGTGAGCACCAGCTGCGCAGAGGAGAAATTCTCCACGACATACGGCCCGGTGCCAACCGGCGTGCGGCTGAGTGCCGATTCGGCGACCGGTTTTGCCGGGTCGACGAGATCTGCCGGGGCGATGCCGATCAGCAGCGAGGTCTTGAAGGACACCTGCGCTTCCTTGAGCTTAAAGCGCACGGTATGTTCGTTGGGCGCGGAGACGGACTCCAGATTCTCCAAGCTGCCGGCAAGGGGCGAGGCGGTTCGCGGATCGAGGATCGCCTTGTAGCTGGCCACGACGTCTTGGGCGTCGAAGGTGGTGCCGTCGCTGAACTTGATGTCTTGGCTTAGCGAGATATCCCAAACCAGAGAGTCGGCGGAAATTTTTGGTTCTTTGGCCGCCAAGAGGGGCACGAGATTCGGAAGCTGATCCTGTTCGCCTTCGAGGGTGAACAGCGACTCGTTGATTTTCCCTAGGCCGTAGCTGTCGAAGCCGGCCAGCGGATTCAGGGTTTCTGGCAGCGCCGCGGTGAGCAGGGAGATGGGTTGCTCATCAGCAGCCTGTCCGCTGGCAGGCTGGCAGCCGGCGGTGAATAAGATCAGCGGAAGCGTCAAGAAGGCGATAACGCGGCTGCGGCTGTTTGGCGTACGCAGGGAGGATCCTTTCGCTACTCTAGGGTTGGGGGGGATATGTTCACAGGATACATGTGTCCAGCCGAACAGGTGTCACGCCGCGGGGACCGAAATTCGGGGGAGGAAGCGAATAGATGGAAAGCAAGCGCAGCCAGATCGCTGCCGATGCGGTCAACGATGCCCAACGACGCATTTCCCAGTGGGCAGAGGTGTTTTCCCTCTGCGCCGATCCGACCCGAATAAAAATACTCTTCGCCATTCATGCAGCCCCGGATTCCTCGGTGAGTCAGCTCGCTGCGGCGGCGGGGCTCAGCGCGAATACCGTCACCCAGGCCTTGGCGACACTGCAGCGGGCGCAGGTAGTTCAATCCACGCCTGACGGGCGTTTCCGGCGCTGGCGGCTAGTTCACGCAGGAGTTCACCAACTCCTGCACCAGATGGATGCGCCGCATTCCGAATTGCACCCCGAACACCTGCCGCCGCAAGCCGAATAAGCACTCGCATCGGCGTCCTCCGGCGGCGCTCGCCGGAAAGGCGGCCAGGCACTTACTTGGCGGTCTGCTGGATATGGTCCAGATGCGCCTCGAGCTTGTTGCTGGCGCGGCTGAGGTGATCGGCCAAGGTGCTGGCGGCCCCCTGCGCGTCATGGGCCTCGATCTGCTTCAGGAGCTTTTGATGCTCCGCGGCTATATCTTTGGTGCTTAGCAGCGTGGCATCCTGCACGTGCGTCATGCACAACCGAATCTCGTCACTGAGCTGGGCATAGCTTGCGCTGGTGCGTTGTGAGCCCAAGGCATTGACCAGCGCAGAATGGAATCTGACATCGGGTTCCACGATCTGCACCGGTGAGGCATTGGATAGCGCGGTGATTTGCGCGTTGGCCTCATATGCTGCCGGTGGAACATGCCCGGTAGTTGCAAGCAGTCGCACCGCTTCGGCTTCGATGATTGCGCGCGTCCGGTAGATGTCTCGGGCGTCGGCCGAATTCAGCACGGTGACCCGGGCGCTCTGATGCGCGTTGCGGGTCAAGAGCCCGCTGGCCACCAAGTTTTCGAGTGCCGCCTTCGCGGTGGGTCTCGCCACGGTGTAATGCGCGGCGACGTCCACCTCGCTCAGCGCAGTGCCGGGGGTCAGTTCGCCAGCGAAAATTCTGCTCCGCAGATCATTGATGATCGCCTGGACTACCGAGACGACACCGAGCCTTGCGGGCATGGAATTCCTTTCAAGAAACTTGCTGACCCCTCGAGTATCCCACGAAAGGCACTAACATAGCATGTGTACTTGTTAGACAATTTTCTTATTCGGTAGGCTGGGCCTACCAACCGCACAGGAGCGCATCATGGCATTGAGCACGCCGGCACTCGGCGAAACCAAGGTTTCGCCGAGCATCCTTGACTTGGTCGCCGAGCCCGACCGCGTCAAAACCACGTCAATCGACCGGGTGGCATACGCCTCCGACGCTTCGCACTACCTCTACACCCCGCAGGCGGTGATCATCGCCAAGGACGCAGTCGAGGTTTCGCAGCTTCTTGCGGCCAGCATGCGCGCCGGTCAGCCGGTAACGCTTCGCTCCGGCGGCACCTCGCTCGCCGGCCAGGCGAGCGGTGACGGGTTGATGCTCGACGTGCGTCGAAACTTCCGCGGCATCACGGTGCTTGATCAGGGCAAGCGCGTGCGTGTGCAGCCCGGCGCGACGGTGCGTCAGGTCAATGCGCGGCTCTCGGCATACGGCTTCAAGCTTGGGCCAGACCCGGCCAGCGAGGCGGCCTGCACCATTGGCGGCGTGATCGCCAACAACTCGTCGGGCATGGCATGCGGTACCGAGTTCAACACCTACCGCACGCTGGAATCGATGACCTTTGTGCTTCCCAGCGGCACCATGATCGACACCGCTGCCCCGGATGCCGATGCCAAACTGGCCGCTGCCGAGCCGGAACTTGTCGCCACCCTCGAGCGCTTGCGGGACCGCGTGCGCGGAAATAAGGATTCCGTGGCGCTGATCGAAAAGCACTTTGCCCTGAAGAACACCATGGGCTACGGCATCAATTCCTTCTTGGACCACCAGACGCCGGCGGATCTGCTCGCGCACCTGATTATCGGCTCCGAGGGCACCTTGGCTTTTGTCGCCGAGGCGGTCTTCCGGACCGTGCCGATTCGCAAGCTCGCGATCGCCACCCTGGCGGTCTTTGATTCCTTGGATCTGGCAACTCGCGCGCTACCGGATTTGCTGGACTCGGGCGCGGCGACTCTGGAGCTCATGGACTCCACCTCGCTGCGCGTGGGCCAGAGCCTGCCCGGGGTGCCCGAGGCAATTATGGGCTTCGAAGTCAACGCCCAAGCAGCCCTGCTCGTGGAGTACCATGCGGACTCGGACGAGGAGCTTGCCGGGCTGCAAGGTGATGGGCAGCGCCTGCTGGACGCGGCGTCGCTTCGCGCCCCGGCCATGCTTTCGGCCGACGCGGTGAACCGCCAGGCCGCGTGGAAGTTCCGCAAGGGACTCTATGCGTCGGTGGCTGGCGCACGCGTTTCGGGAACAACCGCGTTGCTCGAAGATGTTGCGGTGCCCGTTGCCTCGTTGGCCGAAACCTGCGGAAGCCTGCAGGAGCTCTTCGACGAGTACGAGTATGAAGATTCGGTGATCTTCGGCCACGCCAAGGATGGAAATATCCACTTCATGCTCACCGACCGCTTCGAGGGCGAGAGCGCGTTGAACCGCTACAACGCCTTTAACGACAAGATGGTCGACCTGGTGCTCTCCAAGGGCGGCAACCTGAAGGCCGAGCACGGCACCGGGCGCGCCATGGCACCCTTCGTCCGACGCCAGTACGGCGATGAGCTCTACGAAGTCATGGTTCAGCTCAAGGCTGCCTGCGACCCACGGCTGATGCTCAACCCGGGGGTCATCATCGATGAAGACCACGCAGCCCACATCCGCAACATCAAGCTGAACGAGACCATCGAGGTTGAAGCCGACCGCTGCGTTGAGTGCGGTTACTGCGAGCCCGTCTGCCCATCCAAGGACCTGACGCTGACCCCACGCCAGCGCATCGCAGTGCGCCGCGCGATCGCCAAGGCCGAGGCCGAAGGCAACCAGGAGCTCGCCGCAGAGCTCGAGCGCGACTTCGCATACTCCGCGGTGGAGACCTGCGCGGTGGACGGCATGTGCGTCACCGCCTGCCCGGTGCAGATCAATACCGGCCTGCTGGTCAAGCGTCTGCGCCGCGAGGATGCGAACCCGGCGATGGCGGCCGGGTTCAAGGCCTCGGCCAAGGGCTGGGGCGCGGCAACTCGCGTCGGCTCGGTGGCGTTGAGCGTCGCAGACAAGTTCCCGGCGTCGCTGGTCCGTGGCGCCACCGACGTGGCCCGCAAGGTCGTGGGCAACGACACCATGCCGCGCTATGACGCAGATCTGCCGGCCGGCGGCAAGGCGCGCAAGCCGCTGACGGGAAATCTTGGTGCCGCGGGTACCGAGCCAAGCGCCATCTACCTGCCTGCCTGCGTGAACTCGATGTTCGGCCCTGGCGGCGAAGGGCAGGGGGTGGCTCCGGCCTTCGAACAGCTGCTGCAGCAGGCAGGCATTTCGGTGCTGGTTCCGGAAGGCATCGAATCGATGTGCTGCGGTACCCCATGGAGCTCGAAGGGCTACGAGGACGGGCATGCGGTGATGGCCCAACGCGTGCTCGATCAAGTCCACGCCGCCCAGCCGGCGTTTAGGCTACCGGTAATTTCCGATGCAACCAGCTGCACCGAGGGCTTCGCGCATACCTTGGAAGAGCACGGCTTTGAGGTAGTCGACCTGCTGGCCTTCACCTCGCGGCACCTGCTGGACAAGCTCCCGCAAGCCAAGCGGATCGATTCGCTGACCCTGCACCCCACCTGTTCGTCAACGCAGATGGGCCTGAACGGTGATCTGCAGCAGGTCGCCGAAGCGGTCGCGGAAACCGTGCACGTTCCGGTGAATTGGGGTTGCTGCGCCTTTGCCGGAGACCGCGGCATGCTGCACCCGGAGCTAACCGCCTCGGCCACCGCACGCGAAGCCGCCGAGGTGCGCGAGCTGGACGCCAGCGCCCACGCCTCGTGCAACCGCACCTGCGAGCTGGGCATGAGCCGGGCTACCGGCAAGGACTACCGCCATGTAATTGAACTGCTGGCGCAAGGCACCGGGACCGCTTAGCCGCGCGCGACGAGGCGGACCGCGGACAAGGTGCCGATGGCGAAGACCAGGGTTGCGGCCAGCACCAGAGCCAGCGGTGCGTCCCAGCCCCCGGTGGTGGTATTGAGCCACCCGGCCAACGGCGGAGCGATGGTAGCCGCGACATAGCCTCCGCCCTGGATTCGAGCGGAGGCGGAGGCCGCCTGCGCATTTGTGCTGGTTATCCGCGGGATAAGCGAGAAGATCGCGGTGAACCCTCCACCCTGGGCGACTCCGCCGATCACCGAGAATGCAATGTAGGCCTCTGGTGCGGCCAGCAATCCCAAGGGCAGTGCAATCCAGCAGATGGCTACGACGAGCGCCGGAACCCAGGGGCCGGTGCGGGCGGCCAGCAGCGGAACGCCCAAGGCGCCCACCACCGCGGCGATCTGGAACAGCGAAGCGCTAGCGGCCGAGGAAGCAAGGGAAAGCCCCGCGGTTTCGGCCAGCAGCAACGGAAGCCAGGTGGTGGTCGCGTAGTAGGCGGCGGATTGGCCGCAGAAACCGAAGACCAGCAGGGCGGTCACCTTGCGGTTGCGGGATCTCGCGGCAACCAGCATCGCGGCGTCGGCTTCGGTCGTGGGCCGTTTGGGAGCAGGCTCGTCCGGCAACTCGGCGGACGTGGCGCCCGCGCGGCGCATCCGGAGAAGCAGCAGCCAGAAAACCAGCCCCAAGGCGGTGACAACCGTCCATCCGGCGATCGCGATGCGCCAGCCGAAAGCGGCCGCGAGCGGGGCGGTCCCGAGCAAGGTCACCATGGAACCGACATTCATGGCCGCGGAATACACGCCCGTCGCCACCGGGGCCCGCCGCCACGGCACGTCGCGGCGAATGATGACCGGAACTACGATGTTTCCCAAGGTTATCGCCGCGCCGATCAGCACCGTGCCAGCCAGCAGGAGCGGGGCAGAGCCCAGCGAGCGGATTATCGTCCCGACCAGCACGCCGACCAAGCACAAGATGACGGTGGCCTCGGCGCCGAAACGGCGTATGGTGCCGGTTGCCAGAGGCGTCGCGATGGCGAAAAGTAAAACCGGCAGACCCGTGAGCAATCCGGCTCCGGCGGCGCTGAGCCCGGTGTCGGATTGGATGTCGGCCATGACCGCGGTGGGTGAGATGATCGGCGCACGCAGGCTCAGCGCCAAAATGGCGATTCCGGCGATGACCCAGAGCAAGGCCCAATTCTTCTTGGCTGGGTTGCGATGCGTGGCGATCTCCTTAAGTACACGAGTCGGGGCTCACCTCAAACCCTAGAGCAGAAACGCTAGTGGGTCGGTTATTCCTAAATATGACGCAACAACACGAGGCCCCTTCTGCCCGCAGAGATCGCCCTCTGCCATCCGTGGTAACACAAGAGTTCGGCGCCAGCGGCAAATAGGTCGAGCGCCTTCGCAGATTTCGAAGGCGCTCGAGTATTCGACCCTCGCGGGAGGAAACAGAAAGCTTCTGTGGCTACCCAGCATTTGCCCCCAAAATAATGCAGATGCTGGGGCGCTGGCCACCTATGCGAGAATGGGCTGGAGACGACGTTAATCGATCTACCAGAACTAACGACACCGCAACAACTTGAAACTTCTAGCTACAACGATTTTAGCCAGCTAGCCGCTGCATCGGCAAGCGAAATGGTGGCGTTCGTACGAATCTGAGCAAGGTGAACAAGTGTGAAAAACCTGTATGATCAGGTCAAATAACACATTCTTGTTTTGGAATATATATAGAGGCATATCGGCCCGGGCTCACTCAGGGTGAAATGTCTTCCACGAAATGATCAAAGCTGACGGCCGGCTCCTACAATTAATTCACTAGGCGGAACAAATTACCGTGCGAAAACGAGGACCGTCGATGCGCCGGATTTCAAGGGGAAGCCCTGAAATCTGCGTTCGCCCTTGGCTGGCGTCGCAGGCGACTTGCGGCAATTGCGTCCTGACCGCAATGCGGGCCGGTCGGAGCAATCCGGCGCTGGTTCGATACGCGGCACGAGTCCCGGTCATTTGCTTGCCGGGTGCCACGAAATACTGCTCTGGCTGCATGTAAATTCGGGTTGCCATTTGCGGCAAACCGCCTGAAGCGGTGGGCAATCTTGGAAAATTCCCTGGTTCGAAAGGCTCCCCAAGTGGCATCAGCCCGCTCCATGGGCATGAATGGCGGTTCAAATTATCCTGAATACCACCTTCTCGGTGCTATTCACCCCTGCGATTCCTCGGTGGCCAGCACGTAGTCTGTAATCACATACGGAGACTAGGGAGAATCGAATGCGGATCGCGGTACTGCAAGCCGAGGCAACGGTGCTGAATATTGAGTCCAACCTCGCCTTGCTTGAGGATGCCGCGGCCCGCGCCTCCTCCGGAGGAGCAAGTATCCTGCTAACCCCGGAGCTTTTCACCGTGGGCTATGCACCCAAGTTGCTCCGTGCCGGCCTTGAAGAATCGGTGCTTCCTTCGGTGGTTGAACGGCTTGCGCAGATCGCGGCGAAGCACAAGATTGCGCTGCTTTATTCGTTGCCGCAGCGCGGCGACACCGGATGGCACATCACCTCGACCTTCGTTGATGATTCCGGGAAGATGCTGGCGAACTACGTGAAGGTGCACTTATTCGGCACTGAAGAACTGCAAGCTTTTGTTCCGGGATCTTTGGCAGCCACGGTGCTCGACTACCGCGGGATACGGCTTGGGCTGGCCATCTGCTTCGACATCGAGTTCCCGGAAGTGGTCCGCGAAGCAGCCGTCCGCGGCGTTCAGCTCTTGCTGGTGCCCACTGCCTTGGGGGTGGGCTATGAGCGGGTGTGCACCACCTTGGTGCCCGCAAGGGCCATGGAAAACCAGTTGTATGTGGCTTACGCAAACCACACCGGAACGCAGAATGGATTTGCCCTGGCCGGGACCAGCGTCATTGCAGGACCGGACGGTGAGCTGCTGGCCGGTGGCGGGACCGAACCGGAGCTGCTCTTTGCTGATATCAAGCCGCGGCATATTGCCGAGGCGCAAGCCCGGGTCCCGTATTTGAACGCCTCGAGACCTGACCTGTACCGACAGTGGGCTCAGGAGCGCCCCTAACTGGTCTTGATAAACGACAACGCCAGCAGCAGCTCCATCCGAATCGTGGCCTCGGTGAGGTCCACGTGCAGCAGTTCGCCAATCGTGCCGATATGCCGACGCACCGAGTTCCGGTGCAAGCTGACGGTGCTGGCCGTCAGATCCCACGAGCCATTGGCGCCCAACCACGCCCGCAGTACCGCCAAATACAGATCTCGACGCGCAGCCGGGAGGGCCAAGACCCCGGCAAGCCGCTGCTCTGCCAACTGCATGCTCGCTTCCTGCGGAAGCAGCGACGCGAAGGTGCGCGGCAATTGTGCCGCGTCCAGGCTCCGGCGTTCTTCGAGAATTCGAGGGAGCAGGGCCTTGGCCTGGATCGCCAGATCCCCAAGTGAAGAACCAGCTCGCTCGTCCACCGCTGCTGGGTGGCTGAATGCGGCCAGGTAACCTGCGTCTTCGAGCCGTTTGAACAGGTGCGGGTTCGGGGCCGCTTGCGTAAGTGCCAGGAGCTGTTCGCCGGAGGAGGACACCAGCCTTGTTTCCAGCAAGGAACGCAATGTGGTGATGTGGTGGGCGAAATTGGATTCGGGATCCGGACTCTGCTGGGCGATGGCGGCCACACGGATCTGGCGTTGCGCACCACCGGTGCTCTGGATCAGCAGTCGCAGCTGCTGCTCATCGAGTGCGCTACGCGATCCCAGCAGCAGGCTGCTTGCAAGCTGCGTCGGGGCGAACGAACCTGAGACCTTCTGCCTAGCCACGACTTCCAGCAATCCGAGCGCGGTAGCCACCAGATTATGCTCCACGGCCGTGGGGGTCTGCGCAAAGCTTGCCTGCAGGACGCCCAGCAACGCCGCCTGGCGGCGCCCGGGGGCCACCGCGCGAATCGGGAATCCAAGATGCGTGCCCGTCGAGTCCTGAAGCAGCGCAAATTGTTGGCTGCCGTCGGACTGTGTGGCCTGCTCGTACAGCAGTTCAGTTACTTCGGAGGAGAGCGTGGGGCCGTCCGGAGCGCAGGCAGAATAGCGCAGCCGCAGGGTGCTGCCGAAGAGGCGGACCGTGCACTGGGCACGCTGCGAAAGCGTCGCCACGAGCTGCTGTTCGGGGTTTCGATCCGAGACGCAGCGGATGAGCGCACGGTTCGCTTCCGCATTATTGCGCAGCAGGGCCGCACCGTCGGCTTCCAGGAGCTTGGAAAAGGCGATGCCCACCGCGGCGAAGGGAAGGCTGGCCGGTATCTCCCACAGCGTCAGATTAAAGCGCTTGCAGGCTCGAATTACCGTTTTCGGGATCTCGGTGAAATAGGGTTCCAATCCGAAACCCAGGGCGCTGACCTTCGCTTCGGAAAGCCGGTGAATGAACTCATCCACCTTCTGCTGGTCTTCTTCGACGCCGACTAGGGGAAATCCGCTGGTGAGAATCAATTCGTTATCCAGCAGATAATCGGTTGGGTCATCCATATCGCTGGGTTCGACCCAGCGCAGGGGGAGATCCCCGGAATCGTGGACCACTCTCACCTCGCCCGGCAGCTGGCGGAGGAAACGGCCCATGCTCATCGTATTTCCGGGGAGCGCCGTGAAGTTTCGAGTCGATCCAGGCGCTTGCCCATTAGGTGCATTTTGTCCCATGTTCAATAATATTAGTTCAAAAACGCCTCCCCTGAGATGTGACTCACAGCCATAGGGTTGAGTTCGACAGAAAATTTCTCCCCAGTGAGGTTTCAGCATGAACAGCACCCTCGAAACGATTGATCGGCCAAGCACTGCCCTCGGGCCGCAGCTGCGCCGACGCAAGTCGATCAGCAGCATGCTTCGGGAAGCGGAGACGAATTCGGGACATGGCCAGCTGCGCCGTTCGCTCGGCGTGGTCCAACTGACCATGATCAGCATCGGTGCGACCATGGGTACCGGCATACTGGTGATCCTCGGTGCCACCGTGCCGATCGCCGGCCCGGCCATCTGGATCTCCTTCGTGATTGCCGGCGTGACGGCTCTGCTCTCGGCGGTCTCCTACGCCGAGATGGCGGGCATGGTCCCGGTGGCCGGATCGAGCTATTCGTATTCCTATGCGACCATGGGCGAAGGCATCGCCTGGATCTGCGGATGGTGCCTCGTGCTCGAATACGCGGTCTCGGTAGCCGCGGTGGCAGTCGGCGCCGGTGAATACGTGAACGAGACGCTGCGGGCCTTCGGCCTGGAACTGCCCACCGCGCTGGCTGGCGGACCGGCCGAGGGCGGCGTGGCAAACCTGCCTGCACTGATCGTCGTGGTGCTGGCGACGCTGCTGCTGGTGCGCGGCGCCAAGGAATCCGCCTGGGTCAACACGGTGGTTGTCATCATCAAGGCCAGCATCCTGCTGCTCTTCTGCGCGGTGGCATTCAGTGCGTTCAACGCAGGAAATTTCGAACCGCTCCTGCCGATGGGCGCCGCCGGAGTGACCGCGGCCGCTTCGACGGTGTTCTTCTCCTACATCGGATTCGATGCGGCGTCCACGGCCGGAGAGGAAGCGGTAAATCCCAAACGCGACATGCCGCGCGCCATCCTGTGGTCCATGCTGATCGTCACCATCACCTATGTGCTGGTAGCCGTCTCCGCTATTGGCGCACGCGAATGGAACTGGTTCGAGGGAACCGAAGCGGCGCTCGTGCAGATCATCGGTGAAGTAACCGGCCAGCCTTGGCTAGTGCTGCTCTTCGCGGTCGCCGCGGTGCTGGCCATAGCCTCCGTGGTGCTCACGGTGCTCTACGGGCAAACCAGGATTCTGCTGTCGATGTCCCGTGACGGACTGATTCCCAAGACCTTCGGCGAGATCTCTTCGCGTACCGGAACGCCGGTCCGCGGAACCCTCATTACCGGCTTCCTGGTCGCGGCCACCGCCGGCTTCATTCCCCTCGGTGCGCTGGCGGATGCCACCAGTATCGGTACGCTCTTCGCCTTTGCGCTGGTGGGCGTCTCGGTGATGTATCTGCGTCGCAGGCAGCCGCTGGCGCCGCGGACCTTCCGGGTGCCCTTCTACCCGCTAACCCCGATCCTCGGCGTTGCCGCCTGCGTGTTCCTGATGAGCCAGCTCGGACCTGACACCTGGTTCGTCTTCGGCATCTGGATGCTTGCAGGCATCGGCATCTACCTGGGCTACGGGCGCAGCCGCTCCCGGCTGGGCCAATTATCCAAGAAAGAATACATCGCCAGCCACATCGGCGAACAGTAGCAATTTTCCCTATACTCCAACTAATGGCACGAACCAAAGGAAACGCAGGACACTCCCATGAGCACTTTTGAGACCGCAGCTACCTCATCTTCCGGCACCGCGCCACAGACCGATGGCAGCATCAATATGCTCAATCCGGACTTTCCGTTCGGCTACGACCTCTTTCTGGCGCACCCCGACGGCCTGGGAAGCGTGCCGGCGGAGCTCTACGGCACCGAGGTGGCCGTCATTGGCGCCGGATTGTCGGGTTTGGTCACCGCGTATGAGCTGATGAAGATGGAGCTCAAGCCAGTGATCTTCGAAGCGGACGAAATTGGAGGCCGGCTGCGCACCGCCAGTTTCCAGGCAGCACCGCAGATCACCTGCGACCTTGGAGGGATGCGCTTCCCGGTGTCCAGCAAGGCGCTGTTCCACTACATCGACGAGCTGGGTCTGGAAACCTTCGATTTCCCGAACCCGCTGGCGGAGCCAACCGGTTCAACCGTCATAGAGCTCAAGGGCCAGAAGATCTATGTGGAAGACCCGGACGACCTGCCGGTCTTCTACCGTGAAGTGGCCGAGGCGTGGAAGCGTGCCCTGCAGGATGATGCCCAGTTCGAGCAGATGCAGCAGGCCATCAAAGCCCGCGATACCGCAAAGATCAAAAGCATCTGGAATGATCTGCTCGACGAATATGACGAGGAAAGCTTCTATGGATTCATCGCGAATTCCCGGGCCTTCAAGGAAGCCGGCTTTGAGCACCGCGAGGCCTTCGGCCAAGTCGGCTTCGGCTCCGGTGGCTGGGATACCGACTTTCCGAACTCCATCCTGGAAATTCTTCGTGTGGTGTACACGGATGCCGATGACAACCACCGGGGTCTGAGCGGCGGCGCCGCGAAACTCCCGCATGCCCTGTGGAACCACGGGCCACAGGAGCTGGCCCACTGGCCTGCGGGCACCTCGCTGGCCTCGCTGCATGGTGGCGCGCCGCGCGGGGCCGTGGCCGAGATTCGGCGCTCGCAACGGAAGGGTTTCGGCGGCGCCCAAGCGATCGAGGTGACCGAGCGCTTCGGCAGCAGCCGCACCTTCGGCGCGGTGGTCTCCACGGTGCAGTCCTGGCTGCTGTCCACCGGTATCAAAACCGAAGAGGGGCTATTCCCGGCAGAACTGTGGACCGCTATCGAGCGGAGCCATTATATGCAGTCATCCAAGACCTTCGTCATGGTAGATCGTCCGTTCTGGAAGGACCGCGATCCAGTCACCGGCGAGTACCTGATGTCCATGACGCTCACCGACCGGTTGAATCGTGCCACCTACCTCTTGGATAACGGCGAGGGCCAGCCGGCGGTCATTTTGCTCTCCTACACCTGGAATGACGACGCGCTGAAGTGGCTGTCGCTGCCTGCCGAACGCCGCATGGAACTCATGCTTCATTCGCTGGAGAAGATCTACCCGAAGCTGGACATCCGAAGCCACATCGTGGGTCAACCGATTACGGTTTCATGGGAGGCAGACCCGAACTTCATGGGTGCATTCAAGGCAAACCTGCCCGGGCACTACCGGTACCAGGAACGCCTGTATACGCACTTCGACCAGCGGGAGCTGCCCGCCGAACACCGCGGGATCTTCCTGGCTGGTGATGACGTGTCGTGGACTGCGGGGTGGGCCGAGGGCGCGGTGACCACAGGGCTGAACGCCGTTTGGGGTGTGCTCCAGCACCTCGGCGGCCAGGATGCCGCGCAAAATCCTGGCCCGGGCCAGTTCCTTGACGAGCTGGGGCCGATGAAGCTGAAAGACGCGGACGAACTGGTTTCCTGATTCGAGCGCCCGGGGATGAATCGTCCCCGGGCGCTCGGTGTCCCACCTCGTGGCAACGCCCGGCTCCAGCTAGCGCAATCGGTGTGGCATGGCCTATGCTGATTCCTGTCAGGAGCCGCCTCATAAGGCTCCGGCGCTCTCAAAAGGGGCGATACCCGTTGCCGAAAGCAACTGGTAACGGCAGACATATATGGAATTTTCTTTAGTTTTCTTCAGGAAAAGAGTCCATTATGTCCAGCGTTTCAGCTGCCATCGCCCATGCCCTTAAGCCGATTGCTCCACAGATCTTTGGTCTGATGGGCAACGGCAACGCACACTTCCTCGATGCCGCCGTTCGCGCAGGCTTTAGCTACACCGCCGTGCGCCACGAGTCCGCAACGGTGTCCGCCGCCGATGCCTACTTCAGGATTTCAAACCGCCTCGCTATCGCCTCGACCACGTACGGCGCAGGTTATACCAACGCCGTCACCGCCTTGGCCGAGGCTGCGGCGGCGCGCACTCCATTGCTGCTAGTCACCGGCGATGCGCCGACGACCGGTTTGCGCGGTTGGGACGTTGACCAGGCCGCCATCGACTCCGGTGTGCGGGCCGTGCGCTACGAGGTGGACCGGCACACCCCGGGCGCAACGGCTCTCGCCGCGGCCGCCCACGCGCTGCGCGAACAGATCCCGGTGGTTCTGTCCATCCCCTACGACCTCGCTGCGGCCCCAAGCCTCGAAGTTGAACTGCCCGAGTTCAACAGCTTCCGCAGTGTTCCTCCGGCGCCTGAACTCAATGCAACTCAACTACGGGCCATCACCGACCTGCTTTTGGCCGCCAAACGCCCGCACATCCTCTATGGTCGTGGAGCCATCGACGCGGCAGCGGGTATTGCCGAACTTGCCGAACGGCTAGGAGCCACCACCTCGGGAACCCTGCTGGCCCGCGACCTGTTGGACTACCCGTACGATCTGGGAATCACCGGTGGCTTCGCCACCGAACGAAACGCCGAAATCATCGAACAGGCCGATACCGTGCTGGTGCTCGGGGCCGGACTTAATCAGTTCACCATGCGCTTCGGGGAGCTGGTCAACGTCGGAGCACAGGTAGTGCAGATCGATCTTGCGGCCAGCGCCACGAGTCCGCGAGTGGATTACTTCGCCACCGGAGACGTCGCCGCCGCGGTTAAAGGTCTCCTGGGCACCGTGGGCGCCCAAGATTCGGGATGGGCCGGCTCGATAAACCTGGGCTCGGTCCGCGACCGCCCGCGGGGGGAGGAGCGCGCCGCGGACGGTCTGCTCGATCCGCGTCGAGTGGCCAGCGAACTGGAAGAGATCTTGCCCCAGAACCGGGTGCTGGTTCAGGACGGCGGGCACTTCATCGGTTGGGGGCCCATGTACTGGTCAACCTCCGGGGCGCGATCGCTGACCTGCGTAGGCACCGCTTATCAGTCCATTGGCTTAGGCATTGCATCCATGGTCGGCGCGGGGGCAGCGGCCGAAGGCCGCACCGTAGTGCTAGCCGCCGGAGACGGCGGATTCCTGATGGGCCTAGCCGATCTCGAATCGATCGTGCGCACCATCAGCAGCGGAGTCATCGTGATCTACAACGACTCAGCCTACGGAGCGGAGGTCCACCAATACGGATCCATTGGCCTGCACGAGGATCCAATGCTCATCCCAACGGTCGACTTCGCGGCACTCGCCACCGCGGTGGGCGCAACGGGCATTCGCATCGACTCGCTGGCCGATTTTTCCAAGGTTCGGCAGTGGGTAGATCAAGGGGCGAAGGGAATATGTCTGGTGGATGCGCGGATCTCACCGAACGTTCGGGCACCATATATGGAAGAAATACTGGTCGCGAACGCGCGGGCCGCCGCGGCGCAGGCATCACAATCCGATTAAGATGCTGGATTATGAGTGCTGATTCGGCGTAGGGTTGCAGAGTGCGCAAAGTCTTAGTAGGAACGGCAAGCCTAGGTTTGGGAGCACTATTAATGTTCCCCGCCACGGGCGCCATCGCCGCCCCTTGGGACGCGCAAGACCCCAACCCCGCGCCGAGCCAGGGGCTGTCTGAAACATCGTTGCGTGTCGCCACGCTAGCCACCGAGATGACCCGGGATGTTCCGGGGCAGCTCTCCGCAGACCTCATGCAGGGAGACGACCGCGAAGCCGCGCAGGCAGCGGACAGCATCACCGCAGCCAATGCCGACTTCGTGGTGCTTACCGGGATGGATGCGGATGAACAAGCCGTGCAGGCGTTCCAGGACCATTACCTGAATAATCCAGAGGACTCCCGGCGGGACGTTGAATACGACTACGTTTACCTAGGCACGGGCAACAAAGGTAAACCAAGCGGCGCGGATCTCAACGGGGACCGGATTGTCGGCGGCCCCGAAGACGCTTGGGGGCAGGGCAACTTCGAAGGCCAAGGCGCCGTCGTTGTCCTTTCCAAATATCAGATAGACCAAGAATCAGTCACCGGAATTTCGGAGCTGAAATGGTCAGCCGTGCCGGGGAGCAGGCTCGATGATTCTGGATTGAGCGGCGCACTGGCGGCTTCAATTCCCGTGATGAGCAGCGGACTTTGGGATATTCCGATCGAGTACCGCGGCAAGCACGTACATGTGCTCGCCGTGCAAACGGACGACGCTTCCGGTGGCTATTCCTTTGCCGAAGCTCGCCAACTCGACCAGTTGCGGGTTATCTCCGATTACCTCGACGGCGAAAAATACCTGCAGGGTGACCAGGGGGTAAAAACCCGTGGAGTCGGAAAAAGCCCATATGTCTTAGCCGGTTCCCTGGGCCAGCAGCCATCCTCGTTGGCCGCGCGGGATGCGCTGCTGCATCAAGCCGACCATCCCGAGGCGCTCAGCGATTCGGGAAATTATCTCCTCCCAAGTAGTGCCTGGCAGGTCCTTGGCCAAGGGCATATCGGCGACCGAGCACCGCTCCAGGCGCAAACCATCGACGGCCCGCCCCAAATCAACGATCCGGCTCCCGCCCTGATCTGGACCGATATTCAGTTCTAAACTTCTTCCACCAACAGCCGCCGCAGGTGCTCGTTGAGGAACAACCCCTGCGGGTCCACCGTGGACCGCATCGCCTGGAAATCGGCGAAACGCGGGTATAGCGCGGACAGCTGCGAAGCACCCAAGGAATGCTCTTTGCCCCAGTGCGGCCGCCCTCCATGCCTGCGCAGAATTCGTTCGGCCGCAGGGAAGTATTCAGGCACGTTATCGCGGACGTAGCGATGCACCGCGAGATAGACAGTCGGCCGCCCGCTGGCGATTCCCAGCCAGGTGTCATCGGCCGCCGCGGTGCGAACTTCTATCGGGAACACCACTGGTGCCGGGGCCTTGGCCAAATAGGCTCGGAACTCGGCGAACGCGGTGCCGAAGCTTTCCAGGGGCAGGGCATATTCCATTTCGGTGAAGCGCACACGTCGCGGCGAGGTGAAAACTCGATACCATTGACCGGTGTGCTTGCGCTCGGAGAGCGCCGCGGCAGCCAGCCGATTTAATCGCGGAATCAACTGCGGACGCAGCGCGCCGAGGGTACAGATCGCCTGGAGCGCACCGTTCGATAGCAATTCGTCATTGAGCCACGTCGATACCTTGCCCGGCGCGTTCGGTGCGCTGATGCCTGCCGGCAGGCGAGTATTGGCTTTGACAAGAGCCCTGCTAGTGCCGGAGAACCAGAAGAACTCCAGATGATCTGTTGACCTTGACCGTTCGATAAAACTCTTCGAGATCTGGTCAATGTCTTCCACGCGCTCCACCGCGCTGAGCATGAATTCCGGGACGCAGCGGAGTCTGACATGGGTGATCACCCCGAGCGCACCGAGACTTACCCGGGCAGCCTGAAAAAGATCCGCATTCTCGGTGGGAGAGGCGCGCATCTCGGTTCCGTCGGCCAGCGTGATGCGTAGCCCGCTGACCATTCCGCTAAATCCGGTGAACGCCAGCCCGGTCCCGTGAGTCGAGGTGCTGATCGCACCGGCAAGCGATTGCCGATCGATGTCTCCCATATTGGCCAGTGCCAAATTGTAGGGTCTAAGCAGCCTGGGAATCTGCCACAACCGAGTGCCCGACCGGAAGGTCACCTCGTGGGTGAGCGCATCGACCTCTTCGATTCCTTGGAAGCCATCGAGATTTAGCAGTACGCCCGAAGTCTGGACCAGCGGAGTGAATGAATGCCCAGCGCCCATGGCGCGCACCGTGTGCCCCTCTTTCGCGGCCTTCGCGAAGACCCCGGGAAGCTGGGCGGGGTCGGTGATGCTCTGCCACCGTGCCGGTGTTGCGCTGACGGTCCGCGAAAAATTGGCGAAACGCTTCACAAAAATGCCTTGCCCTCACCACGATAGGTCGGCCAATCTTCGACGATCTGCCCGTTTGAGTACACGGCCAGACGATTGAGCCGTTCGGCCGGCTCACCTGCCTTGGCGTGGCGCAGCCATACGGTGTCGCCGATTTTGAGCTTGCTTGCTGTGGCGCCGCGCAGCGGGGTTTGCACCTCGCCGGCTGCTTCCAAGGGAAGGTACTTGAGTCGTTTTGGCCAGGCGATCTGTGGCAGGCGGCTCTTTCCCGACGGACCCGAAGCGATCCAGCCGCCGCCGAGGATGGTGACGATGTCGGGTTCGGGACGGCGGACCACGCTGAATCCGAGGAATAGAGCTGGGGTAGGGCGGAAAGATTTGTAGGCATCGAACAATGCCGGGGCGAAGAGTCCTGATCCGGCCGAAACTTCGCTCACCCCAGACTCCTGCACGCTGGTCTCGATAGAACCGGTGCCGCCGGCGTTGACAAATCTCAACGGGGCCACCGCGTTGACTAGCTGAACAGTTTCGTTGCGACGCTCGGCTAGCTCGGCGGCACTGCGTTTGCGCATGGTCCGCGCGAGCAGCGCCTTCAGCCCGAATCCTCCGTCCGGCACCGAGGCGATCTGAGACTCGTAGCCCATCAGCCCCTCAACCTTGAAGCCGCCGCGTCTGAGCACTAGGCGTGCCAGCTCGGCCACGTCTTCCGGATCATGCAGTGGCGAACGGGCGGCGCCCAACCGCAATGATGGAGAGGGGTAGTAGGCCGCATCAAGTTCCAGTGCAACTTTCAATTCCAGATGCCCCGGCGCAACCTTGTCGATGAGGTCCAATTGCGCCACGTCATCGATCATCACCGTGATCTGGTCGCGCGCCTGCTCGCTGCTGGCCCACCGGCTGATTGCGCCCGGGTCTGTTTGCGGGTAGGCGACTACTAGGTCTTTTAGCCCGTGGCTCGCCAGCCACAGCGCCTCGGCGAGGGTGAAGCACAGGACGCCGCTAAACCCAGGTTGCGCTAAGACTCGTTCAAGCGCCCAACGTACTCGTAGGGACTTGGATGCCACCCGAATGGGAATGTTCCCGGCTCTTTCGCGCAGAGCGATCGCATTCCGGTCGAAGGCTTCTAAATCGAGTAAACCGACCGGGCGTTCACGCATTCCGGCCTTTTCCAGTGCCTGGTTATAGCGCTTGGCCTGTGCATTCTTCATAGGCCAACTCTTGCACCGCGGGACGGGCGTTTCAAGGAAAAGTTCGATTCTGGTGGGGTATTGATAATTCGCGGCAAGAATCCGGCATTTTCCCGGGAACTATCAGGCTGGAGCTACTAGTCTGGGAATATCATGAGCAAAGATCCCATTTCGATGACATTCATAGACTCGAGCGGCAAACCTCGTTCGGCCGTCCAAGACGCCATCATGCGGGGCGTCGGTGTGCAGCGGCCGCTAGTCCTTGCATATCTCAAGCGATTGCGCGCGAAACATCCCCAGGCATCTGCGGCCGAACTGGCCAAGATCGTTGAACGCGATTATTTGGTCGTGGTCACCGGCTCTGGAGCGGCCGTCGGAGGTACCGCAGCGGTACCGGCGGTAGGTACCGCCGTAGCGCTGGGGCTCTCATTGGCCGCCACGATCGGGTTCCTGGAAGCCTCTGCGCTTTATGCGCAGTCCTTGGCCGAGCTTCATGGCATTGCCATTGACGACCCGGACCGATCGCGCCTGCTGGTTATGGGTGTGTTGATGGGCGAAGAAGGCAGCTCGATGATTTCGGCACTGACCAGTCAGGCGGCCGGCCGCGGCTCCGGACCGGTGAAGGGCTGGGCAAGATCCTTTGGCTCGAACAAGTCAACGAGCCTGATGGCCACGGCGCAGAAGAGCTTGCAGAAGAAGTTCATTCGCAAGATCGTTGGCACCCAAGGAGCCAGCATGCTTGGCCGGCTGGTGCCTTTCGGCATCGGAGCAGTCATTGGCGGGGCCGGCAACCGCTACCTGGCCAAGCGGGTTATCGAAAACGCGGCCGTGGCCTTCGAGGGAATCGACACCGTGGCGCCAAGCCAGCTTGAGCTGGATGACCCGGATATTATCGACACCGATATTGTGGAGAAACCGCGGAAGCGTAAATAGTCCGAAACTGAAAAACAACCGCAGGATGTTTCACATGAAACATCCTGCGGTTGTTTTTCTTTCTGCGGCGGAAGCTGCTGGGCGGCGGCTATTGCGAGGTAGCTGCCGGTTTGCCCTTCCGGGAAGTTCCGGCGATCAATGCCAGGGCAATGACAGAGAGCAGGACAACAAGTCCGGCGTAGCCGTAGGTGACGTTCTTCAATCCGTGGATTGGGATCAGCAGTCCACCGATCAATGTTGGCAGGCCGAAGGCTAGGTAGCTCACCAGATATACCGAGGAGAGCGTGCCGCCGCGTTGCAGCGCGGGAACGTGCTCCACGATGGTCCGAAGCCCACCTTGGAAGGCGCCGCCCAAGCCGATGCCGCCGATGATGCTGGAAATGAAATAGATCGCCGTGTTTTCCGTGTAAACAGCTAGTACGAGCCCGCCCGATCCAACGATCAGCGAGATGCATCCAAGGGTCATGACCTTCAAGGCGTCGAACCGGAAGGTGACGGCGCCGAGCACCGCACTCGCGCCGGTCAGCGCAAAGATGGCTAAACCGCTCAGGGTTGGTGCTTGAATATTCATCAGCGTTTTGGTGATGCTCGCGCCCAATCCCAGATACATTCCAACCAGCGCCCAGCTGGCGAGCAATGCGCCGACTGCGACGAGGAATTCGCGGCGCACCTCCTTGGGGATCATCACCGAGGGGATGAGCGAACGCAATACACCGTGACGGCGTGGGTGGCGCTCCTTGAGCAAGCTCGCCGGAATCAGCGCCAGGATCAACAATGCGGCGACCGCCAGATAAGGGATCTGGAAGGGGTATGGTGCGAACTGCACGAGAATGCCACTGAGCAGGGCGCCGAGGCCGATTGCCGCAGGTGGCACGGAGCCGTTGAGCATGGCGACGGTCCGGTGGCGCGAGGCGGGGGAGTAATCGAGCAAGGCTGCGCCCAGGGTGCCGAACCCGAGGCCCGAGGCAATGCCCTGCAAGATCCGGGCGATCAGCAGTGCATTCAGCGAATCAGCGAATGCCATGACGAGCATCGAAGCCGCGGCGATCAGCAACGCGCTAAAGGCGACGGGACGGCGTCCAATATGATCGGACAGTGCCCCGCAGGTCAGCAGGGTGATCAGCAAACCGCAGATATATACGGCGAAGACGCTGCTGACTTCAAGGGAAGAAAGTCCCCATTGCTCGGAGTACAGCGGGAAGATCGGTGACGGCGTGCCGGAGTGCGCTGCGATGAGGCAAAGGCCAATGAGTGCGGTGCTGAAGCCGAGCTTGTCGGCGACGTAATTGTTGGCGTGTGCCACGAGATCTCTTCTGTGTTGTAGCGAATGGGGCGTGTTCGTGATGCATCTAGGGCTGGTCAGCCAATAATCCGCGCACGGACCAGCGGACGGTTTCTTCAATGGAGGCCAGATCAACGCTTTCACTCTCGCGCATCAGCCGGAACACCGCTGCGCCGAAGGCCACGTCCATGGCAACGTCGATATCCAGGCCTTCGGCCAACTGGCCCGAAGCGAGTGCGCGCGCAAAGAGGGGTTTGAGAGTTTTGCGCCGCGGAGCTAGATAAAACTGCTCGAAATACGCGGCACCGTGCGGTTCCAGGGAGCAGGCGGCCAGCAGCTGAAAGAATACGCGCCCGCTTTGCACGCTGTGGAAGGTCAGCGATTCGACCGTGCAGTCGATGAGATTCGCCAAGGGGTCTCCATCGGTGGGGATCTTCAGCGCTTGGGCGGCAACACGTCCGAAAGCTTCGGCAACGATTGCATTCTTGGTGGGCCAGTGCTTGTACAGCGTCGCGGTGCTGACACCTGAATGCTCGGCGATGCGCTCAATCGAAATCCCGCGGAAGCCCGCGTCGCGGAGTAGTTCATTGGTGGAGTCCAAGACCTTATGATGGGTTGCCACGCTGCGTGGGCGGGTACTAACCGGCAAAATTCCATCATTCATGGCGATTCCTAAACTAAAGTGTCACTTTACTTTAGCAACGTTCATTTGGTTTCAAGGATCGCAGGTACAAAAAGTCCGAGCGGCTCCTTGCAAAAGGAGCCGCTCGGCAAGGCGGGATTCTGTCCAGGCGATCTAACGGGCGGCGCTCTGCGCCATAACCCGTTCCAGGGTGGCAATCGATCCCTGGGAATGCAGGGATTCGAGGGTCTCCAGATATGGCTTGGTGAACCGTTCATCGTTGATGATGTCGCCAAACAGGTCCCGCTGGCGCAGGAATGCCAAGGGGTCTTCGCTGTGCTTCGCCGCGGCGGCGGAGACTTCCTGAGCCAGACGGTCAACGATCTGGATCGGCTCGCCCATTTCATCGGTGCCCTCGGCATAGCGTGCCCAGCTGGCCACGATGGCGGCCGAAAGGCGCACGTCGCGATCGGCGGCGAGGTTTTCGCGGACCACCGGCATGAGCCACTTGGGGATGCGATCCGAGGAGTCCGCGCAAAGCCGCGCAATCGTGTCGGCCACGTGCTCGTTGCGGTACCGCTCGATCAGCTTGTCCTGATAGGCGGCCAGGTCCACGCCGGGCAAGGCCGCCAGCGTAGGCTGCGCCTCGGTGCGCATGTAGCGCAGCAAGAATTGGGCGAAGAGCTCATTGCGTGCCGCATCATGCACCGCGCGGTATCCGGCCAGATGGCCGAAATAGCACAGGCCCTGATGGGTGGCATTGAGCAGACGCAACTTCATCAGTTCAAAAGGCACCACATCTGCAACTACCTGGACTCCGACCTGCTCGAATTCCGGGCGGCCAGATACGAACTTGTCCTCCAGCGCCCACTGCACGAAGTCTTCGCACACTACCGGCCAGGCATCTTCGATGCCATAGCGCTCGGTCACGTCGCGCCGATCAGCGTCCGTGGTGACCGGGGTGATGCGGTCGACCATCGAGTTGGGAAACGGAACATTTGCCTGCACCCAGGTGCCGAATTCTGCATCCAGCGCGGTGGCGAAGGCGCCAAACATCTTATGCGCCACCTCGCCGTTGCCTTGGATGTTGTCACAACTCATGACGGTAAAAGGCGCGAGACCACGTTCGCGGCGAAGCTTCAGCCCCGCACTGATCAGGCCGAAGGTGGTTTTCGGGTTTTCCGGATCGGCCAGATCCGCGGCGATGGCGCGGTTCTGCAGGTCGAATTCCCCGGTGACCGGGTTGACGTTGTATCCGCCCTCGGTGACGGTCAGTGACACGATGCGGATCGCCGGATCTGCCAGCTTCTCGATAGCCGCACGGGTGTCATCCGGAGCGTACAGGTAATCGACAATTGAACCGATGACCCGCACCTCACGGCTGCCGTCCGGATTCTTGACTACCAGGGTATATAGTCCGTCGCTGTCGCTGAGCGTATCGCGCATGTGCGTGTCCGAGGGCATGATTCCCATGCCGCAGATACCCCAGTCGAGGGCTCGGCCCTGGTTCATGAGCCGATCGAGATACATGGCCTGATGGGCGCGGTGGAATCCGCCGACGCCGAAGTGGACGATTCCAGCGGAAACCTTGCTGCGGTCATAGGCCGGTACCTGTACCTCTGGCGGGATTTCTGCCAGCGTCTGATTAGAGAGTTTCATGAATTCGCAGTCTCCTTATGGGGGAAATGTCAGTTGCTCAAGCGGTCGCCTTAGGCGACGCGCTGCGGGGCGGGGGTGGGAACGCCGTTGAATCCGGGTTGGGTTCCGCGCAGCAAGTGCGACATCAGCGCCGCGACCAAGTACAGCGCGGCGAACAGATACACCATTCCTGCGGCGCCCAGGGTGGTGTAGAGCAAGGCGACCAGCAACGGTCCGGCGAAGACCGCGGCACCGATGCCAAGGTTGTAGGAAGCCATCGCGGCTCCTGGATGCTCCGGCGCCAGCGAGACGGCGATGGCCGAAAGCGGCACGAACCCGGCCAAGCCGATGCCGAAGACCGCGCCGATCAGCAAGGCCAGCAGATAAGCGTGTTCGATCCCGTTGTCGACCGCCCAAGCGGGCACCAGATAGAGCCCCGCCATGGACAGCGCACAGAGCACCGCGCCGAACCAGACCACGGTCTTTGACCAGCCCAGCTTGTCGCCCAGGGCCCCGAAGAAGAGGTTGAAGGGAATATTCACCGCGTAGATCACCGTGGTCAGGATCAAGAACTGGCCTACGCTCCAGCCGAAGCGATCCACGAACAAGGCAGGGAAGAAGACCGCCATGCCATAGGTGGGCACCGAATTGATGGTGCGGGTGAGCATCACCATCAACGCCTTGCGGTCGCTCACCAACAGGCGAAGCCCGAAGCTCATGGTCTTCCACACCTGCTCCGGGTTATCCACCAGCGGGGCGCGCCCGGTTTTCTCCTTGACGCCGAGCAACGCCACCGCGGCACCGAGGACCACCAGTGCCAGCGAGATCCAAAGGGTCTGGTAATAGTTCAGCCCGAAGATTTCCAACGAGGCGGTCGCGGTCAGCGCGCCGAGCGTGGGCAGGCCGGCGCTGAAGGCCACGTAGAACCAGCCGATGGCAACCGCGAGGCGCTTGGCGTTGGCGGTTGCGGAGATCCAGACGAGGAAGCCGTAGGCGAAGAAGGGGTAGCCGAAGCCGCGCAGTCCGTAGGCGATGAAGACCAGCACCACGTTGGAGGAGTTCAGCGCGACGAGCAGGAAGAACAGCTCGAAGGCCACCCAGATTCCGGCGCCAATGAGCATCACCTTGCGCGGGCCCCACAGGTCCGAGAGCGAGGCGGAAAGGAATGCGGCAATGGCCACCGCGACACCGTAGATGGTGATCAGGGTTCCGGCCAGCGGAATGGAGAAGCCGTGTTCGCCGGTCAGGTAGGGCGTGAGGATATTGGTTTCCACGCCGTCGCCGATCATGAACAGGGTCAGGCCGATGAAACCCCATAAAAGCGGGCGCGGAAGTCCCATGCGGTCTAGCAGCCCGGTGCCGCCCCTGGCTGTTGGGGGTGCACTTGGGTTCGAGGGTTCCGAGATCATGGCGCTCCTTTGCGTGGGGCATTGCTGCCGCTCGTGATTTCACTAACCTAACACCAAATAAACAAATTCAACAGGTTTTCTGTTAAATATTGTTTGGATCATGATGTTTTGAGAGTGCGAGCACAGCATCTATCATCGGAGGTGTGAGAAATGATGAACTTGCCGAACGGAGATCCGCAGTGATGCGATCCAGTGGGCTGCCTCCGGAGAGCCGCCGCGACGAGCTGACCAGCTACGTCAATCAGGTCCACACCGCGCGCGTGGAAGCTATGGCCGACGCCTTCGGGGTCAGCGCCATGACCATCCATCGTGACCTGGACGTCCTCGCGGGCGAGGGGCGCCTCGAACGCATCCGCGGCGGCGCACGAGCGATCACCGCGCGGCTGGCCGAACGCGACGTGCGGCTGCGCCGCCATCTCAACGCGCGCACCAAGCAACGGCTCGCCCGCACCGCAGCCGAGCTCATCGAGCCCGGCACGGTCATTGCCCTGGACGACTCCACCACCGTCGGCGAGCTGGGGCCGCATCTGGAAAGCCGCCGGCCCTCCACGGTCATTACCCACTCGCTGGCACTGATGAACACCGTGTCGGCCCAGTCGTCCATCGCCTTGGTGGGGTTGGGCGGCCAATACTATGCAGAAACCGATTCATTCCTCGGCTCGGTGGTAGTCGAGCAGGCTCAACGGCTCACCGCAGATGCGGTGTTCGTCTCGACCACCGCGGTCAAAAATCAGGCATTGCTGCACCCGGATGCCGAAGCGGCGCTGACCAAACGCGCCTTGCTGAAAACCGGTGGCCGGAAAATTTTGATCGTTGACTCAAGCAAATTTGAGGGCACCGGGCTCTATCACGTGATGGGATTGGACGAATTCGATGACATCGTCATCGATGACCAGCTAGCTCCCGAGCTCTTGGCCCTGCTGAAGTCGCTAAACCTCAATATCCACCTCGCCGCTAGCTCACCGAAGGATTAGCCATGCCATCGACCTATGTCTTGGGAATCGACTCGTCGACTCAATCGTGCAAAGCGCTGCTCGTTGATGCGCAGACCGGTGAGGTCAAAGCCTCCGGGCGCGCGCCCCACCCTGGCGGGACCCAGGTCGATCCGGCCAAGTGGATTGAGGCCCTTGAAGCCAGCACCGAAGGGCTGCTCGAGCGGGCGTCCGCGCTCTCGATCGCCGGCCAGCAGCACGGCATGGTTGCCCTGGATGAGCATGGCGCTCCGGTGCGCGCCGCCATGCTGTGGAATGACATCTCCTCCGCCGGGCAGGCGCGGAACCTGATCGGCGAGCTTGGCGGAGAGCAGCGGTGCGCGCAACTTGTAGGCAGCGTGATGGTCGCATCGCTGACCGCCTCGAAACTGCGTTGGCTGCGCGAAAACGAGCCGGAAAATGCGAACCGCACCACCCGGGTTCTGCTGCCGCACGACTACCTGACCTGGCATCTAGGCGGCCGCAAGGAAGCGACCACCGACCACGGAGACGCCTCGGGCACCGGATACTACTCGACCGCGCAGCGTCGTTTCCTGCCCGAGGTGGCGCGCCGGGCACTGGGCAAGCCGGTGGCATTGCCGCGGCTCGCGGCGGCAAATGAAATAGTCGGCGAAACTTCTGCGGGCCTCAAAATTGCGGCCGGCACCGGAGACAACATGGCCGCCTCGCTGGGACTGGATCTGCAGCCCGGGGACGTGTGCGTCTCCATGGGAACCTCGGGGGTAGCCTCCGCGGTGGTGGATCACAGCGTTCACGATGGCACCGGGATGGTGAGCGGGTTTGTGGATGCCACAAATAGGTACCTGCCGCTGGCCTGCACCCTCAACGGCGCTCCGGTACTCGATTTTGGTGCCCGGCTGCTCGGTGTGGGCCAAAAAGAATTCTCTGACCTTGCGCTGGCCGCGGAGCCCGGCTCCGGGGGAGCGGTGCTGCTTCCGTACTTCGGCGGAGAACGCACCCCGAACCGGCCCGACTCGACGGGATTGATGCATGGCCTGCGTACCACGACCACCCGTGAACAGATCGCCCGTGCCTACGTTGAAGGATTGCTGTGCTCCATGAAGGACGCGGTCGCTGCCCTCGAAGAAGCCACCGGCATAGCAACCCGGCGAATCCTGCTGATCGGCGGTGGCGCGCAGTCCGAAGCGGTGCGCCGCATCGCGCCGCAGATCTTTGGCGTCGCGGTAGATGTTCCGCAGACTGCCGAATATGTGGCGTTGGGTGCCGCGCGGCAGGCCGCCTGGGCGCTGAGCGGAGAAAAAGAACCACCGGTCTGGAACGTCGCGGCGTCCACCCGCTATCAGGGTGAACCGCGCCCCGAGATCTATGCGCGCTATGTGGATACCCGGGATGCAACCGCGGGGTGGAACTAACCGGAGGCCACGGCCGCATTTGGGCCCTTTGCGGCGTAGGCCGGGCGTCGTTTGTGCAGCGCCAGGAAGCACAGGGTGCCTCCTGCGATACCCCAGAAGGGCGAGACGATGCCCAGCGGCGCCACCCCGGACGCGGTGATGATCAGGGTGCAGACCGCGGCCTCCGCCGCTCCGCTGGCCGGGCCGTCAAACATATCCTGCATGGATCCCTGCATGGCCGGAAGCAGGGCCACGCCCGCGACAGCGATGACCAGCTCGGCCGGGACCGCCGCAAAAAGCTGCAAAAAAGTCTGGCTGAACAGCCCGAAGAAGATGAAAAACGCACCGCAAGAAATGCCCGCGACGTAGCGTCGCGCCGGATCCCGGTGGGCTTGGGCGGAGGTGCAGATCCCTGCGGTAATTGCTGCAAGGTTGATCGCATGCGAGCCGAAGGGTGCGAAAAGGATGCTCGCAAGCGAGCCCCCGCTGAGCAGGAGCCGATCATTTGGCCGGTAATTGCTGCTGCGAAGCATGGTCAGGCCCGGACCGTTTTGTCCTGCCATGGTCACGATCAGCAGCGGAAGGGAAATGCCCATGATGGCGGAGAGCGAAAATGCCGGAACCGTGAATACCGGAGAGGTGAGCATGAACGATAGCGGTGCGTTCGAAATCTGGCCAGAACCTGCCGCAAGCGCGATGCCGGCGCAGAGCGCTACCGGGACCGCATAGCCCGGCGACCAGCGGCGGGCCAAGAAGTAGGCGGCCACTAGGCCGCCGGCGATCAGCGGTGAATCAAGGACCGCCTGAACCACCTCCATCACAAAGGGCAGCAGCACCCCGGCGAGAACCGCGGCCAAGACCGGTTTTGGCACGCGGGCCAGCAGCCATCCCAGCAACCCGCTGAGGCTCAAGAGCAGCCCAAGCAGCCCGGCAACGATATACGCGCCGATGGCTTCGGAATAGCTGTAGTCGCCGAGGACCGTCAGCAAGAGGGCGGCTCCCGGCACGGACCATGCGACGATAATTGGTTGGCGAGTGAACAGGCTGAGCAGCAAGCCGGTGATTCCGCTGCCGACCGAGACCGCCCATACCCAGGAACTGCTCTGCGCCTCGCTGAGCCCGGCGCGCTGTGCTGCTTGCAGTATCACCAGCATCGGGCCGGCGTACGACACGGCCATGGCGATGAATCCGGCGCAAATTGCGGAGAAGGAAATGTCATTTCCGAGCCTGCGCAACCCACGCGGTTGGACCGCTTTTTCTTCTGGCATGACCTGGCTCCCGTTTCGCTGACCGCAACGTCTGCCCACGTTACGCAGGTCACAGGTGAACGGCAAATACTTAAAATACCGCCATTGATATGCAAAAACTCATGGTTCCGATGCCTAGGCTAAGCCTAGGCAGATGCCTAGTGTGACGGCGCGCACAGCCTGACAGGATTGAGTTCTTGAATGGCCGCCTCGAGCGGTTGCGCCCTCCCGGGCCCCATATGAAGGATGGAGCAAAGCACATCATGACCGAGACTTTGAACGCCGTATCAGAGGTGCTCGACAACGCGCTTGTCGACAGCCCAGAGACCGGCGTATACCGTACCAACCGAAACATTTTCACCGACGAAGAAGTTTTCGAGCTGGAAATGAAGCACATCTGGGAGGGCAACTGGGTTTACCTGGCCCACGAATCCCAGATCCCCAACATTGGTGACTACTTCACCACCAACATCGGCCGTCAGCCGATCATCATTTCGCGCAATAAGCAGGATGAGCTGAACGCCATCATCAACGCGTGCAGCCACCGCGGCGCGATGCTCTGCCGCCGCAAGACCGATAACCGCACCACCTTCACTTGCCCGTTCCACGGTTGGACCTTCAACAACTCGGGCAAGCTGCTCAAGGTCAAGGATTCCCGTGGCGCCGGCTACCCGGAGCAGTTCAACAAGGACGGCTCGCACGATCTGACCAAGGTCGCCCGTTTCGAGAACTACCGCGGCTTCCTCTTCGGCTCGCTGAACGCCGACGTCCTACCCCTTCAAGAGCACCTGGGCGAAGCGGCGAAGATCATCGACATGATCGTGGACCAGTCCGAGGAAGGCCTCGAGGTGCTGCGCGGCTCCTCCACCTACACCTACGACGGCAACTGGAAGCTGCAGGCGGAAAACGGCGCCGACGGCTACCATGTTTCGGCGACCCACTGGAACTACGCCGCCACCCAGGCCCGGCGCAGCGCCGGCGAATCGACCAACGACACCAAGACCATGGATGCCGGCGGCTGGGACAAGCAGGAAGGCGGCTTCTACTCATTCGACAACGGCCACCTGCTGCTGTGGACCGAATGGCTGGACGCCGCAAACCGTCCGCTGGCCGAGAAGCGCGATGAGCTGGTCGCCAAATACGGCGAGGCCAAGGCCGACTGGATGATCGGTGTCTCGCGCAACCTCTGCCTGTACCCGAACGTGTACCTGATGGACCAGTTCTCCTCGCAGATCCGCGTGTTCCGCCCGGTGGCCGTGGACAAGACCGAGGTCACCATCTACTGCATCGCACCCAAGGGCGAGTCCGACACCGCACGCGCCAACCGCATCCGCCAGTACGAGGACTTCTTCAACGCCTCGGGCATGGCCACCCCGGATGACCTGGAAGAATTCCGCTCCTGCCAGAAGACCTACATGGCCACCGCGGCCAAGTGGAACGACATGAGCCGCGGCTCGGCGCACCAGATCACCGGCGCCGACGAGAACGCGAAGAAGATCGGCCTGGAGCCCATCGCCTCCGGTGCGCGCACCGAGGACGAGGGCCTGTACCCGATCCAGCATGGCTACTGGCTGGACACCATGCGCAAGGCGCTGGCCGCCGAACTCGAAACCAAGAACTAAGGCCGAAGGGAAAGCCACATGAGCACCATTGCATTGACCGAGGCCAAAACCAGCAACGGCACCGTCACCACCGGGGACGTCGAGCAGTTCCTCTACCAGGAAGCCCGCTTCCTGGATGACCGCGACTTCGACCGCTGGATCGACTGCTACCACCCGGAGGCGACCTTCTGGATGCCGGCATGGGCCGATGACGACAAGCTCACCGAGGACCCGCAGCGCGAGATCTCGCTGATCTACTACGCAAACCGCGGTGGCCTGGAAGACCGCGTCTTCCGCATCAAGACCGACCGCTCCTCGGCCACCAGCCTGCCGGAACCGCGCACCGGGCACAACATCACCAACGTGGAGATCGTTGCCGTGGATGGCGACAAGGTTGAGGTCCGCTTCAACTGGTTCACGCTGTACTACCGCTACCAGAACGTCGACACCTACTTCGGCAACTCCTTCTACACCATCGACTACTCCGGCACCCAGCCGGTGATCACCGCGAAGAAGGTAGTGCTGAAGAACGACTTCATCCACCACGTGGTGGATATCTACCACATCTAATTCGGCCGCATTAGCCAAGCCGACCTGCGCTGCGCCGGGCGTCAGCCCGGCGCAGCGCAGCAAAGAACTTACTGCTGCCCCACCAGCACAATTTTGAAATGAGCACCCTTATGACTTACCAGGTCGCCTTAGCTTTTGAAGACGGGATCACCCGCTTCATTAAAGTAGGCCCCCGCGAAACCGTCGCCGATGCCTCCTACAAGGCCCGGATCAACATCCCCCTTGACTGCCGCGACGGCGCCTGCGGCACCTGCAAGTCCTTCTGCGAATCGGGCAAATTCGACGGCGGCGACTACATCGAGGAAGCGCTGACCGACGACGAAGCCGAAAAGGGATTCTGCCTGCCCTGCCAGATGGTCCCCGAATCCGACCTCGTGCTGCAGATCCCGACCACCTCGGATGTGGCCAAGACCGCCGCGACCGTCTTCGAGTCGACGCTGACCGAGATCCGCCGCATCTCCGAGACCACCTACGCCTTCAGCCTAGAGGTCGACAAGCGCGAAGAGTTGTCCTTCCTGCCCGGCCAGTACGTGAACATCGAGGTTCCCGGATCCGGCGGCCAGACCCGCTCGTACTCCTTCAGCTCGGGACCAGAGGTCCAGACCGTCTCCTTCCTGATCCGCATCACCGACGGCGGGCTAATGTCCACCTACATGCGCGATACCGCGCAGGTCGGGGACCGGCTCACCTTCACCGGCCCGATGGGCAGCTTCTTCCTGCGCGAACCCAAGCGCCAGTCCCTGCTGCTGGCCGGCGGCACCGGGCTGGCCCCGCTGCTGTCCATCCTGGAAAAGCTGGTCGGCATGGAAAACCCGCACCCGGTCCACCTGATCTACGGCGTGAACACCGATACCGATCTGGTCGAGCTGGACGTGCTCGAAGCCTATACCTCGCGTATCGCGGGCTTCAGCTTCGATACCGTGGTCGGCGACCCGAACAGCGCCGCGGAAAAGAAGGGTTATGTCACCAACCACTTCGAGCCGCAGCACCTGGCCGAGGGCGACGTGGACATCTACCTCTGCGGTCCGCCACCGATGGTTGAGGGCGTGCGCCGCCACCTGGACGGCGAAGGAATCAAGCCGCAGAACTTCTACTTCGAGAAGTTCGCCCTGGCCGTCGTGCCGGAGGCCGCACCGGCAGCGGAAGCCGCGGCGCCGGTGGCCGAGGCCGCCGAGGCGCCAGCAGCCGGCTACGAAATCGGCGAGGAGCACGCAACCTTCGGCGCCCAGTTCGATGCCCGCATGGCCCTTGAACTGGCAATTGTGGAACTGACCATGGGCAAGCTGACCGACGGCCAGCTAGGTGAATTCAAGGTCCTCGCGGAGCTTGCGGGCAAGACCCTGGACGGCGAAAAGTTCGTCAACGCCGCCGAATTCACCGTCACCAACGACGCCTTCCACGAGTTCCTGTTCACCTGCGTCGGCAACGAGCACCTGCTCCAGGCCTACACCCGCCTGGAGGTTCCGGCGCTCATGGCAAAGGTGCTGCGCCAGGAGCACTGGATCGACGGTGCGGTGGACGCCGACCACTTCGCCATCGTCGCGGCCTTCGAGCAGCAGGACATCGCGGCGGCCCGGGCGGCGATCATCTCGCACAACGAGCACGCCAAGGCCACCATGGCCGCGGCCTCGCAGGAACAAAGCTAATGAGCGCGGACAACGCCCCGGCCAACGAGACCGCAGCCGCCGGATACCCCGAGTCCTTCCACCCCGGGCGCTTCGCCGGCCAGGTCGTCATGGTCACCGGCGCTGCCCAGGGCATCGGCTGGTCCGTGGCCCGGCGCATCGCCGCCGAGGGAGGGGAACTGGTTCTGGTTGACCGCGCCGGGCTGATCCACGACGTCGCCGAGGGCTTGCGCGCCCACGGCGCGCATGCGCTGAGCGTGACCGCAGACCTCGAAACCTACGCGGGTGCGCTGGCCGCGGTGACCGCGGCAATGGATGAATTCGGCCGGATCGATGTGCTCATCAACAACGTCGGCGGGACCATCTGGGCCAAGCCGTACGAGCACTACGCGCCGGAAGAAATCAGCAAGGAAATCCAGCGTTCGCTCTTCCCGACCCTGTGGATGTGCCGTGCGGCCTTCGAGGAAATGGTCAAGGCCGGGTCCGGCACCATCGTGAACGTTTCCTCGGTGGCCACCCGCGGGGTGAACCGGGTGCCCTATGCGGCGGCCAAGGGCGGGGTCAAGGCGATCACCTCGGCCCTGGCCATGGAAGGGGCCGCCCACGGAATCCGTGTGGTGGCTACCGCCCCGGGCGGCACCGAAGCCCCTGAGCGGGTAGTCAAGCGCGGCCCGGCGCCCACCGGCGAACAGGAAAAAGCCTGGTACCAGAGCATTGTGGACCAGACGGTCGATTCCACGTTGCTCAAGCGCTACGGAACCCTGGACGAACAGTCCGCGCCGATTGTGTTCTTGGCCTCTGACGAAGCCTCCTACATCACCGGAGCCACCCTGGCGGTGGCCGGCGGAGACCTCGGCTAGCCAACGCGCCAGAAATCAATGATCGCTTGCAGGCGGCGGGATCCCCGCCGCCTGTGTGCCCTCCAAAACCCGCCGCCCGACGATCTTTCGGGCCACGGTTCCCACGCCGCGCCCTCGCGCCGCGGTATTTCCCAGTGCCTCGATACCCGCACGATGACGTGCGCCCGGGCCAATGAAAATGGAGCAACTCGTGAAAACTTCGGAAGCAAGCAGCAACAGGAAACAGCAAAGCACGGTCCGCTGGGTCGTGGCCATCGCCACCATGGCGCTGATCTTCGACGGATATGACCTGGTCGTCTACGGAACCATCGTTCCGCTGCTGCTGGGCGATCCGACGCAGCTCGGAGAGGTCACCCCGACCACCGCCGGCGCGCTGGGCAGCTGGGCTTTGGCCGGCATGATGGTCGGCGCGCTGGTTGCCGGCGCCATCGGCGACTACCTGGGCCGGCGCAAGATCATGATCACCGGAATCATCTGGTTCTCCGTGGCCATGGGCCTGACCGCCCTGACCAACGACGTCACCGCCTTCGGCGCCCTGCGCTTCGCCACCGGAATCGGGGTGGGCGCACTGGTGGCCACCGCCGGCGCGGTGGTCGCCGAGTTCGCCCCCAAGGGCAAGCGCAATTTCTACAACGCGATCGTCTACTCCGGTGTTCCCGTAGGCGGCGTACTGGCCTCCCTGCTGGCCATCATCCTGCTCGACGCCATCGGCTGGCGCGGACTGTTCCTGATCGGCGCGACGCCGTTGCTCTTCCTGCTCCCGATGGCCCTGGTCAAGCTCCCCGAATCCCCCGAATGGCTGATGGCCCGCGGCCGCACCGCGGAAGCCGAACGCGTCTCGATCCGCACCGGTGTCCCGATTCACATGCTGGTACCCGTTGCCGGAAAAGCCGAAGCCGCGCCCGCAGAGAACAAGATCGGGTTCCGTGCGCTGGCCTCCAAGAAGTACGCGTTCCCGACCCTGCTGCTCGGATTCATGAGCTTCACCGGCCTGATGCTGACCTATGGGCTGAACACCTGGTTGCCGCAGATCATGTCGCAGTTCGGCTATGGCAAGGACTTCGCGCTCACCTTCCTGCTGGTCTTCAACGCCGGCGCGATCTTCGGCGGGCTGATCGCCTCCGTTGGCGCCGACCGGTTCGGCGTGAAGCGCACCGTGTTCACCACCTTCTTCCTCGCCGCTCTCGCCATGGTGCTGCTGACCATGCACCTGCCGCTGGGCATCCTGCTGGCGCTGGTTGCCGTGGCCGGCGTCGGAACCATCGGCACCCAGGTGCTGATCTACGGATTTGTGTCTAATTTCTACAACAGCGCCGCCCGCGGCGCCGGGGTGGCCTGGTGCGCCGGGTTCGGCCGTTTGGGCGGCATCTTCGGACCGTTGTTCGGCGGGCTGCTGATGGCGGCAGGTGTGGAAAACCATGTTGCTTTCTATGTCTTCTCCGGGGTTGCTATCGTTGGTGCATTGATCACCCTCGGCGTTCCGCTGCGCAATTCCGAGATCACCGCCAAGCAGCGGCCCGCGCGGGTCGAACTCGCAACCGCGGACGCAGAGAAGTAGAGACGCATCGAGAAACAACTCGGCAACGCTGAAAGGTCGGTGAACGCATAAATGAGCCAACAAGTTGCCCAGGATGCGCTCGCCGACCTGCTGCGTGAAGTGCAGCAGCAGCGCAGCGCCCTGGCCGTCCTGCAAGGACCGCAAGGAAGCGGCAAAAGCACCGTGATAAAGCAACTGCTGCGTCGTTCCAACATGGCCTCGGTTACCGTAGTCACCGCCTCGCGCTGGGAATCCAGGCACCCCGGCGCGGCTCTGGGACCACTGCTGGAACGCGGCAAGCCCGGGCCAAGCGAAGATCTTGGCCCCGCGTTGCTGGAATACCTGCGCGCGGACCAGGAGCAAACCCGGGTGCTGGTCATCGAAAATGCGCAATGGGCAGATGCCGCAAGCTTCGAGGCGGTGCGCTACGCCTGGCGCCGGTTGCAGACCGAACGCGTACTTATCGTCCTGGTCCTGCGCGACCAAGACATCGCGATGCTTCCCGCCGAAACACGTGAGTTCTTGGGCGACACCGATCTAAAGGTCTTGCACGTTGACGTGCCGACGGCGGCCCAGGCCCGCGAAATCGTCTCTACCCGGCTGGGAATCGAGCTGCCGTCCATGGCGGCCGAGCATCTGATGCGCTACACACAAGGCAATCTGCATGCGGTTCTCGAATTGGCACAGGAAAACCCGGAACAAAGCTGGGAACAGTGGGATCGTTGGCCGCCGGCGCCGCGAGCATTGTCGCTGCATATCAAGCAGCTGCTCGACGAATTGGAGCCGCGCGCCCGCGGGCTTGTTGAGGCGGCCGCGGTGCTTGGACGCCAAGCTCGGATTGACCTCATTGTCAGGCTTGCCAAGGAAGACTCCCCGCTGGCCTACATCCAGCAGATTGTTGATGCCTCGCTGGCGCGAACCCAGGGGCATAGCGGCAAGGTGCGGCTGGGTTTTGACAGCGAGCTGACCCAGATGGCCGTCTATCATCAGATTCCGTTGAGCGCCCGCATTCGGCTGCACGCGGCAGCTGCCGAGATTGCCGAAGACCGCGGGGTCGTATTGGGCCATCGAGCCGACGCGAGCCTCTTGCCGGATATCGGGCTTTCGCGCGAATTGGAGGCCTACGCGGTGGCCCAGGGGCAGCGCGGTGAGTGGTCCTCGGCCGCAACCGCGTTCTTCCGCGCCATGCATTTGACACCTGAGCCCGCGCAACGCGAGGCATTGCTGCTCAAGGCGGTAGACGCGGTGGTTGCCGCCGGAGAGATTCCGCGGGCGCTGACCTTTTCCCACCAGCTGGCAAGTTTGGGAAGCAGCGCCGAACGCGACGTGCTTTCGGGGTACATTGCCATCCTCCAGGGCCGGGCGCAGACCGCCAACCGCTGGTTGACCAGCGCCTGGCAGAGTGCGGTGCGCCTGCAGCTCGGCGACACGATGGCGGTTATTTCGCAACGCCGCGTGCTGCATTCCCTGTGCCAGCTCGAGGGCGCAAAAATTCTTGAATGGGCCGAACAATCACTGCGCCTGGCGCAGGCAGGCAGCCCGCAGGCCATCGAAAGCGCAGCCATCCAGGGCCTTGGCCTGGCGATGATGGGCCGCAGGGAGGAAGGCGAACGGGCATTGCTCGAGTTGCTGGGCAAGCTTCCCACCGGCGCCCAGCGGCAACGCGCCGAGATGTCCCTCGGCTGGGTGTATTTGGCAAGCGGGCGGATCGAGCTGGCCCGCCACGAACTGGCGGCAGCCAGTTCCACCGACTTCAGCGAGGGCTCGCTGCGAATCTCGTTGTGGGCCAAGGCCTGGCTGGCCCGCGCCGAATTCCTCGTGGGCGACTGGGACCAGGCGCTGGAGACGGTCCGTGGGGCGCAAGCGATCCAGGAACGCTTCGGGATTCAGGTGCAGCGACCGCTGATCCAGTACACGGCGGTGCAGATTCATGCGCTGCGGGGAAACACGGAACTTGTCGAGGTCCACCTGGCCAAATCGTGGGTGCGAGTGGGCAGCTACCAGGTGATGGAGGTGCCGTATCGCATGGCGCGGGCCGAAGCCGCGCGCGCCCAGGCCAATCACGAGGAAGTGCTGCTGGCCCTGGAACCCATACTTCGCCTTGACCGCAGCCAGGGTATCGACGAGCCAGGCTTCTGGACTTGGCAAGACATGTATGCCGAAGCGCTGATTCGCAGCGAGCGGCTGGAGGAAGCCGAAGAATTCATCGCCCCCTTGCTGGATGCCGCGATGAAGGCCGGGCACAATAACGGCATCGGCGCCTTCCTCGGGGTGCGCGGCATGCTGTTGGCGGCCTTGGGGGACATCGATGCGGCGCGAGAAGTCTTCGAGCAGGCGCTGCTTCGCCTTCAGGGCGTTGGCACCGCCTATCACCGGGCACGGATCGATTTTGCCTACGGGCAGTGCTTGCGGCGCGCGGGAAAGCGGGCGGACTGCGTTGCCCCGCTAACCCGGGCGCTGTCGATCTTCACGCACCTGGACGCCACCGTCTACGTTGAACGCTGCACCCGCGAACTGCAGGCGAGCGGCATTGGCATGGCACGCCGCGAACCGATGGACTGGTCGACGCTGACCGCTCAGGAGCAGGCGGTCGCCAAGCTCGTCTGCGAGGGCGCAAGCAACCGCCGAGTGGCCGAGGAGCTGTTTGTCAGCACCAAGACGGTGCAATATCACCTGACAAAAATCTACGCGAAGCTTGCGGTATCCACGCGGACCGAACTTGCCGCGCTGACTCGCGAGGGTTTTGAGCACTAGGTTGCCCGTCGCAAGGCACGGCAGCAATCGGCGAGAATAGTTTCATGCCAAAGCTCATCGACATCGTCACCTTTCACGAACCGCCTGTTCCTGCCGGGCAATCGGCGTACCTTCCGGGGGCCGGCCCATCACCGGAGATTGAGATAACCGAGTGGAACGATGCCTGGCCGGAGCAGTTCCAGCTGCTTGCCGAACGGGTCCGGGAGGCCCTTGGCTGGCGGGCATTGGCTATCGAACATGTTGGTTCGACCTCGGTACGCGGACTCCCGGCCAAGCCAATTATCGACATTGATCTGATCGTGGCCGATCCAAATGACGAGCGTTCGTATGTTCCCGCGCTTCAGCGCGCGGGTTTCGAGCTGCGGGTGCGGGAACCTTGGTGGTTTGGGCATCGGTTCCTGCGCCACGTCGACCCGGCCTGCAATCTCCACGTTTTCGGCTTTGACAGCCCCGAGACGATCAAGCATCGGATCTTCCGCGATTGGCTCCGAGCGAACCCAAGCGATCGGGAACTCTACGCCAATGCCAAGCGAAAAGCGTCAGGCTTGTCACGGGATGCCGGCGAGCACTCCATGCAGTACAACGCACGCAAGGAAGCGGTCATCAGAGAGATCTACCAACGGGCGTTTATCGCCATGGGGCTCATCGAGGCTCCGCCTGGGCAATAATCGCGGCTACCGGGCACCGGGTGCGTGCGCGCTACTGGAGCGGCAACCGCAGAGAATCCTTAGTCGTTCTCGGGCATCCAGCCGGTCCAGGCCCAGTGGTTCTGAGGTTCCCGAGTGCCGGTAGCGGGCCATGCAACGGTTCCGGACTGGAATTCTACGGCAGGGTTGAGCAGTGTTGAGGCAGTCATGATGCGCTCCCATGGGTCGTTTGCTGCAGGGGTGGATCCGAAGGCGTGCGGTCTACTGCCGAGGCGTTGACCAGGGCGGCAAGCGCAATGTTCGTTGTACGACAACGGCGGGGTGCCCAGCAGTGTTGCCGGGAGCCCCGCCGTGAGGTGGCGCTAAGACCTACTTGACTGGGTCAAGCACGAAATCGTAGGTGACCTGCTTGCCGTCGCCGGACTGCGCTGGCTGCAGGTCGAGCATCAATTCTGGCTTCACCGCGGTGGCGATGTCGTCATCGTTGTGCGCGTCGCCCGGGAAGTACAGCTGCGCGGTGAGCAGCTCGTGGCCCTCGGCCGAGACCTTCAGGTGCAGGTGGGCCGGACGCCAGGCGTGCCAACCGGCGGCGGCGATCAGCTGGCCGCAGGCGCCATCGGTAGGGATCTGGTACGGGGCTGGCTGCATGGTGTTGATCTGGAAGTTGCCTTCCGCATCGGCGATGAAGCTGCCGCGCAGGTTCCACTCCGGGATGCCTGGAGCGAACTGCGAGTAGAAGCCTTCTTCATCTGCGTGCCACAGCTCGATCTTCGCGTTCTTCAGCGCGCTGCCGTCGGTGGAGCGGACCTGGCCCTGGAAGAGCAGGCTGGTGCCCTTCTCGTCTTCGCGCATCGCGATGGTGGCAGGGGAAGCCTGCTCCGGTGCATTTGGCACGTAGTAAGGTCCCTCGATGGAACCCTTGTTGCCTTCGCGGTGGTCGGTAGCGACCTCTTCCACCGAGTGCTCCAGCCACACGTCCAGGAACAGCGGCCATTCGCCATCGTCGCCGACCTTGATCAGCCAAGCCTTGAGGGCGTTGAACTCGTCGTAGCTCACGCGCTCTTCGAGGATGATGTCGTTTGCGGCCTTGACTAGCTTGCTCGCCAAGAGGTTCACGCGCTCAACGGACGTCTCGATCGCGGCGAGCTTGCCGGAGCTGCGGAAGCTGTCGGTAGCGGCATTGCCTGACTTGGCTGCTGTTGCGTCTGCTGGAGTTTCGGCGGTCATGATGACTCCCTTGTCTTTGTGTGGTGTGGCTGCTGGGGATTCATATTGTGACCCCCATCATCCTGTGCGATTGATATTCAATGTAGTGCAGGGTCTATAGCGAGTAAAATACTTATTTCCCGCACACTGAGACTGTTTGCCTATCAATACTTGTGAGCTGGCGTACGGGCCGGCGGTAGGCTCTCAAAAAGCCTCTAGCTCAGTGAATTCGGGTGTTTAGCCAGCGGAGTGACCTTGATTTTCATGTGCGCGTACATCGGGAAGCCGCTGAGGATCTGGTGAAGCTCGTCATTTGACTCGACGTTGAACAGCGAGTGGTTCGCGTACTCTCCGACGATGCGCCACAGGCCTTGCATCTTGCCGCTTTGCTGCAGCTGTGCCGAATAGGCCTTCTCGCGGACCTGGAAGTCGGTGACTTCTTCGGCCGTGAGGTATGCCGGGAAAGTTACGTCCATACGTGCAAGGAACAACATGGGTTCTCCTAAAAATCGGGTGGGGTACTGCTAGTCCTGGCGGTAGTGCGCCAGCTTGGTTTCGTCGATGGCGGCACCGACGCCTGGAACGTTGCGCACCGAAATGCGGCCATCCTTGATAACCAGCGGATCGGCAAGCAGGTCATCGGTCATGTCCAGGAAGTTTGACAGCTCGCCGGCCTTGCGGGTGGTCGCTTGGTGGGCGGCGCCGAAGGTGACGGTGGCCAGCGAACCGACCTGCGTATCTATCTGGTTGCCCATGGTGACGTCCACGCCCAACCCGGTGCACAGGCCCAGGATCTCGGTGGCTTCGGTGAAGCCCGAGCGTGCGGTTTTGATGCAGATCGCATTGGCGCCGCCAGAGAGCAGCTCGCGCGAGACATCACCGGCGGTTGGCACCGATTCATCGGCGACAATCGGGATCGGGGAGTGCTCGACGAGGCGGCGCCGGCTCATGGCTTCCTTGGCGTCGCAAGGTTCTTCGAGCATCGTCAGCCCGAGCCCCTCGGTCTGACGCAGAACTTCCATGGCCTCGTTGGCGGTCCAGCCGCGGTTGGCGTCGAGGTAAATCTCAACGTTTTCGCCCAAGCCCTCGCGCAAAACCCGGCAAGCCTCGATATCCAGCGCCAAGGGGCGTCGCCCCACCTTGAGCTTGAAGGTGGTGATTCCGTACTCTTCGCCGAAGCGCAGCGCTTCGTCGAGCAAATCCTGGGCCGGGCGGAAACCAAGCATGTGCGAGACCCGCATCGAATCGGTGAAGCCGCCCAGGAGCTTGTGCACCGGGGTATTGGCGGCCTGGCCGATGGCGTCCCAGATGGCGATGTCCAGCGCGCCCTTGGCCACCTGATTGTGGATGGTGCGCTCCATGACCTGGCGGATCTTTTCCCGGTCGAAGATGTCCAACCCGATCACCTGGGGGCCGAAGATGTCCTGCACGATAGTTCGGATCGAGGTCTGGGTTTCACCGTAGGTATACGGGCGAGGCGGCGCGTCGGCGGTGCCGATGATCCCCTCGTCGGTGTGCACGCGAACCAGCACGTGGTCCGCCGTATGTACCTCGCCGCTGGCGAAACGCAAGGGATGGGTATAGGGGATTGCGTAGGGAATCGCTTCGATGCGCGCAATTTTCATTCGGAATTTCCTTCCACGGAGGTCAAGGCGGTGCAAAGTTTCAAGAAGTTCTGGACCAGGGGCGCCTGATTGCCGGCCTTCCACGCCACCGCAAGATCCACGGCCGGTGCGTTGCGCAGCGGACGGAAGACGATCCGTTCACTGTGCGGCAGGTAATTGGAGGTCGGAACCATGCCGATTCCCAGGCCCGCCGCGATGAAAGTGAGCAAGGTCGAGGTTTCGCGGGCCACCTGCGCGGTGCGCGGGATGAACCCGGCATTGCGGCAGGTCTCAACGAAGATGGTGTTGACCGCCGAAGCGGTGGGATAGCAGATGAAGTCCTCGGTGCGCAGTTCGGCGATATCGATCTCTTCGTGCGAAGCCAGCCGGTGCCCGGCCGGCAGGGCGACGGCGAGCAGGTCCTTCTCCAAAAGGGAGTATTCGACCTCCTCGTTGTGCACAGGAGGGCGCAGGATCGCGATATCGAGCCGGCCTTCGGCGAGGGCTTCTTCCATTTCCGGGGTGAGCATTTCCCCCTGGACGTTCAACTGCAGCCCCGGCATGTGCTCGCTGGTCGCGGCAATGACCTGCGGCATGATGCGGTAGGTGGCGCTGCCGGTGGAGCCCAAGCGCAACACGCCGCTGGCCCCGGCGCCCACGGTGCGCACGTCACGAGCCAGCTGCTGGTGCTCTTCGAGCAGCGCCCGGGCGCGGGTGAGCAGGAGCTCTCCGGCAGGGGTGAGATCCACCTTGCGGGTGGTGCGGATGAAAAGCTGGGTCCCCAGTTGCTCTTCGAGCTGCTTGATCTGCTGCGAGAGCGGGGGCTGGGCCATATGCAGCCGTTCGGCAGCGCGGCCGAAATGGCGTTCTTCGGCAACTGCGACGAAGTAGCGTAAAAGTCTGGTTTCCATGGATGCTCCGATCGTCGATCCGCGCTGAAGGCTGTAGCGACGTTCATGGCAACTCTAGCCAGCCGGTTCGATAGTGAGAAATACTTATTCAACAGTTATTGAGACTGCTTGAATACTAATCTCTCGTCGACCCGATGGAAAGATGCATCGATGCGTGTGACGAACGGAAGAATTGGCAGGTCAGCTTGAAAAAGCCAAAATCAGCTCTCCGGCAGAGAAAATGACCACCCCGGCCAGCGCACCGATCACGGTTCCGTTGATTCGAATGAACTGCAGATCCCGGCCCACCTGCAGCTCGAGTTTCTCGCTGGCCTCGGCAGGATCCCAAGCCTGGACCGTGTCGCTGACCAATCCGGCCAGCGCCGCCCCATGCCGTGCAACTAGCGCGGCAACGCCATCGATGGCCCGGCCCTCCAAATTTGCGCGCAGCAGCGTATCGCTTTGCAGCCGCTCGCCAAAGGTGGCGATCGCCGAACGGAGCGCGGTGCGCAAGGGCGAGGCCGGGTCCTGCAGGGAACCGATCAGCCCGGCCTTCAGCGAAGCCCAGCCACGTATTGCCAGCTCACGCAGCTGTTGATCGCCGAGCAGCGAGTGCTTGAATCCCTCAACCTTGGCGATGGTTTCCGGATCGTGCTGCATTGCCACGGTGAATTCCGCCAACCAGCCGGTGAGCGCCAGCCGCAGCGGATGGCGCTTATTTCCGGCCACCGCGAAAAGCAATCCACGCAATTCCTGATGAACCTTTTGCGCCAGCATCTCGTCGACCAAACGCGGAACCCATGAGGGGGAGCGCCCGGAAACTACCTCGAGGAAAACCTCCGGATGCTCCGCCACCCAGGAACCTGCCCGCTCCGCGAGCAATTCGACCGCGGCCTCATGGTGCCCGTCGTCTATGAGTTTCTGGCCGAGCGTGCCTAAGGTCGTGGACCATTCGGGAGCGACCATGTAATCGGTGGCCAGCACCTGCAGCACCGTGAGCACCTGCTCATCGTCCAAGGACTTCAAGGCACCGATCGCCGCGGCGGAAACCTGTGCCGTCGTGGCTTCGGCCCCCTTGCCGCTGGAGAGGTATCCGCCCGCGCGCAGGCCCAGATCCGCCTGGCGCAATTTGGCTGAGATGACCTCCGGAGTGAGGAAATTTTGCTGGACGAAGTCGCCTAGCGAGGCGCCCAGCTCGGCCTTCTTCCGTTGAATCAAGTTGGTATGCGGGATCTTCAGGCCGAGGGGATGCCGGAAAAGCGCGGTCACCGCAAACCAATCGGCGACGGCGCCCACCATGCCGCCCTCTGCGGCCGCCTTCAGGTAGCTAAGCCCGGGGACAAGCTCCTGGAACAGCACGCTGATGATGAACAGGGCGCACATCAACAAGAAGAGCAGGGTAGCTACTCGTTTCATCCCTCGTAGGTCTTCGGCGCGCTGATCGAGAAGTTCTGGCATGCGCCCCACTTTACCCAGTGCGCGGCACGGCATTAATCACGTATGCGACAGCGGCAAACCAGTAGCGTAGGAGTTATGGACACGTTCTTTTACGCTCATCGCGGCAGTTCGCACAGATATGCCGAAAATACCCGTGCCGCCTATCTGCAGGCGATGGATGAGGGAGCTGACGGCATCGAATGCGACGTGCATCTGAGCCGGGATGGTGTAGTGGTCTGCCACCACGATCCGACCGTGGACCGCACCTCGGATACCACCGGAGATGTGGCCGGATACTCGCTTGGCGAACTGCGATCCATGGACTTTTCCTCCTACCTGCCGGTAGCGGTTCCCGCGGAGTATGGGGCAGAAAATGAACAGCTGCTGAGCCTTGGCGAACTCCTTGAGCTCATCGACGAACGCGGCATCGGCATCGGGCTGGCCGTAGAGCTCAAGCATCCGAGCCCCTTTGGACACCTGCTGGAGGAGGAAACGCTGAAGGTGCTTGCCGCCTTTGGGTTCGATCCGCAAACCGGCAAAGCCGGTCGGAGGGGGCAGATCCAGGTGACGCTGATGAGCTTCGAGCCGGACTGCCTCCGGTTCCTCTCGCGCACGGTCAACCGTGCACAGCTCTGCCAGCTGATGACCGAGATCGATCCGCAATACGTCACCGAGCTGATGGCCGGCGGGCAGACCGGACGCGCGGCAGTCTATGAGGTCATGCGCCGTTCGGTGGCCGAGGGCATCGAACTCATCGACGCCGGTGGCGCCGGTATTATTGGCCCTGGCATCGCCTGGGTCCGAGCCAACGAGCCGTTGGTGCACGGGTGGCTGGAGCGTGGATTGACCGCCCGGATCTGGACGGTTGACCGCCCCGCCGACGCGCAGTACCTGATCAACATGGGCGTCACCCAAATTACCAGCAACCGCCCGGCAGAACTCCGGCAGGAACTAGAGCAATCATGAGCACCGAAACAACCGCTACGCAGCATAACCTGTATCTCCACGACTCCTACGTCTTCACCGCCCAAGCCACGGTCATCGCCACGGGCAGCGACGAGACGGGGGACTGGATTGCGCTGAGCCCCAATATCTTCCACCCGCGCGGCGGCGGGCAGCCGGAGGACCGCGGCTCGGTCAACGGCGTTGGGGTCGATGTGGGCCGCTCGGCAAGCGGAATGGTGATTCTCTACGGCGCAGGAGACCATGCCGCAGGGGAAACGGTCACGTCGAGCATCGCCGCCGAGAACCGGCGCAGCAATGCGGCCTTGCACACCGCGGGGCACATTCTTGGTTTTGCGGGGGAAGAGCGCGGTTGGGAACACCGCGGCCACTCGCACTTCCAGGGACAGTCACGCCTGGATTTTGACCCCTCCAGCGTGGACTTGCCGCTGGGCGACGAAACCGAGCGGGCAGCGGCGGAAGCCTGGCTGCAACAGCGGGTGGATGAGCTGATTTCGCAAGGTGGCGAAATCAGCACCCTGATCGACGAGCAGGGCCACCGTACGGTTAGCATCGCCGGAGTGAACAGCGAACCGTGCGGTGGAACCCATGTGCAACACGTGGACCAGCTGGACGAGGTAAAAATTGGCCAAGCACGGGTCAAACGCGGTGTCTACAAGATTCGATACGATGCCCGCCACGCCGACTAGCTGGCTGACCCCGGCCACCAAGATGGGCCTGTCCATCGCGCTTGCGACAGGCCTCTACGGGATTTCCTTTGGCGCACTGGCTATTGCCGCGGGGCTGAACCTTTGGCAGACGGTGGCGTTGAGCGCCCTGATGTTCACCGGCGGGTCGCAGTTCGCCTTCATCGGGGTGATCTCCGGCGGCGGGGCCGCCTCGGCGGCTTTCTCTGCTGCGACACTGCTCGGCGTGCGCAATGCGGTGTACGGGATGCAGCTCAAGCAGGCCCTGCGCCCTGGGGCGCGCATGGTTCCGCTGATGGCTCAGGTCACCATCGACGAGTCCACCGCAACAAGCCTTGGACAGGCGAGCCAAAGCGAGCGGCACCGTGGTTTCTGGACCGCCGGGCTCGGCGTGTATGCGCTCTGGAACCTGTTTACGCTCGTTGGCGCCTTGCTCGGCGAACGGATGGGGGATCCGGCAGCGTGGGGGCTCGACGGAGCCGCGGTGGCGGCGTTCCTCGGACTATTGTGGCCGCGGCTGAAATCCGCCCAGCCGATTATCGTCGCCTTCGCCGCGGCCGTGGTCACCGCGTTTGCCGTGCCGCTGACGGTTCCCGGTGTGCCGATTTTGATCACCGCCGGCTGCGCGGTGGCGTTTGCGGTGCTCACCGGGCGCCGCGCCGAACCGGCGACCGAACACGGAGACCTGCAGCAAGTAGATCAGGAGAAGTCATGAGCGAATTGAGCTGGTGGCTGCTCGGCGCCTGCGCGGCGGCCTTCGCGCTGAAGATCTGCGGCTATTTTGTGCCGCGAAAAGTACTTGATTCTCCGTTGATGAGCCATGTGGCAGCAACCCTCACCGTCGCCCTGCTGGCCTCGCTGGTCACCATGAACGCGGTGACCAGCGGGCAGGAACTTGTCATTGACGCGCGTATCGGTGCGCTGGCCGCGGCAACGATCGCGCTAGTCTTCAAAGCCCCATACCTCGTGGTGGTGCTCGTTGGCGCCTTGGCTGCGGTCGCACTGCGCGCCACCGGACTGGCTGCCTAAGCGGTCCGGTAGGCGCTCGCCGAGGTCCGCGGTGGCCCGAAGCCAGGACGCTTAGCCAAGTACGCTAAAAGCCGCAGCTTGGGCTCGCTGAGTGCGTTGCGCCTGCGGATTCAACTCGGTGCACCAGCTGGGGTAAACCCGAAATCCGCGTTTGCCGGGCTTCGCTTCCGAGCTGGTGATACCAAGACTGCGCAACAGTTCGGCGGTGAACCGGAAGACCCCGAAACGCTCGGCGTCTTGCACAAAAACCAGAAGTCCTGAAATCTGTTCGTCCGAGCTAAAAGGTTCGGTGCGTCCGTCGGCGTTTCGAGTCCAGCAAGCGAGGAACGCTCCAGGTTTGGTATCGGTGATGCGGGCCGTGCGGATCCTCCACCGCCGGCCGCCGAACGAGACCAGCCCTGATTCGTAGTCGCTGTTTTGCTCTTCTGCCCGAACCAGCAGAGGGTCCGCGTCCGGTGCTAAGCCAAGTGCTGCGTATCGAGAGAAGGCGCTGAAATCCATGAATCTCATTTTAGGCGTGTGCCGGCATCCCCGCGCGGGTAACCGCAACAACGTCGTGACAAGCTCGAGCGTCGGTGGGAGAGTAGAGACATGATCGTAGCTTTTTCAGTTGCCCCAAGTACCGACAACGCCGATGCCTCGGTTCATGACGCCGTAGCCGAAGCGGTGCGCATAGTTCGCGCCTCCGGGCTTCCGAACCGCACCAGTTCGATGTTCACCGAAATCGAAGGCGAATGGGACGAAGTCATGGCTGTCGTCAAAGACGCCACCATGGCCGTAAGCAAATACGGATCTCGAGTTTCGCTGGTGCTCAAGGCAGATATTCGCCCGGGGTATACGGGTGAATTGGACGGAAAAGTCCGGCGCCTAGAGCAGGCGATCGAATCCAGCGAGGAGTAATGAGATGATCCGCCATTCTGCAGAACGTGAGAGCGTGGAGGTCGACACCTACCTCAACGAGGCACTGGGGCTCGAAATCCCAGAACTTGAGGCCGGTAGAGAACATGCGCATGACTCAGGTTTGCCTCGAATCGAGGTCAGCACCGCTCAGGGCAAGTTCCTGCAGCTGATGGCCGAGATAGTCGGTGCTCGGCGTGTGCTTGAGGTCGGCACGCTGGGCGGGTATTCAACGAGCTGGCTAGCTCGTGGGGTGGGTGAGCGCGGGCAGGTGATCTCTTGCGAATTTGAGCCCCTGCATGCTTCCATTGCCCGTGAGAATTTGCAACGTGCCGGACTTTCGGAGCGCGTTGAGATCAAACTTGGCGCAGCCAAGGGATCGCTTGAGAATCTGATCGCCGCGGGAACTGCGCCATTTGAACTGGTCTTCATCGACGCAGATAAACGCAATAACGTGCGCTACTTGGAACTTGCCCTAGAACTCTCGCGTCCCGGGACGGTGCTGATCCTCGATAACGTCATTCGCGGTGGTGCGGTGCTTGACGACGCGGCCGAGCACGGGGCCAACGAGGCTGATGTGCGGGGCGTGCAAGAGGGGCTCAGGTGGCTGCGCGATTCACCACGGGTCTCGGCAACCGCGCTGCAGACCGTTGGGACCAAGGGCTGGGACGGATTTGCCATTGCTCGGGTGATCTAGCCAGAGAGCGAGCTGGTGGAATACTGGCTCGCCACCGAAGACGCCGGAATCTTGAACGGCGGGAAACGCCGAACGAGCAAGTTTGTCGCAAAACCGCCGAGCACCGCGACGATGGCCCCGAGCCATAATGCGTAACCCGTTTCGCGTAGCAGCCCCCCGATCGTTGGAGCAAGGATCATCGGAAGAATGTAGTACCAGTGCTTGGCAGTGGTTGGTCCCCAGATGCCTTCAAACCTGGCCAGCAGGCTGAAACTGATAATCAAAAGCAGTGATCCGAAGCAGATGATCCAAAACGTCGGCGACAGGCAGACGACCAGCGTTAGGCCTGTCACGACACCGCCGGTAAAGTTCGCGAACTTTTCGTTCCGATCCACCAGTGACCACCCTTTCGCTACAGCATTTTAAGTAACTATCTAGGCAGTTTTTCAAACTCCACGGCCACAAGCAATAGTCCTTAAGTAGGAGGGTAGTGGTGCTTAGCGACGCAGGGGGCCTCGCTGACGTAATGTATGTATGTGTCACTTTTGAACGAGTATCGAATCCGACTAGCCCAAGAACAAGATTTGCGGGCGGCCCTTGAAATGAAGTTGCTGGCCTGGCGCCAAGCCTATTCGGGCTTCCGCGACGAAGAGTTCTTCGCCTACCACGAAGCGCAGCTCGAGCAGCAGCTGGCCTGGTGGGAACGTGGGTTGGCCGGGGGAGCCCAATTCTGGATCGCCGAGTCCGGCGACGGAAAGATTATTGGCTTAGCCGGTGGCACTCCAACCATTGAAGAAGATCAGGACACCGGGGTCGATATCGAACTAGGCGTGCTCTACGTGCTGGAAGAGTACTACGGCGGTGGACTCGGCGCCCATCTAATGGACACCGTGCTTGGCCAGCGTGACGCTCTGGTCTGGGTACTGGCGGGAAATGAGCGAGCAGTCGCTTTCTACAGCAAGCATGGATTCGTCCCGGACGGAACTTCCGAAGAGCTCGTTGGCTCTTGGGCCGGACTGCGTGAGGTTCGGATGGTGCGCCGACATGGCTAAGACCGATAGCAACGTCATGCTTGGAAGCTACGAGATCGATACCGGTTTGGCCGAGATCGAACCGGACCCCTATGGGGCGAATCGCTTCATCCTCAAAGTCAATGGTGTTCCCTCTTCGCATATAGACCTCGATGATCCAGGTTATTTGGACTTCGAATACATGCGCTGGATGGAACCCGTCTTCACCTTCGGATTCCCCGCCGAACAATTCGACGGACGTGCTCGCAAGCTGCGCGTGCTGCACCTTGGTGGTGGCGGTTGCTCGATGGCTCGCTGGGTGGCCGCCGCCTACGAGAATGCTCGCCAAGTCGTGGTGGAACTCGATGCGAAGCTCGCCGAGCTGGTGCGCACCCGTTTCGAGGTGCCTCGCGCCCCGCTGGTGCGATTGCGTGTGGGTGATGCCGGGCAGGTGCTTCCGACGCTCAGCGACGACAGCCGCGACGTCATCATTCGCGATGTGTTCGCCGGTAGTACAACCCCGCGCGAGCTGACCACCATCGGCTACGCCAAGCAGGCCCAACGCGTGCTGGACCAAGGAGGCGTGTACCTGCTGAACTGTGGCGACTCGGCTGATCTGGCAGGCGCCCGAGCCGAGGCAGCCACCTTGCTTTCGGTCTTTGCGCACGTGGCAATGATTGCCGACCCGCCGATGTTCAAGGGCCGGCGGTACGGCAATATCGTTTTCCTCGCCAGCGATGAACCGTTGGCTCTCGGGGCAAGTTTCGAAAAGAATCTGCGCACCGCTCCATTGCCGGCGCAACTTGTTTCGGGTCCAGCGGTGGCGCGCTTCGCCGCCGGAGCCGCACCGATTATTTAGCCGGCAGGCGGTAGTGGCTTCCGTCGAGATCGCGGTGGACCAGCTCATGGTCCACCAGATAGCGGCGTAGCAGCGCCACGTCTTCGTGGATCACCCGCAACCGCTCGTTGAGCTGATCTTCGCGTAGGGATTCTCCGGTGAAGAGCACGTGGTCGCGGATATGGAGCATGACTTCAAGGCGGTCCGCCGGACGTGCGGGCAAGGCATTCAGCCGTGGGCCGGTGAAGTAGCGCATGACCCCAGCGCGCTGGGTGCTGGACGCTGCTGCCGCGGCGAGGGTTTCCTCCAGCAGCTCATCGTTCAGCTGCCAGCGGCCTTCATGCGAGGTGAGCAATCCGATCTTGGCCCAGCGCTGCAAGTCCTTGCGGCTCTGGGCCGAGTCGCTGAGCTGCTCTTGCGCACCGGCGAGGACCAGACCCAATGCGGTTCGCATAGCCTGATTCTTCAACCCTGCGGCGATCTCAATCCATTTATTACCTTGAGACATCCTCATCCTCCGTCTGCGCCTAACTGCCATAGCCCACATGCTACCCAACGGGTGCGCAGGCGTTGTTCTTTGGACTGCAGAGGACTAAGGTGAGTGCTCTCGGCCCGTCGGTGCCGGAACAGGTGCCACGCATGGTCGACTCAGCTAAGGGGCGGTCATGATGACCTATACGTTTGACGTTTTCAGTTCGCTCGACGGGTTTGCCGCCGCGACCGAACCCTGGGAAGGATACTGGGGCAAGCAAGGTCCCGAACTCCTTGCACACCGCAGCCGCCTGTACGACCGGCCGACGCTCATGGTTTTCGGTGCCACCACCTACACGATGATGTCGTCTATGCTGGAGGATTGGGCAGACCCGGACGAGTGGGTTGCCAAAATGTCGGCCCAACCCAAAATTGTCATCTCCTCTACGCTGAACGCCGAAACCGACCTGAGCTGGAAAAACAGCACGCTTGAATCCGCGGATGCCGTCGATGTGGTGCGCAGGTTGAAGAATGAATCAACCATGCCGCTCCGCTCGCATGGCAGCCTGTCGATGAACCGGGCGCTGATGGGTGCGGGACTAGTGGATTTTCTGCAGCTCACGCTCTACCCGGTGATTACCGGAATTACCGGACGCGAGCGCATCTTTGAGGGGTTTGGCGATTTTGATCTTGAACTGATATCCGCGACGCTGCTCGATGGGCATACGCAGGAACTCATCTACGCCCCACGCCCGATCCCGCGCTGAGTGGCTTTAAATAGCGCCGGCTCGGCACCGTAGGGATACGATGCCGAGCCGGCGCTGCTTCTGCCTCGGTTACATTCCGATGAGATTCTCAATCAGTCCGATGCCGAAGAACAGCACAAAGGCGGCAGCGACAACCCACATCAACGGGTGGATCTCCTTCGCGCGGCCCTGCGCGGCTCGGATGAACACGTAGGAGATGAAGCCAGCTCCGATGCCGTTGGCGATGGAGAAGGTGAACGGCATCAGGGTGAAGGTCAGGAACGCGGGCAGGGCAATGCCCCAATCATTCCAGTCAATTTTCGAGACCTGCGAAACCATCATGAAGCCCACAACGACTAAAGCGGGCGCGACCGCTTCGAAAGGGACAAGGTGGATCAGCGGAGTCAGGAACATCGCCACGATGAGCATTAGACCGGTGACTACCGAAGCCAGCCCGGTACGTGCACCTTCGCCGATGCCGGCACCGGACTCCACGAAGATCTGGGCCGATGAGCTGGAGGTGCCGCCGCCGACGATGGCACCGGCCGCATCAACGAGCAGGACCTTGTCGACATTCGGGATATTTCCGTCTTTATCCAAGACGCCCGCCTCGGAAGCCAAGCCAACCATGGTGCCCATGGCGTCGAAGAAAATCGACAGCAGAATCACGAAGGCCAGCAATGAAGCCGCCGTGACGCCAAGCTTTTCAAATGATCCAAAGAGATTGACCTGGCCGATGAGGCTCAAATCCGGCAGCGTCCAGCTTGGCAGCGAAGGGACGACCAAAGACCAGGTGCTCGTCTCCTTCTCTCCGATGTTGAACACGGCTTCGAAGATATTTGCCAAAGCTGCTGCGGCGACGATTCCGATGAGGATAGCGCCCTTGACCTTGCGCACTACCAACGCCATGGTCAGCAGCAAACCGACCACAAAGACCACGATTGGCCAGCCCATCAGCTTGCCGTCAAACCCCAGGCCCACCGGCACGGTGGTATTCGCAGCATCGGGGATACGCTGCACGAAGCCAGCGTTGACCAAGCCGATCAGCGCGATGAACATGCCGATGCCGACCACGATTGCCGTTTTCAGGCCCGCCGGAACGGCACGGAACACGGCGGTTCTAAAGCCGGTGAGGACCAACAGGAACATGACGATACCTGCGACGACCACCAACCCCATGACATCTGGCCAGGTAAGCTCCGGATTCGTCGCCACGGTAATCGCAACAAAGGCATTTACGCCCAGCCCGGTGGCCATCGCGAATGGGTGGCGAGCCCAGATGCCCATCAAAATGGTCAGGATACCTGCAACGAATGCGGTGACAGCAGCTACGCGCTGGATTCCGAGTTCGCCGCCGGACGCGTCGGCTCCGGAAAGCACTAGCGGGTTGAGCACAACGATATAGCTCATCGCGAAGAAGGTGGCGATGCCGCCACGGACTTCGGTTGCAAAAGTTGAGCGGCGTTCCGAGATTTTGAAGTATCGGTCAACACGCGCCGGGAAGGATGTCTCAGACACTGTTCTGGTGGTGGAGGGCATGGTAAAAATTCTATGACGTTTTGGGTATAGATACATACCGATCTCATAGCTGAGTAGGCTTAGCGTGAAATCATTAGACCCAACTCACACTGTGGGCGAAGATTGGAAGTACATTGGTTGTAAGGGGGGTCACACCCCATGCCATCACAGGTCAATGAGGAGCGAGTCTGATGAGTGACGAAGCACCAGTCGAAACTGAAAAAATCGAGGGTATTGTCGTCGGCGCCGACGGTTCCCAGCAGAGCAAGTGCGCCTTGCGCTGGGCAGAACGAGAAGCGGTGCGCCGTGGCAGCGTTCTGAATATCGTGTCCGCCTACACGATTCCCGTTTTCGCCGCGTCGTCCATGGACGCCGGGTACTCCACACTGGATGACGATTTGATCCGTGGCGGAGCCGAGGACATCGTGCGCCAAGCGCGCGCGGAGCTAGAAGGCAGCCAGGCAACAATTCGCACTTACATCGAGTCAGGAGATCCCTCTGGGGTCCTGCTGGATCTGAGCGCGGATGCCGAGCTCGTCGTTGTCGGCACTCGTGGCCGAGGAGGCTTCGTAGGCAGGCTGCTGGGGTCGGTTTCCTCGGCTTTGCCGGCGCACGCCAAGTGCCCCACCGTGGTGGTGCCATTGTCCATGGCCAAGGAGCAGGAGCAGACCCTAGAGGATGCGCCGGAGCGCCAGACGATTGTTGTCGGCGTGGATGGTTCGGAGCGCGCGCGCTCGGCGGTGCTCGCGGCGGCGGAAGCGGCGTTGGCCCGGGACCTGAGGCTCCGCGTGGTGTGCGCGGTCTCGCCGGTTTCGGCGGCCCTTGCGTGGATGCCCGCCACCGTTGATCAGGAAGCGGTGCTTGAGGACGTTCGCTATCAAATGGATGTCGGGCGGCGCTGGATCAAATCACACTTCCCAAATCTCGAGGTCGAAACCGATGTGATCTCCGGGCCGCCGGTGGAGGTGCTGATTCGCGAGTCCGAACATGCGGTCCTCACGGTAACCGGTTCACGCGGACGCGGTGGTTTTGCCGGCATGCTGCTTGGCTCCACCAGCCAAGGGGTCTTGCACCACTCCAAGGGCCCGGTGATGGTAGTTCCGGACGGGGATGATCCACGGCTGGCCAACCGAAAGGATTTCGATACCGGAGCCGAGTAGGTAGGCCAATATGGCCCGGGAGGAGGTATTCCTTCCGGGCCATATTTTTCAGTAGCGCTGAAAACGCTAGCCCTAAGCGCATTGCAGGGCAGAGCCAAAAGATGCTCCGCAGCCAACTGGCTGCGGAGCATCTTTTCTCTCGAGGTCTCGCCTGCCTAGTAGCGGGCTGCCTTCGGATACATGTTGTTGACCCAGCTCAGCGGAGTCACCGTGATGCCGGCGTTCGGGTTGCGAGCGTGGACTACCTGGCCGTTACCAATGTAGATGGCCACGTGGTAGAACGACGCTCCGCCATTCGAGCTGGAGAACACGAGGTCACCTGGGCGAAGCTGGCTCAGCGAGACATACTGCGGAGCGCTGGCGAACTGCTGGCTGGAAGTACGTGGCAAGCTGATGCCGGACTTGGCGAATGCAGTCTGCGAGAAGCTAGAGCAGTCGAAAACGTTTGGCCCATTGCCGCCGAATACGTAGCGCTTGCTCGGATCGTTGGCCGTCTGCAGGGCCCACGAGATCGCCGCAGAATAATTGCTGTTGTTATTCTGCTCCTGCTTAGGCTCTTCCTTCTTCACCTCTGGCTTTGGCGAAGGCTTAGGGGTTGCCTTTGGCTTTTCTGGTGCCTTCGGCTGGACCTTTTTGGGTTCGGGCTTAGGCTTAGGCTTCGGCTTTGGTTCCTCAATAACCTTCGGCTTTTCCGGTGCCTGAGGGAGAACCTTCGGCTTCTCGGTTTCCTTGGGGGTGGTCTTCGGCTTCTCGGGAGCCTGCGGAGTTGCCTTGGGCTTTTCCGGGGCCTTTGGTGTCTGGGTTTCCTTTGGCTTTTCTGGTGCCTTCGGAGCTTCGGTCTGCTTTGGCTTTTCCGGCGCCTTCGGCTCGTCCTTTTCGACGTCGATGACCTTCGGGGTCAGCGTCTTTGGCTTGGCTTCTTCGGAATCGATAAATTCCAGTTCCTGAGGAGCTTCGATAGCCAGTGGCTGCATGGTTGCCAAGTCATCTTTCGTGACTGGCTTATCAGCCTCCGGAGCCTCGACGGCTTCCTGGAGAGCCTTCTCCTGAGCTTGTTCTTCTGCTTCAGCGATCTGCTGGCGAACTACTTCCTCTTCCTGTTCCTTCAGGAATGCGAGGTGTCCAACGAGCTCGTCACGCAATTCTTTCTGCGGAGCAATCGCTGACTCGTAGGTAGTGAGCGTGGCGCTGGCGGTGGTCGCGGCTGCATCGTAGTTCTCAGCTGCGGCCTTAGCGGCTTTCTGCGCGGTGTCTGCGTACTCTTCCCACGCGGATACCAGAGCTTCGGCCTCGGTAGCGGTGCTGACCGTTTGTGACCGGTTCTCACTCAAGGCGCTCATGGTGGCTGCCTTGTAGAAGAGATCGTTTGACTCATCGTCCTGCAGCAAGATGCCCAGGCTGGAGTTGCTTGCGCCATTGCGGTACATGTCCGAAGCGATCGCGCCCAGATCATTGCGGCTTTGTGCGAGATACTGCTGCGCGTATTCGACCTGTTCAACTGCCTTGGTGGCCTCCGCGGACCGCAGGTCGCGTTCTTCTGCGGCGGTCAGCAGGGACTCCTGAGCTTCCAGGGCCGCCGTTTCCACGCGCTGGAGTTCTACGCGACTGGAATCGAGCGATGCTTCAAGGCGCGCGATCATCTCGTTGGTTGCTGCCTTGTTCGACTTTGCCGACTCAACCTCTGCTGCCGATGGCAACGGGGAGTTCGACGGTGCTGCTGCAACGGAGACGGAGGTGGGAAACGCTGCCGACGGGGCGGCGGCTGCCGGGACGGCGCCAGCAAGGCAAGAGACTGCTAGGGCCAGGGTGCACGCGGCAACTCCGAGCGAGTGGCGGTTAGCCATATCGTTCCTCACTAGATTCAGGTGATGACAGTTGGGAAATGGTCGAATTGTGATTATCCGAGAACGGAAGGTCGCGATTTGATTAAGTTCCCAAATAGCACACTAGGCTAAAAATTAGGTAGTTGGCAACACTGGTCACACCAGTCACAGGAATTACATTGATGGTATTTGTTCGCCCAATTCAGGGATGATTTGGGGGAAGTGCATCCTATTTGGTGCGTTCTGAAATTATTTCAGAGAAATAAATGGCTCCGGGCCAAGTGTTCGAGTGACGTTTGAGTCGTGACCTTGTGGGCACCGGATGGCGGCACGAGCATTTAATGGCGACAATGCGTTACACAATGCGCCGGTAAGAGACGTTGAGCTGTTGCGTATCCTCCAGAGGGTTGGCAACTGCCGAGAGCGATCCACGAGCGCAGGAATTCGGCACACCGTAGTCCATCATCGTCGGTCCGGCCCTTCTAAGCGGCTGGGCATCGTCCGCGGAGCTGCGGCTGAAGCAGTCAGCGCTGCACCAAATGCCCTGCGCAATCAGTGCAACAAACGCGCTAATGCGGCTGCCGGACCCGCCGGCCTCCCCGGCTAAGAGCCCGAAGTCCTCTGGCCACCGCCTATTGCAGGCTCTGCCCGGCAGGCGGTCCTGTCGAGCGCCAGCCAGGGGCATCCGGGAACATGCGTTCGTTCGGTTCTAGGAAGCGAATCCCAGCGGGACCGTCTGAACCCCGCCACCAAGTCCGCAGCGATCGGCGAGCAGCACCGGCTCGCATACGATCACGGATTTCCCGCCAACCCCGGAACAGTACTCGATCCGCTTGGGGACCCCATCATGCGGGGAACTGTGAATGACATTTCAGGGACTGAAAGCTTAACAAGCTCCGTGAATAGCAGAACTGTTGGAATTCGACCGATAGGTACTCGCCGGTAGCCAATAGCGTGGTCAACAGTGCGTCGGTCAACTGGGCCGGCGACCGACCCGAAGGAGCATCACCATGAAGAACTTCACCCGAACCGGCGCCGCGCTGATCGCCGCGGCGTCTTTGAGCTTCGCTGGCGTAGCCGGCGCCTCGGCGCTGTCCCTCGGCGCGGTACTCGACGTCGACCTCACCGCGCAGGTGGCTGCGCAGGTAGCCGCCGAGGCGAAGGCTGACACCGCGGCCCAGCTCGAGGTGCTTGTCGACGCCGATGTCCTCACCGCCACCGCCGCCGCTGAGATTGCCGCCGAGGTTGAAGCCGCCGTGGAATCCACCGTCGAAGCAGAGCTGCTGGCTGACGCCTCCGTGGACGCAACCGTGGAAGCCGATCTGGAAGCTGGCGTAGCCGCGAGCGTCGCCGCCGCAGCGGATGTCGACGCAGACGTGGATGCGACCGTCGACCTGGATATCGTCGCCGATGTCATTTCAGCTTTGGGCACCATCGTTCTCTAGAGCCTGCGAACAGAAGCGGGCGGGTAGTCCTGACCCTCGGGCTTTGCCGCTGGCGGTCGTTGGGACCCGTTTGATGCACTCGAATTGAATCTCCAGCTGGCGTTGTGGCGGTGGGGGTGTTTTGGGGTTGTAGGCCCCGAACGCCCCCACTTTGCTACGCGATGGGCAGGGATCCTGTTTCGAAATGGCTTGCACGTGGGCCCGAGTGGGCATCTCGACGTCCGTCTCTACCGCTGCAGCTGGAGTCCATTGCTTGCTGGCCCGCCTCCCCTAAGCCAGAGGTCCCCGCTCTCCGTGTTTGGCGTAGCGAGCAGCTGCTAATTGCTGTGCCATCGAGGGGTCTTGCGGTCGGGAACTGTTCTTGGCGCCGAATCCAGAGTCGAAGCCCGGTGCTGGGCGGCCGGGGAATGCTGAGTCACGGGGTGTTGCCATGGCCCGGGCCTGGAAGCGGAATTTTGCCTGCTTGCTCCAAAAAGGTCCCGCTGTTCTGCAGGTGCTCCGATGATGAAATGATTGTGGGCTTCCGCATTCCTGTGGCTTAAGCAGGAAACGGGTGCGCAGCATTCGCTCCCGAGGAACGGCTAAACCAGGGCAATCCAGAAATATGAGTATTTTTCGTGACGCACATCTCAATATTAGTTTTTGCCGATTTGGGCTATCCCCAGCCCAAATCGTGCAGTTTTTCGTCGTCGATTCCGAAGTGATGGGCCACCTCGTGCATGACCGTAATGCGAACCTCCCGCACGACGTCATCACGCGTTTCGCAGGCCCTGAGGGTCGGGTTTTTGAAGATCGTGATTCGATCAGGCAGTGCCCCTGAAGCCCAGTCGAGATCTCGCTCGGTCAGCGCAACACCCTCGTATAGCCCCAGAATCTCGGTATTTTTCGCTTCTCCGGGAAGCGGCTCGTACTCGTCCTCGATAAAGAAAACAACATTGTCCATCATGGTTACCGCGGACTCGGGGATGCCGTCGAGGGCAGCCTGAACCAGCTCATCAAACTCGTCGTCGCTCATCTCCAGATCCATGATTCAAGCCTACTGTCCGCCATCGATTTGCGCCCTTCGAAAGTCCTTCGGATGCCGGTTTTGCAAATGGCAAAAAGGCCACGTATAGTTATTGAAGTCCGCAGCGGAGACGAAAGAAACCGCAGCAGATATAGGCCCCCATCGTCTAGCGGCCTAGGACACTGCCCTTTCACGGCAGCGGCACGGGTTCGAATCCCGTTGGGGGTACAAACAGCCAATTCGTTGGTTGTCAGATGGAGAAATCCATTGGCTTGCGAAAGCAAGGCCCTGTAGCGCAGTTGGTTAGCGCGCCGCCCTGTCACGGCGGAGGTCGCGGGTTCAAGTCCCGTCAGGGTCGCTCGGTTTATTGTTTAGGCAATAAATCTGGTGTCCACTCAGTGGTGCCAGGCTCTGTAGCTCAGTTGGTAGAGCGTTCGACTGAAAATCGAAAGGTCACCGGATCGACGCCGGTCGGAGCCACGCAGCCCTCGGTATACCGAGGGCTTTGCCATGTGATTTGAAGTTAGATTCAAAACTCATGGCCCTGTAGCGCAGTTGGTTAGCGCGCCGCCCTGTCACGGCGGAGGTCGCGGGTTCAAGTCCCGTCAGGGTCGCCAAATAGAAAAGCTCCGGTTTCAACCGGAGCTTTTTGCGTTAACGAAATACTTTTTTGATTCGGCTGCTCTGGGCAGTGTTTAGTTTGCGCGGCCCAAATGCCGAGGACCCAACCAGCGGTTCGTCAGTCGGCGATATGCCGCCGCCGCCGTGGGCAGATCTCCGTCTTCGATTGCTTGGATTCCGTGCATGAGGTCGTTGGCGGATTCATCTGGCCACACGATCTCGGCAAGCATCCCATAGTCCAGCTCGATCACCGACCGGCTATCGAAGGATTCAAGCCAGCTACCGAGCGCGCCTAGCTCCTCAAACAATGGTGCCTGAGGTGCATAGGTCACAAGCGTTTGCACTGCCCAAGAGAGGCGTTCTACCGCCTGGTCGAAGGGCACGATGAGCCGCACCGTGAGCAACCGGTCATCAACATGAACCTGTTCGTACTCGTCATCTTCCCGGAAGAGCGCAAACCAGCTCAGCGGTATGCCCCAGGTGGAGGTGCGGGTATGCAGGTGTGTGAGATCTGCCGCAAGCCGATCGGGATTAACGCGCTCGGCATTCGCGCTACGGGCTGCGGGAGGCACCAGGAGGTCGAGGACCTCGGTCCGGATGGCCTCCTCGGCTTGTTCTGCGGCCAGCACGCTGCGCGCCTGCAGCTGGCCGGGACAGTAGCGGGTGTGCTGGTTGCCCTCGTAGTCAAGGATCTTTAGCGAGCGAAAATGCTCTGCTTCATGGTGCGGGAAGGGGTCCGAAATGGGGCGTAGCGTGCGTTCCCAGAGTCGTTCGTTCTCGAAGCTGTCCCAATGGCTTGCGCTACGCTGCCCGGTGCGCAAGATAATTGACTGGGCCCAATCCTCGAAAGCGTCCAACGGTTCATAGACGCGCAAATGCGCGGTAGCCGCCGTAAGCTCTGCCAATGGCCCAGTCAATTTTCTGGTCATGGTTAGTCGTCCAGCTCCACGATGACCGGAGCATGGTCGCTAGCGCCCTTGCCCTTGCGTTCCTCGCGGTCGATGCTCGCGGTAGTAACCCGTTCGGTTAGTGCGGGGGAAGTCAACGCGAAATCGATCCGCATGCCCTCGCCTTTCGGGAAGCGCAGCTGTGTGTAATCCCAGTAGGTGTAGGCGCCCTCGGTGTGTGGGCGAACTGCGTCTGTGAAACCGGCGTCTTCGAATGCGCCAAATGCGGCACGCTCGGGGGCCGAGACGTGGGTGAGCTGGTTGTCCAAGAAGAACTGGATATCCCAGACATCTTCGTCTTTCGGCGCGATGTTCCAGTCGCCGAGCAGCGCAATTTGAGCTTGTGGATCTGCGGCGAGCCATTCGACCGAATTTTTCTTCAATTCGTCGAGCCAGTTGAGCTTGTAGCCCATGTGCTCGTCATCCAGGGCCCGGCCGTTGGGCACATAGAGGCTCCAGATGCGAACCCCACCGCAGGTGGCCGCGATGGCTCGGGGTTCTTGGATCGGGTCTTTCCCGCCCTTGCCGAACTCTGGCTGATTCGGGAACGTGCGCTGGACGTCGTCCAGTCCCACACGGGAGGCGATTGCCACGCCGTTCCACTGGTTGACGCCAAAATGCGCCACCTCGTAGTCGTTGTTCTCGAAAAGTTCCCAGGGGAAATTGTCGTCTTTGCATTTTGTTTCCTGAATTGCCAGGACATCAACGTCGGTACGGCGCAGCCAGTCTTCGACGCGGTCAGCCCGGGCGCGCAGGGAGTTCACATTCCAGGTCGCTATCTTCACTAGTTCAACCTATCAAGTTTGCTGTCATGCGCCACTTCAATTTACTTGGAAGTCCGAGTATATTCGAGAATGAACTGTGACAGCGATCACCGAGGGGTGGGTATTTTGACCGACATTCTGACCGAGCGCCGGGGACATTTGGGACTCATCACTCTCAATAGGCCAAAAGCGCTCAATGCGCTCACTACGCAGATGTGCCGGGGCATGCTCTACGCGTTGCTTGAATGGCGTGATGATCCAGCGGTGCGACAGGTCGCGATCACCGGAGCGGGGGAGCGAGGCCTGTGCGCAGGGGGCGATATTGTGGCGATCTACCGGGATATCTTGGACCGAGATGGGTCCACCGAAGAGTTCTGGCGTATCGAGTATCAACTTAATGTACTCATTGACGAGTATCCGAAACCGTTCGTGGCGTTGATGGACGGCATAGTGCTTGGCGGCGGGATTGGGGTTTCCGCCCACGGCAGCCATCGCATCGTGACCGAGACCAGCCGCTGCGGTATGCCAGAAGTGGGAATCGGTTTCTTCCCGGATGTGGGAGGCACCCACCTGCTGGCCAAGGGCGCAAAATCCGCAGGGCGCCTAGCGGCACTAACCGGGATGAGATTCCACGCGGCGGACACCATTGCCTTGGGGCTGGCAGACAACTACGTGGCGCAGGCGAACTTGCCGCAACTGCTGACCGAGTTGGAGACTCTCGAAGCCGACCAGGTGATTACGCGATTTGAGCGCACCGTCGAGCAGGGAATGCTGGGCGCCGATTGGGTTCAGGCCTTCGCCGAACCAAGTGTCCCGGCAATTCTCGCCGCGCTCGACTCTAGCGGCGATGCTCAGGCCAGCCTGGTTTCTAAGGCGCTTCGAGCCGCCTGCCCTAGTTCGGTGCGGCTCGTCGATGAATTGTTGGACAGTGCCGGGATGGACCTGCGCGAGGATCTGCGTCGCGAGTTCAGGGTCGCGGTTAACCGACTGGATGACCCGGACTTCGCCGAAGGAATCCGAGCCGCGGTGATCGACAAGGATCGCAATCCGCGGTGGCACGAACGAGTGGGTAATTTGACGCGCGAACAGCGAACGGCACGACATTTCGCCCCATTGCCTGGAGCGGAATTGAATTTTGCACTGTTGGAGCAGGGGCTACGAGAAAAGAGTGGAAGATGAGCGAAAAACCAATCATAGGATTCTTGGGACTGGGCCATATGGGGCTTCCCATGGCCATCAACTTGCACCGTGCCGGGTATCGCCTCAAGGCTTTTGATGTGGTGCCTGCGGCCCTCGAAGCCGCCGCCGCGGCCGGAATTGAAACTGTGGTTACCGGGACCGAAGCCGCGAGCGACGTGGATGTCGTGCTGACCATGTTCCCTACCGGGCAGCATGTATTGGATGCCTACCGGGACTACCTGCTTGGGGCTGCCAAGGCGGACACGTTGTTCCTGGAGTGCTCGACTATCGATGTGGCACAGGCGCGCGAAGCCGCCCAGCTCGCGGTGGCGGCCGGCCATCGAAGCGCCGACGCTCCAGTTTCCGGTGGGGTAGTTGGCGCGGAAGCGGGAACCCTGACATTTATGCTCGGCGCCGATGAGGCCGACCTGGCGCAGATCAACCCGGTGCTCGAAATCATGGGCAAGCGGGTCGTGCATTGCGGTGGGCATGGGGCCGGGCAAGCGGCCAAGGTTTGCAACAATATGCTTTTGGGCATCTCCATGCTCGGAGCGGCGGAAGCTTTTGTCCTAGGCGAGCGCTTGGGACTGGAGCACCAAGCCTTATTCGATGTGATTTCCTCGGCTTCGGGGCAGTGCTGGGCAGTGACAACAAATTGTCCGGTCCCGGGCCCCGTCCCTAGCTCGCCGGCCAACCGGGAGTATCAGCCTGGATTTGCTGCCGCGTTGATGGCCAAGGATCTCGGCTTGGCCTCCAGCGCATTGGAGCAGACGCAGACCGATGCGCAGCTAGGCAGTCTCGCGGCCGCGCTGTATCGGAAGTTCAGCGATGAGGGAAATGCAGGCACCGACTTTTCCGGGGTCATCAATGCGATTCGAGACGGTTCGTTATAGGAAGTCGCCCGAGGCGCGGCGGAAACGAGAGAGGATCTCGAATAGATCTGTCGCGTCTGCGGCTTCCAAATCGCTTTGGGCGAAGAGCTGTGCGTTCAAATCAGTTCGGGCGGCGTCGAGCACCTCCAGGCCTTGGGCCGTGAGCTCCAGGAGCCTGGTTCGCCCATCGGTAGGGTGTGCAACTCGTTGCACCAGCCCGGTGGCCTCTAGCCGGTCCACCGAATTCGTCAAGCTCGTAGCATGAACCTGGAGCAGCTCGCTTGCGTGGCTCATCGGGAGCGAACCGCGTTTGGAGAACCCAAGCAAGGCGAGCACTTCGAAACGCGCAAAGGTGAGCCCGTGCGGCTTGAGAATCGCATCGGCTCGCTGCAAGAAAATCGACGCCGTGCGCATCACCGCGGTGATTGCGGCCATGGCATTGGCTTCGGATGCCCAACCATGGGCAACCCACTGTTCGCGGGCCTGAGCAATCGGATCGCGTGGCAATGGAGAATTCAACATTTACCCCCTAAGGAAGTCTTAGTCCAACAATATACTTGGACTTCCAAGGGTTTGGAAGGAGAAATCGGATGGACCTATTGGGTGTGGCACACCAACTGCACGAGGCCGATCGGACGCGACTAGAGCAGGTGCGTGAGTTTTTGCAGGCACGTATTCGCCGGCAATCGATCGAGTTCTGGAATCGCGAGGAATTTCCCGCAGGACTTGTGCGAGAGTTGGCCGATGCCGGTTTAGCGGGAGTGCAGCTAGATGGCTCCTCGCATCTATTGCGCGGGTTGCTCCACGCGGAAATCGCAAGAGCCGACGTATCACTTTCATCCATTGTCGGCATCCACAATGAGCTCATCGTGGGCATGATCGATGCGCTTGGGTCGGCTGAGCAGCGTGAATCCTGGCTCCCAAAACTCACCATGTTCCAAGCCTTTGGCGCCTTTGCCTTGACCGAACCCGACCATGGTTCGGACATTGCCGGAGGCATCCACACCACCGCGACCCGCGAAGGCGACGAATATGTGATCAACGGGGCCAAGCGTTGGATCGGCATGGGAACTATCGCCGATTTTGCGTTGGTCTGGGCAAAATGTCCCGAGAGCGGAGCGGTGGGGGCCTTTCTGGTGGAAAGCGACCGTCCGGGCTACAGCGCAACCAAGATCGAAAATAAGATCGGCCTGCGCATCATGCAGAACGCGGATATTTCAATGGAGAATGTCCGCATTCCGGTGGAGAATAAACTCCCTGGCGCGGTCAACTTCGCCTCGGCGAATGCGTTGTTGATGCAGTCTCGCGCCTGGGTCGGGTGGCAGGCGGTCGGCGCCATGCTGGCAACCTTGGATATCTGTACCGCTTACGCCAAGGACCGGCAGCAATTCGGCCAACCCATTGCCTCGTTCCAGTTGGTGCAGCAATCCTTGGCGGAGATTGCCGGCAATGCGACGGCGTGCCTGTCGATGATGATGGACATCGCGCGCAAGCAAGAACGCGGCGAGCTGGAAATGGTCGACGCGGCGCTGGCCAAGTCCACTGCGACGCGGCTCGCGCGCCAAACGGTCTCATTGGGCCGTGCGCTGCTTGGCGGAAATGGTGTGGTGACCGACCATGAGATGGCCAAGTTCTTTTGCGATGTTGAAATCCTGCACACCTATGAGGGCACCTATGAAATTAATTCATTGATCGTCGGACGAGCGCTGACCGGAGTGAGCGCATTCGTCTAGCGAGAGTTCCCTTGTGTAGGTGGCCGAGTCCTAGTGAACTCTTGCTCCGACAGTACGTTCCAATCCGGAAAGTACTGGCTAGGGCAGATTCATCAGCATGCGCCACCTATACGAGGAGCATCGCGGTCTAAGGCGTCCGTAGCTCCGCGTGGGGCACGGCAACTGCGTTTGAGCTGCGTTGTGCTCGGGGCTGCAGTTGCCCTGCCACTGCTGTTTGGCGGTTTCTGGAAGCTGGCACGAGTAAGCGAACATCCACGAAAACAAACTAGTGACGACTTCAAAACCCTGCGCGAAGCTCTCGAAGTAACCGACTCGATGCCCGAGGAGCAGAGCTAGCTGCGCCACCAGGTATCGAGGTAGGTCGCGGGAACCGTACGCTTGTGGCGCGAACCGAGGAAGCGGGACTCGATGGTCTTGGCTGCGGCAGCATCGACTTCCCGGCCTTCGAGGTAGTCATCAATCTGCGAGTAGCTCAGCCCCAGCTCGTCTTCATCTGTCCGCTGTGGCTGGCCGTCTAATAGGTCCGCGGTTGGTTCCTTGGCCCAAAGGAGCTCTGGAGCACCCAATTCTCGCAGCAAGGCTTGGTTCTGACGTTTATTCAACCCGGCGAGAGGCAAAAGGTCGGCGCCACCATCCCCGAACTTGGTGAAGAATCCGGTGACCGATTCGGCTGCATGGTCGGTTCCGAGGACCAGCATGCGGCGATCACCTGCCATGGCGTATTGCACGATCATGCGCATCCGGGCCTTCGCGTTACCCCGGTTGAAGTCGCTGATGCGTGGGTGGCCCGCGTTGTCCAGCGCTTCATCCAGAGCCTTGACGGGCTTTTCGATATTTACTTCAAATTCCTCGTCGGCGCCGATGAACGCCATGGCCTTCGCCGCGTCGTCGGCGTCGCTCTGCACCCCATGGGGCAGTCGGACCGCGACAAAGTTCGCCTCGCCACCGGCGTCGCGGACCTCTTGGACCGCCAGTTGCGCAAGCCTTCCGGCCAAGGTGGAATCGATGCCACCGGAAATTCCCAGTACGAAACCCTTGGCTCCGGTCGCTCCGAGGTAGTCCTTCAGGAACCCCACGCGTCGTTGGATCTCCTGTGCCGGAATGATTTGTGGCTTGACGCCAAGTTCTTCGATAATCTCTGCTTGCAGTTCGCGCATGCATCCAATACTAGGCATGAGAATGGGCGCAGTGGCTAAATACCGGTGTTCGGGGCGGAAAGTTAATCTGTTTTCAACATTCCACCCGGCAGGCTACTCGGTTTCAGCCTCGGCCCAGCCAAAGTTCTTGGCCATCTGTTCCAGGGAACTCACCGTGGTGGAGTATGCCTCCGGGGTGAGCCCCTCGCCGCACTGGGTACGGATTCGTTCAACCAGTTCGCTGAGCTTCACCAATGACACATGTCCGCGTTCGGTGATCATGTACTCACCGCCCTGGCGCGAGATCCACCCGGATTCCACGAGCTCTGCCAGATGTTCGGTGACGGACTGAGGTTCATCGGGCGAGGCAAAAAATGGTGAGAGGCCCGTGGTGAGCTCGGCTTCCGACGCAGGATTCTGCTCGAGCAGGTTCAGTACCTGCCATTGCCGGCGCGTAACACCGTGTTCTTCCAAGGTCGCTGCAAACTGCTCGTCGATCAGCGAATCTACCAATTTCAACCAGAAACCCAAGGGGCGAGTCGCATTCATGATCCCACCCTAGCCGGGAGTTACGGCTGGGGCTAGGGGCTAATTTAAACAAGTACGGCCAGCTCAATCGCGGTTCCACCGATCCGTCGCCGGGCGGATGTGCGGCGCGCTTGGCAATCTGGCAGGGCCAGGACGCATGGCATCATCAGGTAATGATGTGCGGCTGCTAGAGACCGCTCTCGGAGCGCCGCGCCCTGGTGGTGAACTGCACCGAGGAATAGCCGTCATACAGGGCATTCCTTGCAACGGCCACTCCGTTGTGGCGACTAGAATTGTGTCTATGAGCGAAACCAGCGCCCGTGAGCGGCTTAAAGAACTGATCCAAGAACTTGCCATCGTGCGCGGCAAGGTCACTCTTTCCTCCGGCAAGGAAGCCGATTACTATATCGATCTGCGCCGGGTCTCCTTGCAGCAAGAAGCATCCGGACTTATCGGCGAGGTCATGCTCGACCTGCTGGACGAGGCCAAGCTTGAATTCACCAATGTTGGCGGTTTGACCATGGGCGCGGACCCGGTGGGTACCGCAATCATGCACACCGCGCGAACCCGGGGCCGTAGCCTTGACGCATTCGTGGTGCGCAAGGCACAGAAGTCCTATGGGATGGGACGCCAGGTTGAAGGCCCGAGCGTCGAAGGCAGGAACGTGATCGTTCTGGAAGATACCTCAACTACCGGTGGTTCCGCTTTGACCGCAGTCGAAGGCGTGCGCAAGGCCGGCGGCAACGTCATTGCCGTCGCCGTGATCGTTGACCGCGACACCGGCGCCAAGGAGCGTATCGAGGCCGAGGCCGGCGTTCCGTACCTTTTCGCCTACGGCAAGACCGAGCTGGGCCTGTAACAACATACTCAAGGAACTTGCTGGTTGACGGGAGACGTTAACCGACGCTGGCCTGGATGGGAGGGACTTTTGGTCCGCCCCATCCAGGCCAGTTTTTATAGAGCTGCGGTTCCTGAGCCTTGGCTTGCTAGTAAGTCAGGCCGTAGCCGAAGGGGTAGAGCTCCCCGTCGGTAGTTTCCGCATAACCCGGCAGATCGCTGTACTGCTCGCGGATGGCCTCTGCGGTGCCGGCCAGCGCGAACGGCATGCAGGAATACATGCAGCACTCGGACGCCACCAACACGGTCTTCGAGCAGTCCATGACCTTCAAGGACGGCTACCTGCACCCAGGCAACAAGCCGGGCCTGGGTGTCGAATTCAATGATGAAGCAGCGTTGTCCTACCCGTACCAGCAGGCCTACCTGCCCTACAACCGTCTTATCGACGGCACCGTCCACGACTGGTGAGCCAGCAAATTATTGCGCACGCCGGGCAAACGGAAACTTCCCAAGGAGCTGTCGCATTGAACCGAGTCATTGTCATGGGTGTTTCCGGTTGCGGCAAGTCCACGGTCGGCGAACTGCTCGGCACGAAGCTGAACGCCGGGTTCCTCGATGGGGATTCACTGCACCCGCAGGCGAATATCGACAAGATGGCTGCCGGGCAGCCACTGGACGATATGGACCGTGAGCCATGGCTTCGCGAGGTCGGCAATCGTTTGGGAGCGCTCAGCAACGAATCGATGGTCATCGCTTGCTCTGCGCTGAAGCGGAAATACCGTGACCTGATTCGGGCGCAGGCACCGGGAACTGTGTTCATCCACCTGCACGGCTCGGAAGAGTTGTTGACCGAGCGCATGGGCTCACGGCCCGGCCACTTCATGCCGGTGGGACTGTTGCAGTCGCAGTTGGAAACGCTCGAACCGCTGGAAGCTGACGAATCCGGTCTCGTACTGGATATCGCGCAACCGCCTGTCGCCTTGGTCCAAGATGCGGCCGCATGGCTGGAATCCCGAGACTAGAACTCAGATAAGTGGCAGTGGGGACTGATTCTGCTCAGTCCCCACTGCCTTTTTGCCTCCCGATGTTTTGGCGCTTCGAGTTTTGCCCTGCAGAGAGCGTTGAGAAACCCCGGGCAGGCTAGTGCCTCTACCTCACTGGGTCTCGAGGCTGGCGGTTATGGTGTCCTGCGGCGCAGTGTCAGCGAACCTACAATGAGTGCCGCGATAATCCACGCGGCGATCACCAAAAGGCTCGCGGTCGTGGCCGAGTCCTCGGTGCCATTCGCGATTGCATTCAACGCATCGATCGCATGAGACAGCGGCAGCCAATCGCCGAAGACCTCCAGAGGGCGTGGAAGCTGCGCTCGTGGAAGGATGATCCCGGCTAGCAGAAATTGCGGGAAGATGAACAGCGGCATGAACTGCACCACCTGGAATTCGGTACGGGCAAAGGCGCTGGCCATCAATCCCAGGCTGGTGCCCAGCAAAGCGTCGAGCGCAGCAACCGAAAATAGCAGCCAAAGGCTTCCCTGGATTTCCAAGCCGCACACCCAGACGGCAAATGACACTGCGATCACCGTTTGGAGGATTGCGATCAGGGTGAATGCCAGCGCATAGCCAAGAATGAATTCCCCCTTGGCCAGCGGCAAACTCAGCAACCGTTCCAGGGTTCCGCTGCGGCGCTCACGAAGCGTGGCAATGCTGGTCACCAGAAACATGACGATGAACGGAAACAGCGCGATCATGGCTGGGCCGATCAGGGCAAAAACTCGTGTATCGGTGAAGATCCAGGACATCAGCCCAATGAGCAAGCTAGGAACCACCAGCATGAGGGCAATGGTTCGTGGATCGTGCCGTATCTGCTGCAAGACGCGTCCGGATGTGGCGAGCGTGCGGATCATGGTTGATTCTCCTTGCCCGCGGCGCGGTGTTTTGGACTCGGCCGTGCAACGTTCGGCGTTGCGCCGCCTACGCCGCCAACTAGGGCCAGGAAGGCTTCTTCTGGATTCTCGGTTCGAGTGCGTGCAAGCAGATCAGCCGGGGTGAGCTGGGCTAGCAGTTGACCCTCGCGGAGCAGGAGCAACTCGTCGCAGCGCATCGCTTCATCCATGACATGGCTGGAGACCAGCAGGCTCATTCCGGTGGCGGCAAGTTCTGTAAACAGCCGCCAGAGATCGGAGCGAAGCACCGGGTCAAGTCCGACCGTTGGTTCATCGAGGATGACGATATCGGGTGTTCCGAGCAGCGCAATGGCCAATGACACTCGGTTGCGTTGCCCTCCGGAAAGATCTATGGCTAATTTTCTCGACTGGAGATCGAGGTCGGTCAAGGCGATGACACGGTCAACTTCCGTGGCGGACAGGCCAAGAATTCTTGCGAAGTAGGCGATATTCTGGCGCACGGTGAGATCGTCGTAGACGCTGGCTGCCTGCGTCATGTAGCCAACTCGGTGGCGCAGGGCCTTGTCGCCGGCGGAGGAGCCGAGTACCGTCACGGTGCCATGGGTGATAATTTGGCTCCCGACGATGCTCCGCAGCAGCGTGCTCTTCCCGCTGCCGCTAGGCCCCAATAGGCCAATGACGCGTCCGGGGGACAGCGCAAAACTCAGCTCTTCAAGTACGAGCATCTTGCTTCGCTTCACGCTCAAACCGTTCACGATTACGCATGCCGATTTATTCATCATGCAATGAATTAAAGACCCCTTTAAAGCCGGAGTCAACGGATTTAGGACGGCATTTTTCCTGTCAGATGCCACTGGACGGCTGGCCCGATGCAGGCGACTACTTCCTCGTCCTCCATCGATGCCAGCGGCTCGAGCTGAATAATGTACCGCCCGATAATCATTCCGATAATCTGTGTCGCTGCCAGCGCGGCCCGACGGTCAGCGTCGGCGGGCGGCAAGGATCTGCCAAGTCGCGCGAGCAGTTCTTTTTGGAGGAAGGGCTGCATGAGCTTGGTTGCCGACTGGCTGGAAAGCATGCCTCGGATCAAGGTGGTGGCCGCAGGACGAATGACGGGGTTTGCCCACGCCGTCACGACGGTGCGCACCAGGGCTTCGCCCAGTTCGCCAAGCGGGCTGGTCATTGCCTGGGCAACCAGCTCCCCAGGATTAACCGGCATATTGAGGGCTTCGAGGAAGAGCCCGGTCTTGTCTTTGAAGTAGTGGTGAACCAGAGCCGAATCGACACCCGCGCGGCGCGCCACGGAACGAATGCTTGCCGCCTCGAAACCTACGGTGCTGAATTCTTCGGTAGCGGCTTTCAAGATTTTCCGGCGGGTCGAACCCGTGGTGCTGCCCCTAGGCCGCCCGCGGCCGCGTGGTGCGGCGTTCGGGTATTCGGATTCCTGATTCACGGATCAAGCATACGTCTTGGGTACCTCAGCGGCGTTTGGCCCACAGGCCGAGAACTACGAGCAAGTAGGCGAGCATGGCAAATCCGAGCAGGCGGTGCTCTCCCCACACGACGGTATTGGATACCGAGCAGTGCAACTCGGCGCCTTGGCCCAGACAGGAACGCATCGCATAATTCAAGGCGATGAAAAGGGTCAGGCCCAAATATATGCCTACGGCAAGCAATACGAACTTCAGTAGCCTCCGCTGGGAGGAGCGGCTCATCATGCAAACAAGTATCCGCCCCTTTCCATGGTTGGCAAGGGGCGGATCTCAAGGCTCAGGCTACGGCTTTTTAGTCTTGCCGGCAGCTGGTTCGCTGGCGCCTTCGGCGACGAGCTCACCGTGCAGGGTCGCCACCGAGGGGTATTGCAGATCCGGGCGGAACGGGAAGGTATCAACATCGCCGGCGGCGGTGATGCCGGTGTGGACCAGCGCGGTCAACAGTCCGGCTTCCATGCCGGCAATGATGTCGGTGTCCATCCGGTCGCCGATCATTGCGGTGGTTTCCGAGTGCGCGTCGATCCGGTTCAGAGCCGAACGGAACATCATTGGATTGGGCTTGCCCACCACATATGGTTCGCGGTTGGTGGCCCGAGTGATCAGCGCCGCCACCGCGCCGGTGGCCGGTAGCAGGCCCTCGGACGAGGGGCCGGTGGCGTCCGGGTTGGTCGCGATGAAGCGTGCGCCACCCTCGATCAAACGAATCGCCTTGGTAATGGCCTCAAATGAGTAAGTGCGGGTCTCACCGAGCACCACATAATCCGGGTTCTGATCGGTCATGATGAACCCGGCATCGTGCAAGGCGGTGGTCAAACCAGCTTCACCGATTACGAATGCACGTCCGCCGGGACGCTGACGTGCCAGGAACTCGGCGGTGGCCAGGGCAGAGGTCCAGATGTTTTGCTCCGGAACGTCCAAGCCCGAGGCGAGCAATCGGGCACGCAGGTCGCGTGGGGTGTAGATCGAGTTATTGGTCAACACGAGGAATCGCAAATCATTCTCGCGCCAGTACTGAATCAGCTCGGCGGCACCCTTGATTGCCTGATTCTCATGGACAAGCACGCCGTCCATGTCGGTCAGCCAGGTTTTGATGTCGTGGATGGTGCGCGAAGCTCGAGTTATGGTCGTCACGAGGTGTTATTCCTCCTTGGGCAGTGATGGTGGGACGTTTCGTCATTGATCAACTTCCCTGGTACTAAAAGCCTACACAGCAATTGCCGTAAGTGCCGTGAACGTGGACACCTCGCCGAACAACTACCCTTAAAGGGTGAACGAAGAATCGCAGGAACCCACGGCAGACCCAGCAGCACAACACATCATCGGCGTTGGCCCTTGGCAGGGTGAACTGCCGACCGATGCGCACTATGACCCTGAACTGCTGGCCCAAGGCGACCGGCGCAACGTCGCCGACAAGTACCGCTACTGGTTGATGGACTCGATCATTGCAGATCTCGACGAACGCCGCCACGATTTCCATATCGCCATCGAGAACTGGCAGCATGACATGAATATCGGCACCGTGGTGCGTTCGGCAAACGCCTTCCTCGCCAAGGAGGTCCATATCATCGGCCGCCGACGCTGGAATCGCCGAGGTGCGATGGTGACCGATCGTTACCAACATGTCCGCCACCATGCCACCGTGGATGAATTCGTGATCTGGGCAGAAGGTGAAGGGCTGACCATTTTGGGGATTGATATTTTCCCCGATTCGGTCCCTCTGGAGACATACGAACTTCCACGAAACTGTGTGCTGGTGTTCGGCCAAGAAGGCCCGGGCCTCAGCCCAGAGGTGCATGCGGCAGCGAAAGACACCCTTTCAATTGAGCAGTTTGGTTCAACTCGATCGATAAACGCGGCTTCGGCGGCCGGTATCGCCATGCATGCCTGGGTCCGCAGGCACGTCTTTGGGCAACGCGTGAGTTAACAAAGGAATAAACATCTGTCTTTTAGACAAAAGTTTATTCGAGCATCTGGATTAGTTGTGAAATACACCATAGGCTAGGCCTTGGTTATACATTCGTGATCTGGGAGCGGCAGTAGTGAAACGGCGACATCAGGTAAACCACGACTTATTACTTATCGGCTTGCCCCGGAAAAGGAAACGTCTGATCGTATGGGCCACCTCAGTGGTGGCCGCCATTGGTCTCACAGGCGCGCTCGCAATTCCTATTGTTGCGCAAACAGCCGATGATCGTCAGGGCAATATGCCCATCGCCATCGATGCGCAGGCCGCGCCCGCAAACTTCAGCAACCCGGTCTACGTCAATCAGGACGCTCCCTTGAACGCCTTCGGCGGATCGGGGCGGGCCCTTGCCATTGATGGCCGGCCCTTGGGGATGGTTGAAGGCGCCGCCGAGACTTCCGAGGACTCCGAGAACGAAACCGAAACCGCACTTCTCGCAGGAGCCGTAGGCGCCATCGGGCAGCTTCCCGGTGACTTGCAACTGATGCACCCGGTCCCTACCCGACGCATCTCCAGCCCCTATGGGTGGCGCAGCAATCCCACCGGTCCAGGAAACCAGATCCACATCGGACAGGACTACCCAATCTCTTGTGGATCTCCGGTGTACGCCAGCGAGGCTGGTCGCGTCATCGTCTCCGGATGGCACGGCCACTCGGGCATGCGCGTCACCATTGACCACGGAAGCAACGTGCAGACCGGCTATAGCCACAACTCAAAGCTAGTGGCCAAGATTGGCCAGGAGGTCAAGCAGGGCGAGCTGATCGCGCTCGCGGGAACCACCGGCAATTCGACGGGTTGCCACGTGCACTTCGAAGTGATCGTCAACGGTCGCTGGCACGATCCGCGCAACTACCTGCCAGGGATCCCCGGCCAGCCCAAGGCAATGATCGATTCGAGCCGACTGACGGTGAACTCGAACAGTGCGCCAAAGGGCAACGGCTCCAACGGTCCGCAATCACAGGGGCCGGACCGCAACGAAAGCTCGGATCCTGATGTAGTGGTTCCACGCGACGACACTCCAGTGGTGCCTAAGCCAAAGCCAAAACCAAAGCCAAGCCCGAGCGATTCGAACTCGCCATCACCGACGGACTCCAAGTCGCCATCGCCTACGGATTCGAAATCTCCGTCTCCTACTGACTCGAAGTCGCCCTCACCGACGGACTCGAAGTCTCCATCACCGACGGATCCCGAGTCGCCGTTGCCAACCGAAGAGACGACACCGACTGAGGGGTCGGGGGAAACCACTCCATCCGGGGATCCAACGCAGGATACATCTACCCCAACGAAGCCTAAGGCTACGGAAACAGCACCGAAGACCAGCGATTCTTCTAATCCGGATAAGAAGGAATCGACTTCTGCAGTCCCGGAAACCAAGGGTTCCTCGGCACCGCCGGCAACGTCAAGCACGGTAGCCCCTGAGATTACCGGGTCATCCGGCTCTTCGCAGTCCTCGGGGTCGGCCAGCAAGTAGCAGTTCACCGAAAACCGCGAGTGGAAGTCAGCCAAAGGCTGGGTTTCACTCGCGGTTTTCAGCTTTAACACGCTTCATCACGTGTCACGTTCGGAGATCTACGCCACGTCACACCCCGCTGCCGATAGGATGGGGTGAGAAACGCCGTCAAAGGCGACGCGTCCACCCTCGCTAAACACAAGGAGTGAAGCATGCCTATCGCAACCCCCGATAAGTACAATGCAATGATCGATGCCGCCAAGGCTGGCGGGTACGCCTTCCCGGCGGTCAACGTCACCAGCTCGCAGACGCTGAACGCCGCAATCCGCGGCTTCGCCGAAGCGGAATCGGATGGCATCATCCAGGTATCCACCGGTGGCGCAGCCTACTGGTCCGGTGCCTCAATCAAAGACATGGTGACCGGCTCGCTCGGTTTTGCCGCCTTCGCCCGCCAGGTAGCCAAGAGCTACGGCGTGAACATCGCGTTGCACACCGACCACTGCCCGGCCGACAAGCTAGACTCCTTCGTGCTGCCGCTACTTGCAGCCTCCGAGGCAGAGGTCGCCGCAGGCCGCGACCCATTCTTCAACTCGCACATGTGGGACGGCTCGGCCGAAACCCTGGAAGAGAACCTGCGCATCGCAGCCGAGCTGCTGCCACGCACCGCTGCCGCCCAGCAGATCCTCGAAGTTGAAATCGGTACCGTAGGCGGCGAAGAAGACGGTGTGGAGAACGCCATCAACGACAAGCTGTACACCACCGTTGAAGACGCGCTGGCTACCATCGAAGCCTTGGGCTCCGGCGAAAAGGGCCGCTACATCACCGCGCTGACCTTCGGCAACGTGCACGGCGTCTACAAGCCAGGTGGCGTGAAGCTGCGTCCGGAGATCCTGAAGGATATCCAGGCTCAGGTTGGTGCAAAACTGGGCAAGGCCAACCCATTCGATCTGGTCTTCCACGGCGGTTCGGGCTCCTCCGACAAGGAAATCGCTGACGCGGTGTCCTACGGTGTCATCAAGATGAACATCGATACCGACACCCAGTACGCCTTTACGCGCCCGGTGGCCGGCCACATGTTCGCCAACTATGATGGCGTGCTGAAGATTGACGGCGAAGTAGGCAACAAGAAGACCTATGACCCACGCGTCTGGGGTGCCAAGGCCGAAGAGTCCATGGCGGCTCGCATCGTTGAGGGCGCACGTCAGCTCGGCTCGGCCGGAAAGTCGTTGAAGTAACAATGGCCGGCGAGAATCTACTGGGTATCCCAGAGACACTGCTGCCCGAGGAAACCGACGTGCTTGCGCGTCTGGATGCCGGGGATGAGCCGTTAGACCTTGCAGCGAAGTTCCCTTCGTCTTCACTGGTGTGGGCGCTGTTGGCCAATGAGGCGCACACAGAGGGCCGCACCGTGGAATCTTACGCGTTTGCCCGGGTGGGCTACCACCGTGGCTTGGACTCGTTGCGCAAATCAGGCTGGCGTGGACAGGGGCCCGTTCCTTGGCGCCATGAACCAAACCGCGGTTTCCTGCGTTCGCTTTACGCGCTGGGTCGAGCGGCTGCAGCCATCGGCGAAGCCGAGGAAGTTGAGCGAATTGAAAAATTCCTCAATGATTCGGATTCCAGCGCCAAGGGCTCCATCGAAGCCGAGTAGTAACGAATTAATAAGACGGACGAAAACCATTCGGGTTTTCGTCCGTCTTTTTTGATTCCAAATTGCAATTCGCAATATGTCCTTTGAACGGAAGAGATGAGTATTGAGCTTGAAAGCCATCTGCGGTCCGAGCCGAGCTGCATATTCCGGATGTTCCTGAGCGGAGATTTGGTGGCGAACCCGACCCAAGATTCTCTGTTTGACTTGTGCTTTACAGAAGTATTTGGAGAGGAAGAACAGAAAAGTATCCCCACTGGATGAAAATGAGACCGTTCTCATCAAGTTCTACTTTAAGACTCATCTTGTTAACCTAGAGTTCAAGTTAGTGAACGAATCATCACCTTATTTCAGTGAAGGGAATCCACCATGCTGTCATTTTGGCTGGCGCTAGCTTCGAACATTGTCGGTATTACGGTCCTCGTCTACTTCGTGTATTTCCGCCGTCATTTCCGGCGAGATTTGGTTTTGGCCTATATCGCCTTGAGCATGGGTATTTTCGCCGTGACTATGCTGCTTTCCGGTAGCGGCGCAGGCATGGGCCTAGGCCTTGGCCTCTTCGGCATTCTGTCGATCATTCGACTGCGTTCGGATACCTTGACCCAAGAAGAGGTCGCTTACTACTTCATTTCTCTAGCGATTGGCCTGGTCAACGGCCTTCATCCGGATCCGGCCTGGTTGGCGCCGGCAGCCACCGGCGCCCTGGTGCTGGTCATGTTCCTCGCCGACCACCCGCGCTTTGCGCCACGTACCGATCGCCAGACGGTGACCTTAGAGAAGGCCTACCCGCAGAAGCCTGAATTGGTGGCAGCGCTTGAAGAACTGCTCGATGCGAAGGTGCTGCGCACCGTTGTAGTTGAGCTCGACATGGTTCGCGATCTGACCATCGTAGATGTACGTTTCCGCACGAATCAGGCCAGCAAGCCGAGCACCAAAACCGACGACTTCTCGGGAACCTATGAACTGGCCAATACGCTGCCGGCCTCGGGGAACAGCGTCAAGCAGGAGTCGTGGTCCAAATGACCACCGAGGCGAGGACCTTCTCCTGCGCACGTGAAGCCATCGAAGCGGCGGTCGATGGCCGCTCGCCGATAGGGTTAGCGGAAGTCATTTCGGAAGCTGCGTTGCAGACACGCGTGGATCGCAAATTTCTGCTCACTCCAGATGAATTTACCGCTCTCTCCGAGCGTCTGGGGGAGCAATTCAAAATCATGGAGATCGACGGACTTCGCACCTTCCGCTATGAATCCGTGTACTTCGACACCGAGGACTTTGAGCAGTACCGAGCTCACCGCCAGGGCCGACGCCGGCGCTATAAGGTCCGCTCGCGGACCTACGCGGACACCGGACTGTCGATGTTCGAGATCAAAACCAAGGGACTTCGCGGATCCACCGTGAAACACCGCGTGGAACAAGATCCGCGGTTGGCTGGCGAGCTGACCGCTGAGAACGCCGAGTTCCTCGAACAAGTGCTGGCCACCGAGTATGGAGAGGAGGTGCCGGACTTGGCGCCAGTGCTCGATAGCTCCTATGTTCGTGCGACCTTCGTGAACCCCATCGACGGTGAACGAGTAACCTGCGATGTGGAATTGGCCTACGCCAATGGCGAGCAGCAGATCGCCGGACCAGATCTGATCGTCGTGGAAACCAAATCTGCCGACGGACGTGGAGCTTCAGACCGAGCGCTTGCCGATTTGGGCATCCGCGAGGTCAGCATGTCGAAGTACTGCATAGGCATCGCTTTATTGCATCCGGAACTGCCTGCTAACCGCTGGAGCCGTTTGTTGGAACAGCGCTTTGGCGCACGGCGTCGTACGGTGTCCTATCCGGCAAGACGCCGGCCAGCGGTACGCAGCTAAACAGCAAAGTGTGCCGACCTGGGAGATGATCGCTTATACGAGAACCCCCAAGGGTTTTGCGCGCTAGCGCGTGGCGGCCAGCCGGTATCCAACTCCGCGCACGGTTTCAAAGCGTTCCCCGCCGAGTTTGTTGCGCAGGTAGCGCACGTAGACGTCCACCACATTCGAGCCCGGATCAAAGTCGTAGCCCCAAACACGAGATAGCAGCTGCTCGCGGCTGAGCACCTGGCCTGGATTACGCAAGAACGCCTCGGCTAGGGCGAATTCTCGGGCGGACAACTCGATTTCCTTATCCGCGATGCTGACCCGGCGGCGCAATAAATCCATTTCCAGGTCGTCGTGGTTCAGTACCGAGTATTCGCTGGCGCTGTCTTCGGTACGCAGGCGCAAGCGCACCCGAGCTAGCAGCTCGTCAAAATGGAATGGTTTTGCCATGTAGTCATCGGCGCCGTTCTGCAAGCCGGTGACGGTGTCTTCCACGCTGCCTCGCGCGGTAAGAATGATCACTGGTGTTTCGATCTGCGCTGCACGCATCCGCCGCAGCACCGAGAAGCCATCTTCATCAGGCAGCCCGAGGTCCAAGATGATCAGTTCATAGTCGCCGTCGAGGGCCAGATCGAAGCCATCGCGCCCGGTCCCTGCAACAGCTGAAGTCAGCCCCGCGGCGCGTAGGCCTTTGGCGATAAATGAACTGATGCGAGGTTCGTCTTCAACGATCAGGATTCGACTCATGCTTCGGTACCTCGTGTAGTTAGTGGGATATCGATATAGAACGTGGAGCCCTTATTCGGTTCGGAATCCACCCAGACACGGCCGCCGTGGGCGGTGGCTATTGCAGAGACAATATTGAGGCCCAGCCCAGATCCATCTGCGCGTACCGAATTCTTGCCTCGACCGAAGCGCTCGAAAATGCGGTCGATGTCATCGGGCTGGATGCCGACGCCGGTATCCGAGACCCACCAGCGCAATAAGGTATCCCCGTGGCCGTCTCGAAGCACTTCGTTGCCCAACCCGATTCGAGTTCCGTCCGTGGAAAACTTCACGGCATTGGCGCAGAGCTGCAGCATAGCTTGGGTTATGCGCGTTTGGTCCAGGTTAACCGTGGATTCGGAACGATAATCCACTCTCCAGTGGCGATCGCCCAGACCCCTGGCTTTGTCCAGAATGTCATCCAATAGCGTGCCAACCTCGGTTGGCTGAGGCTGGATGAAGTCTGCTCGATTTGATTTAGCCAACATGACAAGATCATTGATGAGCAGGCTCATGCGCCCCATTTCATCCAGCGCTATTTCTTTGCTCTGCTGCACATCTTCCGGGTCGTGCGTGTCCATGAGCTCGAGGTGGCCGCTGACGATTGTGACCGGGGTGCGCAGTTCATGCCCGACATCGTCGAGCAGCTGCCGCTGTGACTTCAGCGCACCTTCCAAGCGGTCAAGCATTTCGTTAATGGTCACAGTCAGCTCGGCGAATTCATCATTCCCGGTGACTTCGATTCGCCGCGAGAGGTCGCTTTCCGAGATTTGATGCGCGGTAGTCTGCAGCCTGCGTATCGGCTCCAGGGTCCGATTCACCACCAGCCACGAGGCACCGGCCGCAAGCGCCATAACCAAGACCCCAACTGCAGAGAAAATAGCAAAATTTCGGTCATCGGCGCGTGCTTCTCCGAGGTAGTCATAGGCGAGCACAAATGCGCTGAAACTTGGATCTTCTGGAAGCTGCACCGGGACGATAACCGCCCGATATGTGGTCATCTCCGTCTTGACGGTCCCCAAATGGATGTGGCTGTCGGTTTTGCTCCGTTCGGCCCAAGCCAGAAATTCTGGGTCGTCCTCCAGCCGTAGCTGGACGACATCCGGTGCGGTCCATTGAACCTCGCCTCCGGCCAGGCCGAGCATTCCCTGATGCCGTGAGGGCAACGTGCGCTGCATGGCCGTGTACAGCAGGTCCTCGGCCTTTTCGAAGTGCTGCAAGGTGCGCGGATCCACGCCAGTTTCGGCGAGTACGCCGAACTCCTGCACGGTACGCGACAACGAGTCATCGAGCCGCTCATTGAGCTCGTGGCGTTGTACCGCGTAACTCGCGGCGCCGGCTACGAGCAATGCCAAGCCAACGACCAATAGCATGCCGGTGAGCACTCGTGCGCGAATAGACCATGAGCGCCTAGTCGTCATCGTCGTCTAGCTCGTCATCGTCGTCATAATCGTCATCATAGTCGTCGTCATCGTCGTAGGTGTTCGCCGAGGGTGGCAGCGGGACCACCGGCTTCTTGGTCGGTTTTGGCTTCACCGTGGGCTGCTTTGTCGGCTTTGCCTTGGGCGTTTCCGTGACGGTGCTTTTACTTGGAGCAGCGCTCTTCGTAGGTTCCTCGCTTATAGATGGCGATGGAGAAGGCGAGGGAGTCTCGGAGGAGGTAAAAGTCGGGGAGTTGGGCACCTCGCTGGTGGGTGAGGTGCGATCTTCGTTAATGATGAAGCCGTTGCCCAGATCCTTGTCCATTGGGTCTGCGATGACCTGCCGAATACCTAGAAATCCCAAGAGCACTACGACGATCACGATGATCGAGAGCGCGAGGCGGCGCAACGTTTCCAATCCCATGCAACCCATTGTCTCTGAGCCAGATTAGACCAAGATGAGAAGTGGCCTAAGTCGCCACGAAAAATTGATCGCGAGGAAGGGCTCTGGTGTCACCGATGTTGCAGACAGCATGCTCTGACGCGTGGGCGCCGCGCGTTGAACAATTATCGGGTTCGACTTAAATTCTAGATTCTGATGTTCCATGCAGCTCGGGGTCAGTGCAGGTGTTCGAAAATGATGTTCGTTTGCGTGGATGAAAACGCGTTATTGGCGCCCAAGTGGCTCGCAACGAACGTGCGCAACTCATCGATTGAACGGGTGGCCACGCGGACCAGCAGATCCGGAGTGCCACCAAGGACAAATACGTCACGGACCTGTGGCAGGTCAGCTAGGTTCTTTGCTGCATGGAGCATCCGGTCGCGGGCTTGTGCGGCTACGACCACGGAGATCATGGCATGGACCGTGACCCCGAGGAGTTTTTCATTGATTCTTGCGTGGTATCCCTCAATGATGCCGCGGGTCCGCAACGCCTTGACTCTGCCAAGGCACGTGGAGGGGGCAAGGCCCACGCGTTGGGCCAATATATTGTTGGCCAACCGCGCATCCTTGTGCAGCTCGACGAGAATCGCAAGATCGGTTTCATCCACCTGAACGGAATTCGACTGGGCAGATCCAGAGCTGGCCCATGCTGAACCTGACACGGAATATTCTCCTAGTTCTTTGCGAAAGTTCGAAAGTTAAACAAATCTTCCACTGTTGATTCTACGATGAATGCAAAGGTGAGTTCTCAGAGAAAGCGAACAAAGTATGAGCACAGTGGTCAGTCGAGAAAAGTTGGAGCTATTGGACCGTCAGGATGCGCTAGCCTCCTTCAAGGATCGGTTCCTGCTGCCCGACGGGGTGCTGTACCTGGACGGAAATTCGCTGGGCCCGCTTCCGGCCGGGGCAGCCGAGCGTGCTGCAGAGGTGGTGAATGTCGAGTGGGGACAAGGGTTGATCCGTTCGTGGAACAGCGCCGGATGGTTTGAGATGCCCACTCGGTTGGGTGACAAACTCGGATCCTTGCTTGGTGCCAACCCAGGCGAGACTGTGGTTACCGATACCACCAGCCTGAACCTCTTCAAGGCCTTGGCTTCGGCGCTTCGCATCCAGCAGGTCGATGGCCCGGGCCGCCGTGTGATCATCACCGAACGCGACAATTTCCCCACCGACATCTACATTGCCGAAGGTCTCGCCGAGTTGCTGAACTCGGTCGGTGCAGAAACCGGCATTCGCTACGAAGTGAAATTGATCGACAACGAAACCGAGCTGCGTGCCGCATTGGGCGAGGACACCGCGGTCCTCTCGCTGTCGCACGTTAACTATCGCACCGGCTCCATGTGGGACATGGCGGGGATAACCGAAGCGGTCCACGAAGCGGGGGGACTGGCAATTTGGGATCTGGCGCATGCTGCCGGTGCCGTTCCCGTAGATCTAAACGCCGCAAAGGCCGACTACGCGGTTGGGTGCACCTACAAATACCTCAACGGCGGCCCGGGATCTCCGGCTTTCATCTGGGTCAACGCCCGGCATCAGGACCGCTTCTGGCAACCGCTCACGGGATGGTGGTCCCACCAGGCGCCCTTCGAAATGGCGGAGCAGTACACCCCGGCAAATGATGTACGCCGATTCATGTGCGGCACCCAGCCGGTAACGTCCATGGCGATGATCGAGGTGGGCCTGGATATCGCAGTGGAAGCCGAGATGGAATTGGTCCGGGCGAAGTCCTTGGAACTCACCGACCTATTCATCGAACTTGTCGAGACCCGGTGTGCCGGACACGGGCTCGAGCTGATTACCCCTCGTGAGCATGGGCAGCGCGGAAGCCATGTGAGTTTCCATCATCCGAACGGCTACGAGATCATTGCGGCGTTGATCGAACGCGGCGTGATTGGTGACTACCGGGAGCCTGCGGTGCTGCGCTTTGGAATCACGCCGCTGTATCTGAGCCGTACGGATATCTGGGATGCGGTGGAGATCTTGCGTGAAGTTCTGCACACAGGCCACTGGCAACGCGAAGAGTTTGCCGTGCGAAATGCCGTGACATAGCAGGAATACTAGCCACTGGCGCCCAGCGGCTCCCAAAACCGCACGGCCGAGGCGATAGTACGCTTGAACGCAGCGAGGCAGCTGGTGCCTCGCTGCGTTTTCTTTGAGGGGTGCTGCGCAACGTGGGAACTGAACCTGCGAACAATGTACCGGGTGGCTTGGGACTGAAAAAGTCGCTTACCACGGCCCAGATGACCATGATCGCCCTCGGCGGGGCGATTGGCACCGGCCTATTCATGGGCAGCAAGCTTGGCATCCTGCTGGCCGGTCCATCGGTGATCATCAGCTACATTATTGGTGGCATCATCGCCCTACTGGTGATGGGCGCGCTTTCGGAAATGACTGTGCATCAACCTGTGGCAGGGTCGTTCGGTGTGTACGCGGAGAAATACCTTGGACACTTCGCCGGGTACCTGACCAAGTACCTTTATTGGTCCGCGTTGGTCTTCGCGGTGGGAACCGAAGTCAGCGTGGTGGGGGAGTACATGCAGTACTGGTTCCCCGATATTCCCGGATTGTTCTGGGTGGTCGTCTTCTCTCTGGCACTTCTCGCGGTGAACATGTCCAGCGTGAAGTTCTTTGGAACCACCGAATATTGGTTCTCCGCGATCAAGGTCTTCGCGATCGTCGCCTTCATTATTATCGCCGCATGGCTGGTATTCCATGACCCAAATGACCAGTTTGGCATCGCCAACTACAGCGCTGAATCAGGGTTCTTCGCCAACGGCATCTGGGGCACTTGGAATGCGGTGATCGTCGCAATTTTCTCTTATATGGGCATCGAAGCGATCTCCATTGCAGCTGCGGAATCACGCAATCCGCAGATCGCGGTGCGCAAGGCCTTCAAGACGACGTTCCTGCGCCTGTTGCTGTTCTATGTGTTCACCATGGGGCTGATCCTCGCGATCGCACCAACCAGCGAACTGGTCAACGGCGGTTCTCCCTTCGTGACCGTGATGAGCCTGATGGGTGTTCCCTTCGCCGACTCGGTGCTGAACTTCGTGTTGATCGTCGCCGCCCTTTCAGCCATGAACGCGCAGCTGTACGCGGCGACTCGCATGCTCAACTCCTTGGCGGATTCCGGCCATGCTCCATCTCTCGCACGAAAGCTCAACGTGAAGGGTTCGCCCATCCACGCGGTCTGGATGTCTGCTGGCGGGATTGCGGTGGCTGCGCTGGTCTACGGGCTTGTCCCGGATGGAGGCCTGGGCATCATGATCTCGCTAGCGACTTTTGGTGCCATCGCCACCTGGTTCATGATCCTCTTAACTCACCTAGCCTTCCGTCGACACATCGGCAAAGAACAAATCCGTCTGGACTTCAGGCTGCCGGGGTATCCGACCGCCTCGTTGCTCGGCGCGATTCTCCTCGCGGGCTTGCTGGCCACCTCGTATTTCACCGAACAGTTCAGCTACACGCTGGTCTTCGGCATTCCGTTTGTGGTCGTGATGTCGCTGCTCTATAAGTTGGTTTTTGCCCGCCGTGCCAAAGTCCGGGCCTAGAACAAAAGCCAACTAAACTCGTAGGAGGTCTGCGCGGTGCAGGCCAGAACTTTGAAGGGGCAACTGTGGCCAAGCTGTATTTCCGATACGGGGCAATGAACTCGGGCAAATCAACGAGCTTATTGCAGGCCGCCTTCAACTATGAGGAACGCGGTCAGCGTATCTTGCTGGCGAAGCCGGGCGTCGACACCAAGGGGGAGGCCTCGATCGTTTCCCGTTTGGGTATTGAACGCGAGGTCGACTTCGTCATCAGCCCCCGAGGCGATGTGCGTCAGCAGTTCGCTGCGATCGCTTCCGGCGAGGACCCTGAAGCCTTGCTCACCCATGTTGATTCGCCTCCGGTCGCTTGCCTGCTTGTCGACGAGGCGCAGTTCTTGACGCGTGAGCAGATCGATGACCTGCTGCGCATTGCCGTGTTGGACAATGTCCCGGTCCTTGCCTATGGGATCCGCACGGACTTTAGAACTCACGCTTTCCCAGGCTCTGCGCGATTAATGGAGCTGGCGCACTCGTTGGAAGAGCTGAAGACCATCTGCCGTTGCGGACGCAAGGCAATGTTTAACACTCGTAGAGTGGGGAACCAGGTTGTTTTTGACGGCGACCAAGTGGCTATCGACGGGGAAGATGTCTGGTACGAGTCACTGTGTGCCTCGTGCTACCTAGAGGTTTCCGGCGGGCGACTGAGCTAGGTCTTTCTAGTGGGGTTAGCCGCGTGGGAAAAGACCAGAAACTGCGCGCTGAAGTCCCCAATCAAAACCGTCACTTTGTGGCGCATCAACGTCCAATTGCACAAGGTTTTGACGGTAAGCCACCGAACCCAAAATGTGGTTGAGCAGTAGCTGCTGACCAAAGCGGGCATCCTCTGTGGACAAACCAGCAGAGTGAAGCAAGTCGCGTAGCTGCAGAACCGGATTGAGCTGCTCAACTTGCAATGCGCTGGCTACTTCGATCACCTCTGGGCTGTCCTGGATGGGAAGCAGAGCCAAGTACAGCTTGCGGCATAGCTGCAAAACAGCGTCGGCGGGTGTTGCAAAATTTTCTGGGATGACACGTAGCTGCTCGGTGTTCAATAATTTTGCGGCAACGGCAGCTAGTAGCTCTTGTTTGTTCTTCACATGCCAGTACAGCGCGCCAACCTGAACTTCGAGTTCTTTGGCTAAACGCCGCATGGAAAGGTCAGCTAACCCGAACTGTTGCAGGATATCGACCGCGGTATCCACGACGGTCAGCTGAGTTAGTGCCATGCCTTCTAGTCTAGACGTAGTGACATCGGCTACCCGTGTGCACTGACCTGGCCGGGTTTTCCTAGGCTGCGACGTTGACTACGCTGGCAATGAAAATGGACAGCACGGTGGTCCAGCCGACGATTGCGACTGCCTGCCAGATGAGGATGCGTGCCTTGTTGATGCCGACGGCAGCGAGCATGGTGGCGGTGAAGTGCGTTGGCAGCAGCAGTGGGCCGAGCAAGCTCACCCCTGGCACGCCGTAGCGTTCGAATGCGCGCTGGAATTTCATGCGGCGGTTGGCTTTGCGTTCGCTGTCCTCGGCTACCGGCGCAATGCTTTCGTGGAGCTGTGCGTCTTCGGTGCGGTTGGCACCATTTACTGCGACAGGTTCTTTGGCTCGTTTGCGGTTGACCAGTGCGGTGCGGGCACCGGAACCCAGTAGCACTAGCAACGCCACACAGATGAAGTTGCCGATGATGGCGGCGATGGCGGCGGCCACCGGGTTAATTCCACCAAGTATGCCGATGGTTGCCGCACCTTCGCCTTCGATGAAGGGCACTGCGCCGGCGAGGGCGACGATCAGTGGCTGTACGATTTCTGGAACTTGGGAGATGAGGTTCTGGAAGGATTCGATGAGGTTCATTATTGTTCCTGTCGTGGGTCACTGGATGTGTGTGTAATACAATTTCATCGCGTTTTCGGTGCCACGGTAAGTGTCTAAATGTCACTTGTGACAGGGAGCTTTGCATGTATGGGCGATGACAAATGTCATCCCCGTATACTGAAGAAATGAGTGCTCTTTTACCTGCCGATCCGACTGAGAACTTTGGCCCCGGATCGATTGGTTCGCGCAGGCTGAGTACGGGAATCACCGCCACTTGGTGGTACACGGTGGCCGCCTTGTTGATGTTTCAGCTCACGATCCTGCTCTTATGGGTCGGCGCGCTGGCCAACCTGGACAAGGGCACTGCTTCCATGGCCATCATGTCGATTGGGGGACTGGTGTGGTGCGCCGCGACGATTCCCTTGCTGATGCAATACCGGCGCCGAGATGAAACTGCCGGAGCCGCAGCGCAATGGCGCAGCATCCTGCTTCCACTACTCATCAGCGCGGTATTTGCGCTGGTGGCGGGTCTGAGCAGCGGGCTTTGGGTGGTGGGCGCGTTGCCCATCGTGCAATCGCTGATGTTGCTCAACTGGCCTCGCGGCGTGCGCATGCGCTTGGTCATCACCACGCTGGTATTACTTGGAGGCCTGTGGTTTATCGACCTGCCAGCGGTGTCCTCCGCCAAGGGGGACAGCTGGTGGACACTGGGAATCGCGACCATTGTGTTGCCAGCGATGACCGTCAGCTCACTGTGGTGGTGGGACGTGCTTGCCACACTTGACCGCGCCCGGGCGGCGGAATCACGGTTGGGGGCCACCCAAGAGCGGCTGCGGGTTGCGACCGACGTACATGACCTGCAGGGCCATCACCTGCAGGTGATCGCGTTGCAGCTCGAACTCTCCGAACGGCTGCTGGCGCGTGACCCGCAGGCGGCGCTGCAACAGCTGCGGCTGGCCAGGTCAAGCGTTGCCGAAGCCCAGCAGGGCACCCGAGATCTGGCCATGCGCTTCCGTGGTGTTCCGCTGCGCGACGAGATCGATAATGCGGTTGACCTGCTCAGGGCTGCCGGAACTTCGGTGAATGCCGTGGTGTCTGCCGAGGCAAACTCGGCACCCGCCGCCACTCTCGGGCCGATCATTCGTGAAACGACAACCAACGTGCTCCGTCACGGCGGCGGGAAGCGCGCACAGCTGTCGTTGAGGCGCGAGGAAGACCAATGGCGCTACGAGATCACTAATGATGTTGCAGCAGCTGCCAAGGATGGTGCGGATGGATCGGGGCTGCAGGGGATCAGCCGCCGGGTGGCCGAAGCCGCTGGCTCGGTTCAGGTGCAACGTGGAAAACATGAGTTCACGGTCGTAGTGCTGGTGCCGGCGATGAGTCCTAAGGAAGAGCAATGATGATCCGAGTATTAATCGCAGATGATGAGGCAATGATTCGTTCGGCGGTGGCGGCCCTGTTGTCTTTAGAGGACGACATCGAAGTGGTTGCCGAATGCGCCGACGGTGCGCAGGCTGTTGTTATGGCAGAGAAACTAAAGCCAGATATCTGCCTGCTCGATTTGGAAATGCCAGAACTTGACGGCGTCCAGGTGGCCGACCGGCTGAGCGGTACGTTGGCCGCGACCCGCTGTGTTGTGGTGACCAGGCATGCCGGCCCCGGGGTGTTGCGCAGGGCCCTGGCATCCGGCGTCGCCGGATTCCTCCCGAAGTCGCGAAGCGCCAACGAGGTGGCCGAGGTCATCCGCCGCGTCGCGGCAGGCGCACGCTACGTCGACCCCGAGGTTGCCGCCGATGCGCTAAGCGAGGAGCGCAGCCCGTTGACCGAGCGGGAACTGGACGTGTTGCGCGCGGGCCGGCGTGGAGAATCCACGAGCCAGATCGCCAGGGCACTCGGCCTTGCCCCCGGAACCGTGCGCAATTACATCTCTGCGATTCTGGCTAAGTTGAATGTTGCTACCCGCCAGCAAGCGGTGTTGCTGGCCGAAGAGCGTGGCTGGATCTGAGACATATACTCGAAGTGACGCTGTTCGCGCTGTCCGGGGCGGTTGCCTTATTTGGACAGTCGCTGTTCGCAGATGTTTCGGCACTGTTCTTGCAGCTAGTCATAACGTTGGCCTATCGGCTGAGCGTGGGAGTCTTTATCCAGACGCAGGCCCGGGACGTAGCGCGAATATACCGCAGAAATACCATGATTCTTGTGGTTGCCAGCGTGCTGAGCGTTTTTGAACCACTGAAATTTGCGGTGGCTTTGCTTCTGATGCTCGGTGCGCTGTTGATCGCGCAGCGTGCCTGGCGTTACGGCCATCCGGAAATGGAAGATAATGATGTCCCGCGGCCCCTGCAATGGATCTGAGCTCGCAGCAGAAGCCCCCGGTGAAACATTAGCGGTTTGCATCGGTGACCGGCTGTTGAAGCTCGGTCACCCAATCGGTCTGGTCTTCGGACTCTGCGCGCACATAAAGTTCGCGGCACGGGCCGGCTGGAACGAGCCCACGGGCAAGCACTTCGCCATGCACCGCTTGCCAGCTCTCATGGATTCGATCCATGGGGCCGAGGTGAATCCCGCAAATCGCCTCGGGTACTTCCTCAAGCTCAATGATCTCAAATTCATCGCTTGGCGGGGCATCGCTGAGGTACCCGGCTATCACGTCCACGCCGTTTTCGGTCCCGGTGTACTGCGCAATCGGGGTGGTCAGCGAAGCCCCTCGAAGTGCGCCTGCGACCTGGTCAAATAACGGGCCGAGGGATCCGGCAATTTCGGGTTGTTCGCTAACGGAAAACCGGCCGGCCGCTAGACGCACCGCAGGCAGGGGTTTGTGGATTATCTCGATGTGAGACATGAGTTTCTCCTTGGTGATGAGGTCAAGACGCCGGGCGACATCTCGCAGCCGCGAGGTCGCCAACCGGTGTTCCGCTTCGACTTCGGCTTGCCGCACGCGCAGCAGGGCCGCAATGCGGTCGACATCTACTCCCTGATCCAAAATCAGCGAGATATCTTCCAAGCCAAAACCAAGCTGCCGCAGCGCAACGATCCGGTGCAGGCGTTCTAGCTGCGCCGGATCATACGAGCGATAGCCACTGAACTCGTCCACGTCGGCGGGCACAAGCAGCCCGGCGGTGTCCCAATGCCGAAGCATCCGGTGAGTCACCTGACCGATCTGCGCAAACGCTCCAATGGATAACATGCTTTAAGTTCTCCGCCCTGACACCGTGTGAGAGTCAAGCCCTCGGTTGGTTCTGGGGCTATTGTTGCACCGTAACGGGTGCCATTGGCGATTCCTGGGTCCGGTAATTTTCCGGAATGTACAGGTCGCTTAGCTAGAGCCATTGGATACTGCAGCGCTAGGCGATAATCTTCGAAGGTGAAGACGCCTCAAAAAACCGTGCGCTATCTCAACCTCGCTCGAATCCTCTGGGCGCTGGTCACCCTGGGCGCTATTTTGGCCACTTATGCGGACACCGCGTCGCGAGGCCCGGTGCAAGCGATGAATTTCTTTGGCTACTTCACGATCCAGTCGAACCTGATCGTGGTAGGCGTCGGGCTCGTCGCCGGGGCGATGGGCCTAGCCAAGGGCGCCGCGGTACCACGCTGGGTTGTGGGCCTTCGGGCCTTGGCCAGTATGTGCATGGTGGCCGTCGGGCTGATCTATATCACCTTGCTGGCGCCCTTGGGAGCTGCCGGCGGGGTGCCGCTGCCGTGGGCGAATTGGGTGATGCATATTCTCGGCCCAATCCTGGTTCTGGCCGATCTGCTCTTGGCTAAGGATCGGAAGGCCTTGCCCTACAAGACGGTACCGGTGCTCCTGCTTTACCCGCTGCTCTGGACCGGGGTGGTGCTGGTTCGCGGGGCCGTCGATGGGTGGGTCCCCTATCCCTTCCTCGACCCGGATCAGGGATACGGAGTCATCGGCTTGTACGTTGTTTCCATTGCCGTGGCCTTCGCGGGAATAGCCTTTCTCGTCGTCGCATATGGCCGACGGGGACGACACCGTGACGCTGAGCTCGAGATTCCCTAATCGTTTCGGTAAACTTTGGTCGTAAGAGCCCCTAACTCTTACATTGAGCCCATTGGGCCAAGTGAGAAGTACAGGGGCATATTTTTTGCCCGGCACCGTGCCGGGACGGCGTGAAGAGCGCCGTAACCGCTGCTTTATGCAAGGGGGAGGATCCCATGCCAGCAATCGTGATCGTCGGAGCCCAGTGGGGCGATGAAGGCAAAGGCAAGGCTACCGATTTGCTCGGTGGGCACGTCGACTATGTAGTCAAGCCAAACGGCGGCAACAATGCCGGGCACACCGTGGTCGTCGGCGGTGAGAAGTACGAGCTCAAGCTCCTTCCAGCCGGCATCCTGTCGCCAAATGCCACTCCGATCATCGGCAACGGTTGCGTGGTGAACCTCGAAGCGCTCTTCGAAGAAATCGATGGCCTCGAAGCCCGCGGCGCCGATACCTCGAAGCTGCGCGTTTCGGCCAACGCCCATCTGGTGGCTCCATACCACCAGACCATGGACAAGGTCACCGAGCGCTTCCTGGGCAAGCGTGCCATTGGCACCACCGGCCGCGGCATCGGCCCCGCCTACATGGACAAGGTTGGACGCCTCGGCATCCGCGTGCAGGACGTCTTCGACGAGTCGATCCTGCGCCAGAAGGTCGAAGGCGCACTGCGCCAGAAGAACGAACTGCTGGTGAAGATCTACAACCGGCGCACCGTGATCGTCGAGGACATCGTGTCGTACTTCCTGTCCTATGCCGATCGCCTGCGCCCGTTGATGATCGATTCCACCTTCGAGCTGAACAACGCGCTGGACGAGGGCAAGGTGGTGCTCATGGAGGGCGGCCAGGCCACCTTCCTGGACGTTGACCACGGCACCTACCCGTTTGTCACCTCCTCGAACCCCACCGCAGGCGGCGCCTCGGTCGGTTCGGGCATCGGCCCGACCCGCATCAGCCGTTCGATCGGCATCATCAAGGCCTACACCACCCGCGTGGGCGCAGGCCCTTTCCCCACCGAGCTGTTCGACGAGATGGGGATCTACCTGCAGACCACCGGCGGCGAATTCGGTGTGAACACCGGTCGCCCGCGCCGTTGCGGCTGGTACGACGCGGTGCTTGCCCGTCACGCCTCGCGCGTAAACGGTTTCACCGATTACTTCGTGACCAAGTTGGATGTGCTCACCAACATTGAGGAGATTCCGGTCTGCGTGGCCTATGACGTTGACGGAGTGCGCCACGACGAGATGCCGATGACGCAGACCGAGTTCCACCACGCGAAGCCGATCTTCGAATACTTCCCGGGCTGGACCGAGGACATCTCCGAGGCGCGGAGCATGGAAGATTTGCCAGAGAATGCGCGCAACTACATCCTGGCCCTGGAGAAGATCAGCGGCACGCGGATCTCCGCCATCGGCGTGGGTCCGGACCGCGATCAGACCATCGTGCGCCACGATCTGCTTAAGGATTAATTCCTAGACATTTGGGAGCCGTCGCAGTTCATTGATTGATGAACTGCGACGGCTCTTTTTTCGTGCGCTCGAACCTAAGACGTGTTGGTAGTGGGATTCAGTCACCCCAAGATGAAGTTCTAGGATTGGATGGCGGGCATGGTGGTTTCTCCGAACATGCACACCCAGCCCGTGGGTGGATCAAGAAGAAACTCGAATTCCAGAACAGATTACTGTCAGCGGGCATTACCGGGCACGAGGCCGGGCAGGTTCTGGCAGTCCGCAAACGAGGTACGGCAACTTTCATGGTCCCGGGTGGCAAGCCTGAACCAGGCGAGTCTCCTCTCGATGCGGGCGTGCGCGAAGTGAGTGGGGAACTGGGGGCCAGCTCCCTTTTCGCTAGGCACTTGGCGGAGTGAGCCGGCCGATGCGTTTTCTGGTGTCATCGGCAACGTCGAGGATCATGGGGGTGAACCAGCCTTCTGCGCGCGATTGCTCGATGAGCGCCGGGAGCGCATCAAGCATCTCTCCCAGGACGGTACGGATCTGCCTGGCGGCAATTTTCGAAGGGACACCCCAGGAGGCCGCTTCATCCATCAGATGCCTTCCATTGACCTCGTCGATGTGCGCACCGGCGCCTACGTGCAGGGACAGCTCGCGGTCGGCGTGCGCCCATGCGGCGGTGGGGACCACATCGTAGGCCGGCGCCAGTCGCACGGTTCCGTGGTCGATGGTCAACCCGATGTTCCGGGCGTGCATGTCGCAGTTCCCCAAGGCCAGATTCACGGTCAGGTATTTGAGCAGCAGTTCTCGCTCTTGCGGAGGATTTGAAGCGTTGTCGGTGAGGACCTGGGCGATTAGCTTCAGCGTGGGGGAGTTCTCTGCGGGTTTCTGGTACTTCTGCTTCATGCCGAGCGCTTGGCAGAAGTCCTCCTGGTGGATGCGCCGCACCGGTTTGGATTGGGCGTCGCGGTCGTAGCGTTCAACCAGGATTGCTTTGCGGCCTTGGACGGTGATGGCTTCGGCGGCGGCGGCGATTTGGCGTTTGGAGCGGCTCAGGCGCACGGAAGCTTCGACCAGTCTCAGGCCGAACAGTTCCAGCTCGGCGATGGACGGCCATTGTTCGGTGCCGTCTTCATTCAGCCGCGCGGGTTTGAGGATGTGGGTGGTGGGACTGCCGTCCAGGGGCATGCCGATGCGGGGTCCGTCGCGGACTACGAGCAGCTTGCCTTGGAGTCCTCCCAGGCTCACCCGGATGGAGCTGTCGATGCCGATGCCCAGGGGTGCTGTGGGCAGGCTGGCGATGGCCGTGGCCAGTTCCTCGTCGGTGGTCCAGAGGATTTCGTGCGGTTCGTTGTTGGGTTCTTCGCCCAGGGGGAGCACCTGGACGGCGCCGGCGCAGTCCTTGCCGTAGGCGCCGAGCATCATGAAGGTATCATCATGCGGGATTCTCGCCTTGTCGGCGAGCATTTTGCGGACGTCGTCTTCTGGCAGCAGACCGTCCAGGAAGTGGACGCATTCGACCCAGGCGTAGGGTTCTTCCCGGATGGGTAGCTTGGTGGACAGCAGTGCGCTGCTGTTTTGGGCTTCGGGGGTGTACTGCAGGGATATGGTGCCGAAGCCGTGATCGGTGATGGTGGCCGTGTGCACTCCGTCGAACCATAGTGCCAGTTGCGGGTCTGCCACGTCAGCTCCTCTTGACTCGGTGGTGGATGCTGCGGGCGTTGCGGGCCATGCTGTTGCGGATGGCGTTGGTTTCGCCGGAGTGGCGCGGGGCGATGAGCAGATCCAGGCCGAGGAGGGACATGATTTCGAGCAGGATGTTGGCGTTGCCGAGCTTGCCGTTTTCGATCGCGCTGATGGTGTTGCGGGAGATGCCGAGCTGGTCGGCGACGTCCTCTTGGCTCAGTCCGAGGTCGATGCGCTGTTTGCGCAAGGTGCTTCCTATGGCTTTGGGGTCGTTTCGCATGCGCCCGCCTTTCTCTTAAAGCCCATTTTATCGTGAATTAACCCCAATGACATCATAATGTACTGATTTTTGCGCTTTAGTAGGTCGGTGGCTTTAATGAGCAGAATCTTGTGCATTAGTGCGTGGTGAGCATTAACGCCCAGAAGTTTGGTCTTTAATCGCTGCGCGCCGCTAAAGACCAAAAAACTGCGCATTACCGCTAAGGTGCCACAAGGCCAGCACCACCAGCAAGCTGATCATCATGCTCGGCCTAGGGCAGCTGCCGCACCTACTATTTCAGGTGATGAAAATATGAGCATTAACGACAGATCGGAAATAAAGGGTTTCAATTTGGCGGGAGCGATAAAGATGCCGAGATTCCAACGCTGCAAAACTGCCGTTTCCAAGTTCCCGTACGGCAAAGACGCGTCCTGCTGAATTGTGAACTCATAATTTCATGGCCCTCCCGGATTCCTGCGCAGCCTATTCCGTGACGCTGGATGCCGAATAACAAAACGAGCCCCGTGCTCAGCGACGTTCACGACTGAGCGCGGGACTCGAATACGAGGGTTCGCCCCGATGTTGCCTACTGGTCTAGAGTGCTGACTCCTGTGCCGTAGTGCTGGCCGGAGCGTCCTGGATCTTGCCTGCCACTCGTTGATTCCAATGCTCGATGACCTGCGCCGAGGTAGGCCGGGTGAGCAGGGAGACCATCACGAAGGTCAGCGCCGAGGCAATCAGGCCGTAGTAGATCGGCTCATTTGCGTATACGCCACCGAATTTTTCCTCGGCCTGGATCTCCAAGATGATCATGGTGCCCAGGGTGACGACTGTACCGGCCGCCATGGAGGCCGCGGCGCCGATGCCGTTTCCGCGCTTCCAAATCAGCCCGCCAATGATGGCGACCAGCAGGCCGCCGACCAGAATGTCATAGGCGATGGTGAGCGCAGCGACCACATCATCAACCAGAATCGCCAGCGAGACCGTGACTATGCCGAGGAGTAGGACCCAGATGCGGTTTGCGCGCACGTCATGCTCCGGATTTTCGTCGGAGTTGGCCTGGATGGTCTTGCCGAACCAGCTGGCAACAAAGGGTGTGACGTCGGCGCGTGCCACGGTGGCCGCGGCGATCAACGCGCCGGAAGCGGTTGACATCATTGCAGCCACCGCCGCGGCCATGACCAAGCCGCCGACGGCAACCGGAAGCAACTGGGTTGCAACCTCGGCATAGACCACATCCTGGTTGGAATCTGCCCCAGCGATGTCCGGTAGGGCTACCCGGGCAGCCATGCCGATAATCGCTCCGGCAGCGCCATAAATGATGCAGTAGATCCCGGCGGTGGTGCCGCCCCAACGGGCTACCTTGGGAGTTTTCGCGGTGAATACGCGTTGCCAGATGTCTTGGCCGATGAGCAGCCCAAGGGTGTAGACGACAAAGTAGGTGATGATTGACTGCAACCCGATGCCGGTGAAGCTGAAGAACTCGGCATCTACTCGTTCGCGGATGCCAGCCATTCCGCCGGCTGCGTTCAAGGCGAAGGGCAGCATCAGCAAGAAGATGCCGATCGTTTTGATGATGAACTGCACCTGGTCTGCCAGGGTGATTGACCACATGCCGCCGATAGTCGAGTAGACCACTACGATCGCGCCGCCGATGGCGATGGCGTGCCATTTCTCCCAATCGAAGAGCACCACGAAGATCGTCGCGTACGCGCTGGTGGATGTCGCGCAGAGCATCAGGGTGTAGGCGAGCATGACCATGCCCGAGGTATTGGTGGCCGACTTGCTGCCGTAGCGCAGGGTCAGCATTTGGGACACCGTGAAGACCTTGAGCCTTTGCAATGTCGGCGCGAAGCAGAGCGAGAGCAGGATGACTCCGGCCCCGATGGCGACCACCAGCCACATTCCCGAGATGCCCCATTTGTAGCCCAACCCGACGCCGCCCACGGTGGAGGCACCGCCGAGCACGACGGCCGCCATGGTGCCGGTGTAGAGGAAGGGGCCTAGCCGACGTCCGGCTACGAGGTAGTCGCTGCTGTTCTTGGTGCGCGATTTTCCCCACCATCCGAAGAGCAGCATTGCCGCCAAATAAGCTGCAACGATTATTCCGTTGATGTATTCCATGAAGGTGGCCTGTGTTCTGTGAGGGCGGGCAATCAAGATTACCGTAAGTAAACTTTTGTTGTTCTACAGGCTATTGGTGATAGCGGTGTGTCGTCAAACACATGAAGCTTGCCCGGTGGTTGTTTCGACAGTTGCAGGGTATTCGAGACGCGGCCCGGCCAGCTGCAGGCAAGGCGAGGTGCGACTCGTCTGATTTACCCTTGGTTGTTGTGATGGAACACACTGACTTGCCTGTCGTAATTTTATGGACAATTTGACGAGCGATATGCATGATCGTTGGGCAACGTGTCATATTTGCGTAGCAATCCATGGATCTTGTGCGATGCTGCGTGGACTCGAGTACTGTTTCACGACGACGCAACGTTGCATCCGGTGCCTCTGTGGCACCTTTTTTCGTATGCGCGTCCCCCGATTTTTCGATAGAAAGACGCCTAAAAGATGAGTGAAAATGGTCAGCCGTCGACAATGAAGTCGGCCGGACACGTCATTGTCGACACCCTTGCAGCCCATGGAGTGGAACGCGCCTACGTCGTACCGGGCGAAAGCTACCTCGACGTCCTTGACGGCCTGCACCACTCGGCCATCGACACCATCGTCTGCCGCCATGAAGGCGGAGCCACTTATATGGCCGAAGCCGACGGCAAAATGCACCAGCGCCCGGGAATCGCGATGGTCACCCGTGGCCCGGGTGCCGCGAACGCCCATGTCGGTTTGCACACCGCGTGGCAGGACTCCACTCCGCTGGTGCTCTTCGTGGGACTGATTCCCTTCGAGCACCGGGGCAAGGAGGCCTTCCAGGAATTCGATCCGAAGGCCTGGTTCGGTACCGGCGCCAAGCGCGTGATGATCCTAGACCATCCCGATCGCGCCTCGGAAATCGTCGCCGAAGCCATGTTCGCCGCCATGTCCGGCCGCCCCGGCCCGGTGGTGGTCGGACTGCCAGAAGACATCATCACCCGGCAGGTGCCTGCGGAGGTGCACCCTGCGATCCCTGTCGCTACCGGCGGCATGACCGTCACCGACTGGAAAGCGTTGAACGAGGCGCTGCAGGAAGCCGATAAGCCGCTGTTCATCTTCGGCGGCAACGACTGGTCCCATGAGGGAGCGGCAAACTTCACCAGCTGGCTCGAAGAGCACGACCTGCCGGCCGCCGCCGAATGGCGTTGCGAAGGAACCGTGCCGTTCAACTCCCCATCATATGTGGGGCCCATCGGGTACGGCCGTCCCAAGCCCACCTATGACCTGCTCGAAGAAACGGACCTGCTCATCTTCGTAGGCACCGTGCCCGGAGACGTGATTACCGACGGCTTCAACATCCGCCAAAACTGGGATAAGAAGAACTTCCTGGTGACTATCGACCCATCGCTGCGTGGCCGTTCGGGGCCCGTCTCGCACCAGATCGTGGCCAAGCCCGACGTGTTCGTCCGCGACCTGATGCTCATGGACCTGAAGGTCAAGGACTCCTGGCGCGCATGGACTGGCCGCATGCGCGGCGAGCAGGAGAAATTCGCGCAACTGCCTTCGGCGGTTCCGGGGGAGGGCCAGGCCCGGATGGCAACTCTCATGGCCAACCTGGTCGAATCCCTCCCGGAAGATGCCATGGTGACCTTCGGGGCCGGCGAGCACACCAACTGGGCGCATCGATACTTCCCCACCAACGGCTACGCCTCGATGCTCTCGGCGCGCAACGGCTCGATGGGTTATTCCATCCCCTCGGCGGTGGCCGCTTCGCTGTCCTACCCGGGACGCCGCGTGGTCACCATAGCCGGGGACGGCGAATTCATGATGAACGGCCAGGAACTGGCCACCGCCACCCAGTATGGCGCCACCCCGCTGGTTATCGTCATGGACAACCAGCAATACGGCACCATCCGCACCCACCAGGAACGCCACTACCCGGGCCGGGTCTCCGGCACGCAGTTGCAGAACCCGGACTTCGCGCTGATGGCCCAGGCCTTCGGCGGGTACGGCGTGCGCGTCGAAAAGGACGCGGACGTTCCCGCGGCAGTCGAAGCGGCGCTCGCCGCCATCGACGGAGAAAAAACCTTCGCGTTGATCCATTTGATCGTGGAGCAGGGCATCAAGGCCTACTAGGCGGCTCCAAGTCGCAGTGCTCAGCGAGCGCCCGGCGGCGCTCGCTGAGTGCTTTAACCCCTGCCATGTACCCGGAAATCGGCCCCCCGATCGATTCGAGAGCCGCCGCGGAGGACCAAGCGGCCTGCCGTTGGCGCGGCCTGCAACCCGGGCAATGATAAATCCCACGCCTATCGCCTTGGCATGCCCGGTGGGACGGTTTAAGCTGAATTCCTACGGAATACGAGAGCAATCCAATCCCAACCCACCAAGGCGGAGAATCAGATGGCACAAATGAGCGAAGAGCTCATTGAGCAGTGGGCCGATGCCACTGCCGAAATCTACAACGAATCCCTATCCGGCATCTCGCTGACCCGAATGCCGGGCGCCGTAGGGCAATACATTGAGCTATTTGCACAGAGTGAAAACCTGACCTTCAATCGGGCAGCCACTCCACTTGACTACTTTGAGCGCCACCCATTCCTTGCGGTGACAGCGATCCTGAACAACGACGAAGCGCTGGAAGCGCTCGACGATGATCAGCAGGAAGCCTTGGACGAGATGGTGGGCTTCACCGAAGCCTGGTACAACTTCGACCAGGAGCAGGAACCCGAATTGGGAACCTCCGAAGCCGATGACGAGGACGACTGGTAAACCCAGATCCACAAGTACGAAGCCGATCTGCCCATGGTTCGCCGTGGACGGGTCGGTTTTTTGCTCGTCGAAACCGGCAGGCCGGAGCGGAAAACGGATCCTGCTATTTCCATATCGGATGATTGGTGGGACGATGCCGTTATGAGCCAGTTCAGCGTCTTTGAAAGCACCGTGGTGATTCACCTGCCGGTGCACCGCGTCTGGGAACTGCTGACCGACTGGGCGGCCACCCCGTTATGGATGCCGGGCATTGCCACCATGCATTCCGACGACGTGCAGCTACGCGTAGGCACGCAGCTGATATATCGGGTAGGCAAGCACGAGCGCCACTACCGGATCCACGACCTGATCGAGAACCGCCTGCTGGTGGCGCACACTTCCGAAAATCCAGATGGCCTCTCTTACCGTTTTGATTTGAAAGACGATGCCGGGTACACCGAAGTGGTGCTCCAGGTGGCGGTGATCAATCCGGATCTCACCGTTGAGCAATGCGAAGAGCTTGCCGCCTCGGTGCGCGAGGCGGAGGGAGATATGCTCGATCAGCTCAGGCTCTACGCCGAGCAGGCGCCGTAGCAGAACCTATTGGCTGTGCGGCATGCTGCGCTTGGCGTAGGCCTTGGAATCCTTGAACTCGGTTCCGGCGAAAAGCTGCTCGACGGTCACCAGGGTGTAGCCCGCCTGCCGAAGTTCTTCCACCAGCTGCGGCACGGCCTGGACCGAACTTTCATGGATGTCGTGCATCAAGATGATGGAGCCGGGGTTGACTTCCTCCATGGCTATTTCCACGGTCTTTTCCGGGTCATGATGCTGCCAGTCCATCGTGTCCACATCCCACAGCACCAGCGGGTAGGGCACCAGCCGGTCATAAACCGCGCCGTGGGAGCCATAGGGTGGCCGGAGGATATCGGGGCGCACCCCGGAGGCCTCTTCGATCGCTTCCGCGGTCCACTGCACCTCCTGCTCGATGCCATCGGCGGTCAGCGTGGTCAGATCCTTGTGGTCAAAGGTGTGGCTGCCGATCTGGTGTCCCTCTTGGGCCATGCGCTCCAGGGTTTTCGGGTGCTTCTTGACGTTTTTGCCCAGCACAAAAAAGGTGGCCGGGGTGTGCTGCGCGCCCAATTCGTCCAAAAGCCTGTCGGTGAACTCCCCGGGCCCATCGTCAAAGGTCAGCGCGGCGCACTTGGTGGCCGCGCAGTCCACGGCTGCGGGGCTTGGCTCGGCGGGCGTCGGCTGCGCCGCAGGTTGCGCGGCGCAGCCGGCAAGCAAGGCGATGGCGATAGCCAGCACGGAAAAGCGGTAGCCGCGGCGGGAGAACGAACTCATTCTTCAACCATCTACCTCCAATGGCGCTGGCGCCAAGCTGCCACGCCCCACGGCGCGAATTTCACGGCTAACTCTGCGCAGCCGGTTGCGCGGCAGAGTCCAGCGGATGCTGCAGCTCGTCGCGCGCAAACTTCCCGGCCCGCCAGGCGAGCAGCCCGAAGAGCGGCGAGGCCACCCCGGCAATGATGAAGATTGCTTGCAGGCTCATCAGCTGGCTCAGCGGCCCGGCGACCGCCATGGATAGCGGCATCAGCGCCAAGGAGACGAAGAAGTCCAGGCTGGAGATGCGTCCCAGCAGGTGCTTCGGCACGCGTCGCTGCAGCAGGGTACCCCAGATGACCATGCCCACGGCATCGGTGATTCCGAAGAGCAATAGAATCGCGAAAAGCATCCAAGCGGCATCCACGTATCCCACCAGAGCCAAGGGCAGGGTGCCTAGGCACCAGCAGGCGGTCATCACGCTCAGATAGCGCCGCGGGAATTTCGACGAAGCGATGAGCAGCGAACCGATCGCCGAACCAGCGCCGAAGAAGGCCAGGGTGTACCCGAAGAGTTTCGCGTCCCCGCCAAGGTTGTCGCTGACGATAAATGGCAGCAGCACCTCAAATGGTCCGATGAAGGTGAATACCGAGATGACCGAAAAGATCAGGGTCCAGCGCAACCAGCCGGTGCGCAGGGTGTAGCCCACGCCCTCGCGCAGCTGACGCAGCACGCCGGGTGCAGCGGCCTGCGGATCGGCATGGCCCGGAGCATCGTATTCCTTGCGGTGGGCTATGGTGCGCAGGACAAAGATCGCGATCAGATGGCAGATGGCGATCCCCGCGATGGCGTGCGCCGGGGAGACCGCGGCCACGAGGAAGCCGGCAACCATGGGGCCAATGGCGGTATGGACCACCGGGCGCACGGTGCCTTCCAATCCGTTGGCGGCCAGCAGGTCTTCGGGTGGAAGCATTCGTGGCAGCAGCGCCGAATAGGCCGGGTAGAAGAACGCGGAACCCGCCCCGGCGAGAAAGCCGGTCACGATCAGATGCCACAACTCGATGACGCCGGTGAGTGCCAGCACCGCGGTGGCGCTCATGATAAGCAGCGAAAGCAGCTGAACGAAAATTACGATTCTCCGGCAGGAGTACCTGTCCGCCAGGATGCCGCCGAGCAAAACCAGGGCGAGCAGCCCCACGCTGCTGGCCGTGGCCACCATGGACAGCTCCATTGGTCCGCCGCCCAGGCGGCGCACCTGGTAGACCATCGCCACCGCCCACATGCCCGCGGCAAAGGTGGAAATGATTAGGGAACTGGCTAGCAGCGCATAATCCCGGTGGGCGAATGGCTTGACTAGACGCAGCACCGAGTCTTGCAATCTGCTCATGGGTGCTCCTGCATAAACGTGCGTAAGACCAATCATCCAGCCACTGATTGAATTTTGTCAATCAGTAAATTCGGGTGCACGCAAAAGCCCCGTGCCGTACCTTTGATGGGTGCTGCACGGGGCTAAGCAGAGAAGCGTTGACTACTCGGAGTCGTGGTCAATTTCCAGCAGCGTTACCAGCTGCTCCAGGGAGGCCTCGGCCCCTTCGCCTTCGGCGCGCAACACGACCTTGGTGCCGTATTCGGCTCCCAGCCCCATCAGCGAGAGGATGCTCGAGGCATCCAGCGCGTCCTCGGCAGGTTCTCCTTCCAAGGCGATGGTGACCTCGACCGGAAGCTCACCGGCGGCTTCGGCGAAGATTGCAGCCGGACGGGAATGCAGGCCAACCCGGCTTCCAATGATTGCTGTACGTTCTGCCATGATGGCTCCTTTTGATCGGTGGTATTCGTAAGCTTAAAGTACTTAGGTCTTCGGTTACAGTCCGAAACGGTCGAGCTCGGGCAGCTGCGCGCGCACCAGAGCGCGAGCCTCATCCGCCGAGGCCGCCCGCAGGGCGAGGCGTGCCAAATCCTGCGCGGCCGCCAGGTCCACGGTGCGAAGCACCGCAGCAACCGGAGCGAGCGCACGTTTATTCATCGACAGCGTGCTGACTCCCAGGCCTACCAGCACCACCGCGAGCGCGGGATCCGCCGCGGCTTCACCGCACACGCCTACCGGTTTGGCCCCGGCGCCTTGCGCCCCGGCGCAGGTGGCCGCGACCATGTGCAGCACCGCAGGCTGCCAGGGGTCGTTGAGTTCCGCCAGCGAACCCAGCTGCCGGTCGGCGGCCATGGTGTACTGCGTCAGGTCGTTGGTTCCGATGGAGACGAAATCGCAGCGTTCCAGGATCCGCTCGGCCAACAGCGCGGCCGAGGGCACCTCGATCATCACCCCGGCGGTGGGCAGCTCCGCCTCGGCGACCAGCGCCGCGAAATCCTGGGCCTCGGCGGGCGTGGAAATCATTGGGGCCATGGTCCAGACCTCGGCCTGGTGGGCGGCGGCCGCCTCGGAGATCGCGGTGAGCTGGCGGGCCAGCACGCCGGGACTGGTGGTATCGGTGCGGTAGCCGCGCACCCCGAGGGCCGGGTTCGGCTCGCTGGTATCGGTGAGAAATGGCAATGGCTTGTCGGCGCCGGCATCCAGCGTGCGCACCACGACCTTCTGCCGCGCAAACGCCGCGAAGACCGCACCGTAGGCCGCGACCTGCTCCTCGTGGGAAGGTTCCTTTTCGCGTCCCAGGAAGCAGAACTCGGTACGCAGCAGGCCCACGCCTTCGGCTCCGGCCGCGGCGGCCGCCTGCGCGTCCTCGCCGCTTCCGACGTTGGCCAGCAGCGGGACGCGGTGCCCGTCGGCCAGCACGCCGCTGCCGTCAAAGTCCGGCAGCTGCTCGCGGTTGGCGTAGGTTCGCGCGATGGCGACCTCGACCTCGGTGGGGTTGCGCACCACCAGCCCGTCGATGCCGTCCACATACACCCGGTCCGCATCATGCAGCGCGGTGGTCTCGCTCGCCGCGACGATGGCAGGCAAGCCCAGGGAGCGGGCGATGATCGCGGTGTGGGACTGCGGGCCGCCGTCGCTGGTGACCAGCGCCAAGACCTTGGCCGGATCCAGGGTGGCGGTATCCGCCGGGGCCAGGTCCACCGCAACGAGCACAAAGGGCTCGTCCGAATCGGGGATTCCCGGGGCGGGGACCCCGCGCAGCTGGGCCACGATGCGCGCCCGCACATCCAGCACGTCGCCGGCGCGTTCGGCCATGTAGCCGCCGAGCGCCGCAAGCTGGGTGGCCACCGCGTCGGCGGCTTCCCAGAGCGCCGACTCGGCGCAGGTGCCCGAGGCGACAAGCTTCGTCGCAGACTTCAGCAGGCTGCGGTCGCTGGCCATCAGCGCGGTGGCCTTGAGCACCGCTTGCGCGTCTCCGGTGGCATGCGCCGCGCGTTCCTTCAGCTGGGCCGCGACCGCCGCGGTGGCCTCGGCCAGGCGGGCGGTTTCGCTCTCCACGCTGGCCCCCGGGGCAAACGGGGCGCCGTCGGCCGGGGCACTGATCGGATCGGGCATGCGCCGCACGGTGCCGATGACCCGGCCCGCGCTGACCCCGACGCCGGAGAACTTTTCTACGCTGTGGGTGCTCATGCGCCGACCTTCGCATTCTCTACGCCCGGCGTCGCGGACTTGCGGACGAATTTCTTCAAGATGATCACCAGCGCCGCGGAAACCAGCGTGCCGATGAGCGTTGCCAGCAAGAACATCGGCCAGGTGTTGTTCATCGCGAAGAAGACGAAGGCTCCGCCGTGCGGCGCCTGGCTGACCACATCAAAGGTCATGATCAGCGAACCGGTGACCCCGGCGCCGACCATCGAGGCCGGGATGACGCGCAGCGGATCCGCCGCGGCGAAGGGGATTGCCCCTTCGGAGATGAACGCGGCACCGAGCAGCCAGGCCGCCTTGCCGTTCTCGCGTTCGGCCCCGGTGAAGAGCCTCGGGGAGACCGCGGTGGCCAGCGCCATGGCCAGTGGTGGAACCATGCCCGCGGCCATAACCGCCGCCATGATCATCAGCGGTGCCGGGTTATCGGTAATCGAGCCGGCTCCCAGCCCTGCCACGGCGAAGGAGTAAGCGACCTTGTTGACCGGTCCGCCCAGATCCACCGCCATCATCAGGCCGAGAATCAGTCCAAGAATTGCCGCGGCGGTGCCCGACATGCCCGAAAGCCATGAGTTCAAGGCTTCGGTGAGTTTTGCGATCGGGCCGCCAAGGAAGAGGATCATCAGCCCCGAGGCGATGATCGAGCCCAGCAGCGGCACAATCACCACCGGCATCAAGCCGCGCAGCCAGCGCGGAACATTCCACGAGCTAATCCAGCGCGCCGCGAGTCCGGCAATCAGGCCGCCGACGATACCGCCGAGGAAGCCGGCCCCCATGAACCCGGCCACCGCACCGGCGGTGAAACCTGGGGCGATGCCCGGACGGTCGGCGTAGGCGTAGGCGATGTAGCCGGCCAGCGCCGGCACCAGGAAGCCCATGGACAACCCGCCGATCTTGAAGGCGACCGCGCCGAGGAAGGCCAGGAGCCCCTCGTCCGGCAGATTGAACAGCGTAGTTTCCGCCAGGTACTGATCGGCCACTTCGGTGATGTCGTAACCGCCGAGCAGGAAGCCCAAGGCGATCAGCAAGCCGCCGCCGGCGACAAACGGGATCATGTAGGAGACGCCGGTGAGCAGTGCACGCTTCAGGTCGGCGCCGAAGCCTTGCTTGCCGCCGCCCTGTTCGGATTCCGCGGCGGCCGTGCCGGCGGGAACCTTGCGCGCGTTGGGATCGGTGGCCGCGGCGATGGCATCCTGCAAGAGCTTTTCCGGTTCGTCGATGCCGCGTTTGACGGGAACCTGGATCACCGGTTTGCCGGCGAAACGCGAGCGGTCACGCACGTCGACGTCTACCGCGAAGATCACCGCGTCGGCGGCTTCGATTACCGCCGGGTCCAAGGCGGTTGAGCCGGAGGAGCCCTGGGTTTCCACGGCGAAGTCGATGCCGAGCTCCTCGGCGCTTTGCGCCAGCGAGTCGGCCGCCATGTAGGTGTGCGCGATGCCCGTGGGGCAGGCGGTGACCGCAACGATCTTGGAGACCTTCGCGGTAGCAGCCGGCGCTTCGGGCTGCGCGGCAGGTGCGGTGCCCGCCGCGGCAGGCGCCGTGGGGCTATCGGAGATCACCGCGGAGACCAGTGCGACGATTTCCTCGTCGCTCTTGGCTTCACGCAGGGCGCCGGTGAAGGTCTTCTTGACCAGTGCGCGGGCCAGCTTGGAGAGCAGCTTCAAATGATCCTTGTCGGCGCCTTCCGGGGCGGCGATGAAGAAGATCAGATCCGCCGGGCCGTCCTTGGCTCCGAAGTCCACCGGGGTGGCCAGGCGCGCCATGGCCAGGGTCGGGATGGTCACGGCCGCCGAACGGCAGTGCGGGATCGCGATGCCCCCGGGGACGCCGGTTGCCGTTTTGTCTTCTCGGGCCAGCGCATGCTCGGCCAAAGCCGAGGCGTCGGTGGCGCGGGAGGCCTGGGCCACCAAATGCGCCAGATGGTTGATGACCTCGGAGGTCGAGGTGCCCAAGTGCGCGTCGAGGGTGACGAGCTGGGTGGTGATCAGGTCGCTCATAGCTATGATCCTTGCCTTGGGGTTAGTGCGAGAACGGTGACGGCGTCCACGGTGAGATCGGATGGTGCGGGAATGGTTGAGCCGGGAAGTGAGGCCGCCGCCGCGCCGTAGGCGATGGCGGAGCCAAGACACTGATCCGGTGCTGCCCCGGAGATGGCCGCGAGCAGGTAGCCTGCCAGCGAAGAGTCTCCGGCGCCCACGGTGCTGCGGGCGGTGATCGGCTGGTGCCAGCCATGCCAGGCGCCCTGGCCCGTTGCCAGCACGGCGCCGTGCGCTCCGAGGGTGGCAAGCACCGCGCCGGCCCCGCGTTCGAGCAGGTCGCGGCAGGTGCTCGCGGTCAGCTCGGCGTCGGCCTCGAGCTGCTCCTCGGTGAGCTGCGAGCCCACCAGTTCGGCCAGTTCCTCGGCATTTGGCTTGATCAGATCCGGGACGTGGCTTGGGCCGTGGGCAAAGAGCTGGCGCAGCGGTTCACCGGAGGTGTCCACGGCGATGTTCGGGCAATTCACCCCGAGCGCATCGCGCAGTGCCGCGGTGAGCTGGGCGTAGAAATCTGCGGGTGCTCCCGGTGGCAGCGAGCCGGCCATCACCACCCATTGGGCTGCGCCAGCGGATTCCAGCACCAGCGCGCTCAGTGCGTTCAGCGCCTCGGCCGTGAGCACCGGACCCGATTCGTTGATCTTCGTGGTGGTGCCGTCCGGGTCGGTGATGGCGATGTTGGTGCGCAAGGGCCCATCGATGGGCAGCGCCTTGAACTCAAGCCCGTCGCCGCGCAGCGCCGCGATCAAGGGGTCATTGGCCGCTCCGGGGAGCAATGCCAGGCTCTGGGCACCGGCGATCGAGATCGCCCGGGAAACATTGACTCCCTTGCCGGCGGCTTGGGTGTGGCTTCTGGCCGCGCGCTGGACCGCTCCGTGGGCCAGCGGATCCAGCAGCTCGATGGTCTTGTCCAGGGCCGGGTTGCAGGTCAGGGTGATAATCATGCGACCACTACCTCTACCTCGGCTAGTTCCAGGGCGCGGGACAGCTCGGCTTCCGGGGCGTGATCGGTGACGATCGTGTCCACCTGGTCCAGCCGCGCGAAGCGGACCAGGGTTTCCTGCTCGAATTTCGAGGAATCCACCAGGAGGACCACCCGGCGGGCGCTGGCGACCAGCGCCGTTTTGACGGCGGCTTCCAACGGGTCCGGGGTGCTCAGCCCGAAGCCGGCATGCAGGCCGTTGGTTCCGATAAAAGCAATGTCTGCGCGGTAGTTCGCGTATTCCTGTGCGGTGCGCGCCCCGCTGCTGGCGCCGGTGATTCCGCGAACTCGTCCGCCAATCATTTCCAAGGCAATCTGCGGGCTTTGCATCAGCGCGGTGGCGATCGGCAGCGCGTGGGTGATCACCACGAGCCCCGACCCTGCATTGGTTTTCACCATGCGTTCGGCGAGAATCTCGGTGGTGGTTCCCGCATCGAGAATGACCGAGGCATCGGAGACCGGGAGCAGGCTCAGCGCGCGCTGGGCAATCCGGGCCTTGGCCTCGGCGTGGATGGCAGTGCGGGCTACATAGCTTTCCTCGCGGGTGCTCGCCTCGCTGGCCGCGACCGCACCGCCGTGCACCCGGCGCAAGAGGTTCTCTGATTCCATCTGGGCCAGATCGCGGCGGACCGTTTCGGCGGTGATCTCGAAGCGCTGGGCCAGCTGAGCGACGGTTACTTTCCCGGCATTCGCCAACTGATCAGTGATTAGCCGGTGTCTTTCCTCGGCAAACATCTGCGCCTCCATGAAGTCATGATCTACAACACACGAATCTGTGTTTCCATGACTTTATGCCCGTTTGCGTGGGGTAGTCAAGATGAAATCCAAAAATATTGTGGATTAATCTTTGCTTGCGTGGGGTTATCCGTTCAAAAGACAAAAATCGGTGGGTCCTCTCCGCAGAGGGAACCCACCGATCGAGGTATTGAGCCGAGCGCTACGCCAGGATCTGGCGTTTGGAAGAAATGACTCCGGTGTTGAAGCCGGCCAGGCGCAAGCCGCCGTGGAAGCGTGCGTGCTCAATCTTGACGCAGCGATCCATGACCACGTTCAGGCCCGCCGCCTCGCCGCGTGCGGCGACTTCCTCATGCCAGGATCCAAGCTGCAGCCACAGCGTTTTCGCGCCCACCGCCACGGCCTCATCCAGTACGCCGGGAAGGTCATCGTGCTTTCGGAAGACCTCAACCAGATCCGGGGTCTCCGGCAGATCCGCCAGCGACTTGTAGACCGGCTGGCCCAGAATCTCGTCGAGCACCGGGTTGATGAAGTACACCTTGTACTTCGAGGAGGACAGCAGGTAGGTGGCGACGAAATAGCTCGCACGCGAGGGCTTATTCGAGGCGCCAACAATGGCGATGACCTTTGTATCGCGCAGGATCTGCAGGCGTTCGGCCGCGCCGGGCGCCTGCCAGGTGCGTTCTTCGATGCTCATTAGTTCGCTCCCTTCGAAGCGGCTGGCACGGCGCAGGCGGCGCCGTCATAGGTGGGAGTGTCGAGCTGTTCGTCCGCGGTGGCTGCCTGCGAGGCGCTCAGCGCCTGATCAAGGTCCCAGATGATGTCTTCGACGTCCTCCAGGCCAACCGACAAGCGGATCAGGTCCTCCGGAACGCCGGCGGCAATCATCTGCGCGGCGCTCAGCTGCTGGTGCGTGGTGGAGCCCGGGTGCAGCACCAAGGTGCGCGCATCGCCGATATTCGCCAGGTGGCTGGCCAGCTGCAACGCCTCGATGAACTTGGTGCCGGCCGCACGCCCACCCTTCACGCCGAAGCTGAAGACCGAGCCGACGCCCAGGGGAAGCAATTCGGTGGCCCGCTCATGCTGTGGGTGGGATTCCAGGCCCGCGTAGTTCACATAGCCGACGCGGTCATCGGCTTCGAGCCACGCGGCGATCTGCTTCGCGTTGGCCAAGTGGTTGTCCATGCGCTGCGGCAGCGTCTCCAAACCCTGCAGCAGCTGGAAGGCCGACTGGGCCGGCAGGGAGGGACCGAAGTCGCGCAGCTGCTCGCTGCGCAGCTTGGTCAGGAAGCCGTACTCGCCGAAGTTATCCCACCAGGACACGTTGCCGTAGCTCGGCACCGGTTCGGTCATAGTGGGGAACTTGCCGTTGCCCCAGTTGAAGGTGCCGGCCTCGATGACCACACCACCCAAGGTGGTGCCGTGGCCGCCGATGAACTTGGTCGCCGAGTGGATCACGATGTCCGCACCGTGCTCGATAGGGCGCAGCAGGTACGGCGGGGTCAGCGTGGAGTCGACCACCAGCGGCAGGTTGTGCCGGTGCGCCACCTCGGCCAGGCCCTTCAGGTCTGCAATGTCGCCGGAGGGGTTCGCCACGATCTCGGTGTAGACGGCCTTGGTGTTTTCCTGGATGGCAGCCTCAAAGTCGGCCGCCTCGTTGGAATCGACGAAGGTGGTGTTGATGCCGAAGCGGCGCAGGGAGACGTCCAGCTGGGTGATGGTGCCGCCGTAGAGCTTGGAAGAGGCCACGATGTGGTCTCCGGCCTGTGCCAGCGCCGCGAAGGTGACGAACTCGGCTGCCATGCCGGAGCCGGTGGCTACCGCGCCGATGCCCCCTTCGAGGGAGGCCATGCGCTCCTCGAAAGCCGCCACGGTCGGATTGCCGATGCGCGAATAGATGTTGCCGTATTTCTGCAGGGCGAACAGGTTCGCCGCATCATCGGTGTCTTTGAAGACGAATGAGGTGCTCTGGTAGATCGGCACGGCGCGTGCGCCATGCTCGGCATCGGGGGTGCCGCCTGCGTGTAGCGCGCGGGTGCGGAATCCAAACTTGTGGTCGGCCATGGTGGCTTACGACTCCTTGTCGACTGGGTCTTCGGCAGGAATCCCGGGTCAATGTCGCATAACCCCTGGAGTCCAGTGGAAAGCAGCTCCATCGGTTCTGGCGGTAGCACCTGATCCACCGGCTGTGGCAGGTTGCTGCGGCGTCATCAAACCAGATCTCTCGGCCGCTCGGGATGGTTAAGTAATAGTCTGTCAATATGTCCTGGGATGACCCAACAATGAGTCCTAAGGTTGCGAAGGTTGAAGCGCAGACTGATTCGGGTGCGGCGCCGCGGTTACCCTATGCTCGAATTATGGACACCGCGCTAGCACTGGTACGACACGGGCAGACCGACTGGAATCTTGCGGGTCGGCTCCAGGGCCGCACGGACATCGAGCTGAACGAGACCGGCCGCGAACAGGCGCGTGCGGCCGGGCGAGCGCTCATGGGGGAGGGGTGGGATCTGGTGCTCGCCTCCCCGCTGTCCCGCGCCCAGGAGACCGCCGCGCTCATCGCCGCGGAACTCGGCGTCGACACCGGTGCCCCGGTTGCTCACGCGGTTGAACGCGGCTTCGGTCCGCTCGAAGGGCGGGTCATGATCGAAGTGACCGAGCGGGAAGCGGCTGCGCTGGCGGGGCAAGCCGAGAGCCGTGAACTGGTGCTGCAGCGGATGCTGCTCGCCTTGACCGAACTGATTCAGGCAAACCCCGGCCGCCGCATGCTGGTGGTCAGCCATGGGGCCGCCATGCGCATCACCCGCGACGCGCTCGCCGGGACCCGCGCCGAGCGGGGAGTGGAAAATGGAGAAGTCATTCCGGTCAGCCTTGCCCGGCTCGCCGAACTCGTTCAGGAACACGATCTTGCGGACGCCCGCTAGGCTCGTTTGCCACCCAGTGATTATCCGGCACCGGGCCGGTACTGCTTAAGCACCGCTAGGCAGCCGCGGAGAATCTTTCTCGAAGAAAAATCCCCACGAAATCTCACAAAACATCGCGGCGGTACGTTTACATGGTGAAAGCACCGAACCAGGAGCAGTATGAAACAGCCATTCGAACGCATCGTCCAGGCCCACGGGCTGAGCGTCCTTCGGGTTTGCCGCGCCCTGCTCGATGAGCACCGCGCGCAGGATGCCTGGTCCGAAACGTTTCTCTCCGCGCTGAAGGCGTACCCGGAGCTGGATGAGGAGGCGAATGTCCAGGCGTGGCTGGTGCGCATCGCCCATCGCAAGGCCGTCGATGAGCTCCGCCGGCACAAACCAGAACTCAGCCAAGCAGAGGTCCAGCCAGCCACTCGGGCATCGTCCGAGACCAGCGCGGAGGACCACGTGGCAAACATGGAGCTGTGGCAGGCAGTGAAGCTGCTGCCACAAAAGCAGCGGCTGGTCGTGGCCTACCGTTATCTGGGTGGGCTCGGCTATGCCCAAATCGCCGAGATTCTCTCCGGCAGCGCGGATGCTGCCCGGCGTGCTTCAGCCGACGGAATCAAGAACCTGCGAACCCACCTGTCGCAGGATCAACTACCAGGAGGCGACCGATGAACACGCAAACTCCAGACTCCAACCCGACCTCATCCGAGGCGCAGCTGCTGCGCGAGCTCCATACGCGCCTGGAGCGTAGCGCGGGGGAGCAGCAGTTGATCGATATCGCCTATCGGGTAGTGGATTCGCCCATCGGGCGGCTGCTTATGGCCTGCACGGAGGTGGGGCTGGTTCGGGTCGCCTTCGAAAGCGAGGGGCATGAATCGATCCTCGATATCCTGTCCGGCAAAGTGGGTGCGCGGATCTTGCGCGCGCCAGCAAAACTGGACAATGTCGCCTGGCAGCTCGAAGAGTACTTTGCCGGGGACCGGCAGGAATTCGAAGTGCCCTTGGACCTGCGCCTCTCGACCGAATTCCGCAGGCAAGTCCAGCTGGAACTGAGCCAGATAGGCTACGGCGAAACCTGGAGCTATGCCCGGATGGCCGAAAGGCTCGGCAAGCCCAAGGCGGTGCGCGCGGTTGGATCGGCCTGCGCCACCAATCCGCTGCCTATCGTCCTGCCCTGCCACCGGGTCCTGCGCACCGATGGTTCGCTCGGCGGCTATCTGGGTGGGCTGGAGACCAAGACCTACCTGCTCCGGATGGAAAATCCGGATCGTTCAGAACAAGCCCCGGTCCTTTTCTAGCCCGAGCCACGGAGCTAAGCCGCACAGACCTGGGGATGGTGCTCGGGGAGCGCTTGATAGCTCGGTAACGCAATGAACTATTCATCCGCGAACTCCGCGGCAAAGTGCCTCCACCTCGGGGCCCGCCCCACATGTTTTCTACCGCCGTTCTGCCCGCGTACTGGTGGCGTATTCCAATCGCTGCCTGCCCGGTTCATGTTAGTGTTGAAGCATGCCCTTTTTGGTTTCGTCCCACGTGCAGCGGTTGATCGCTGCGGTGTTCCCGAACTCAAAATTACTGACGAAACGGGCTAGCGGCACTAACGGGTGGATGAGTTCCTGGGGAACCAATGCCCATGGCGAGATCGCCGGCTGTCCACCACCGCGCTCCTGATCTGCGCGGCTCTCTGCTCTCTTTCTTGATCGGTGGATTCCGCGCGCCATCGCGCCCGCATACCTCTTCTGAGAAAGACACCTTACTTTGTCGCACCATTCTTCCGACGTAATTCGTCAAGCACCCCATTCCATCTGGCGTGGAATCCACCAGACATTAAAGCAGGACTCGGTCGGCGGCTTGTTGCTGCTGTGCGCAACGGTCGCTGCGCTGATCCTCGCCAATTCCCCCGCCGCGTCCTGGTATGAGGATCTACGGAACTTCACTTTCGGCCCCGAAGCGCTGCACCTGAATCTTTCGGTAGGCACGTGGGCAGCCGACGGGCTGCTGGCAATCTTCTTCTTCGTGGTCGGCCTGGAATTGAAGGAAGAGTTCGTTGTCGGCAAGCTTCGCAACCCACGCACCGCGTTGGTCCCCATCGCTGCCGCAATCGGCGGCGTAGCCCTGCCTGCGCTGTTCTACGCGTGGGTGATCACCAGCGCCGGGAGCGACGCGATCAACGGCTGGGCGATTCCTGCTGCCACCGATATCGCCTTCGCGATCGCGGTCATCGCAGTCGTCGGAAAGTTCCTCCCGCCGGCGCTGCGCACGTTCTTGCTGACCCTTGCGGTGGTTGACGACCTCTTGGCGATTTCGATCATCGCGATCTTCTACACCGATGATCTAGCGTGGCTGCCGCTGGCTCTGGCCCTGATTCCACTGTTGGTGTTTGCGTTCGCCGTGCAGCGCGGCGTGCGTGCGTGGTGGATTCTGATGCCACTAGGCATTGCGGTGTGGGCGCTAGTGCATGCCTCGGGTATCCACGCGACCGTGGCCGGGGTGCTGCTAGGTTTCATGGTTCCGGTGGTCGCAACCTCGCGGGCGCGGGTGAAGATCGGCACGACCAATGACGGCCAACCGGTATATGACGGGCTAGCGGCGCATTTTGCGGACCGCTGGAGCGTGCCCTCATCGGTAGTCGCCATCCCCGTGTTCGCCTTCTTCGCCGCGGGCGTGGCCGTGGGCGGGCTTTCGGGGCTGGCCGAGTCACTGCTCAGCCCGGTGGCCGTAGGCATCATTGCCGGCCTGGTGCTGGGTAAATCCATTGGCATCACCGCCTCCACCTTCCTGGTCACGAGGATTCCGGGGATCACGCTGGACCGGTCGATCAAGTGGGTGGATGTACTCGGGATGGCCTTCGTCGCCGGAATCGGCTTCACGGTCTCGCTGCTGGTTGGTGAACTCGCCTTTGGCGCAGATGGTGCCGAGGCACAGTATGTCAAGGTCGGGGTGCTGTGCGGCTCGCTGCTTGCCGCCGTGATCGGCGCCTTGATCCTCGCAGTGCGTAACCGGAAGTACCGCGCAGACTCATCTTCTTCGGCATAGCTTCGAAAGCTATTGCCCGGGAGCCTGCCTGTGGTTCAAAAATTAGGTCCTGCAAGGGCCAGCGTAGTAGAAAGCAGTTGACCTGATGCCTGATATTTCTTCTCTGCATGCCGACCGAAACCTGGCCTTGGAGCTGGTGCGGGCCACCGAAGCGGCGGCTATCGCCTCTGGCCCGTGGGTGGGTGCGGGGGATAAGCTGCGCGCAGATGGGGCGGCCGTGGACGCGATGCGTTCGCTGCTTGCCTCGGTGCGATTCGACGGGACCGTGGTGATCGGCGAGGGTGAAAAAGATCAGGCACCTATGCTGTTCAACGGTGAACGCGTGGGCACCGGCGAGGGGGCGAAATGCGATGTGGCAGTCGACCCGATCGATGGCACCCGGCTGACCGCCATGGGCCTTGAAAATGCGCTGTCCGTGCTGGCCGTCGCCGAGGCCGGGTCAATGCTCGATGCCTCTTCGGTGTTCTATATGGAGAAATTAGTGACCGGCCCCGAAGCCGCGGAATACGTGGATTTGCGGTTGCCGGTGAAGGAAAACCTGCGGTTGATCGCGAAGGCAAAGTCGGTCGATATTCGCCAGTTGACGGTGAGCGTACTCGATCGTGAACGGCACCAGAATCTGGTTCAGGAAATTCACGCGGCCGGCGCTCGGACCAAGGCACTGGTCGACGGTGATGTGGCGGCGGCGATCGCGGCGGTACGTGAAGGAACCGGCATCGACGCGTTGATGGGCGTTGGCGGCTCCCCGGAAGGCGTGATCACCGCGTGCGCCGTCAAGGCCCTCGGCGGAGTGATCCAGGGGCGGATGCATCCAACCAGCGGCGAAGAGCGCGAACGCGGTCTGGCTGCGGGCCTGGATATGGACAAGGTGTATTCCACCGGTGACTTGGTCCGCAGCGACAACTGCTATTTCGCGGCCACAGGCATCACCGACGGTGACTTGCTGCAGGGCCTGCGGACCGGGCCGCGGACCATCCGCACGCAATCGATCGTGATGCGCTCGAAATCCCGAACGGTCCGCGTGATCGATGCGGAGCATTCAACCAGCAAATGGGCGTAGCGGCTAAACCCCGATAGCGAGGGCGGCCCGGCCATGCGCAATGGCGTGGCTGCGGCGCAGCAAACCAACGAATTGGATGCGTACCCTCGTGGCTCATTTAAGAACAATGGCCGCCACCCCGCAAGGGGTGGCGGCCATCGTCATGAGGCTAGAAACTACTTATTGCGCAGTTCGAAGCGGTCGGCATCCATGAGCTTGGCCCATGCTGCGGCGAAGTCCTTGGCGAACTTCTCCTTGGCATCGTCCGCGGCGTAGACCTCGGCCAGTGCACGCAGCTCGGAGTTCGAACCGAAGACCAGATCAACGCGGCTGCCAACCCAGCGGCCGTCGGTGGTCGAGTAGGTCTTCTCCTCGGCGTCCGGGGTCCACTCGAGGCCCAGCTCCAACAAGTTCGCGAAGAAATCGTTGGTCAGCGCGCCCGGGGTTTCGGTGAAGACGCCGGTGTTCGAGCCGTCCCAGTTGTTGCCCAGTACGCGCAGGCCGCCGAGGAGCACGGTCGCCTCCGGGGCGGTCAAGCCCAGCAGGTTGGCGCGGTCCAGCAGCAGGTATTCAGAAGGCAGCTGCAGGAAGCCCGAATCGTAGTTGCGGAAGCCGTCGGCTACCGGCTCCAGCCAGGCGAACTGCTCCACGTCGGTCTGCTCCTGGGTTGCGTCAACGCGCCCCGGAGTGAACGGAACGTTTAGCTGCTGGCCGGCGGCCAGCGCTGCCTGCTCGACACCCACGTTGCCGGCCAGAACCACAACGTCGGCGAAGGAAGCCTTCACGGCCGAGGTCGCGTTGAATTCGGCAACGATGCTTTCCAGCGCCGCGATGACCGGCTTGAGCTGCTCAGGCTGGTTCACCGTCCAGGAAACCTGTGGTTCCAGGCGGATGCGGCCGCCGTTGGCGCCGCCACGCTTGTCCGAGGAGCGGAAGCTTGCTGCGGCCTTCCACGCGGTGGAAACCAGCTGCTGAACCGACAGCCCGGATTCGGCGATCAGGGACTTCAATGCGGCGATCTCGGTGTCACCCAGGGTGACCTCCGGAGCTGCCGGCAATGGATCCTGCCAGGTGAGGTCCTCAGCCGGAACTTCTGGGCCGAAGTAGCGGGACTTCGGGCCCATGTCGCGGTGGGTCAGCTTGAACCAGGCACGGCCGAAGGCATCGGCGAACTTCTCCTGGTTGTTCTTGAAGTCCTCCGAGATTGGACCGTAGATCGGGTCGAAGCGCAGCGCCAGGTCACTGGTCAGCATGCGTGGTTCGCGGCGTGCGGCTGCGTTGTGGGCCATTGGCACCATGTCGTCGCCTGCCCCGTCCTTCGGGCGCCACTGCTGCGCGCCGGCCTCGGAGTAGAACAGCTCCCACTCGTAGGCGAAGAGGATGTGGAAGAACTCGTTGTCCCAGCGGGTTGGGTGGTAGGTCCAAGTGACTTCCAAGCCCGAGCCGATGGTGTCATCGCCGTGCCCGGTGCCGAAGTCCGACTTCCAGCCCAGTCCCTGCATTTCCAGCGGAGCCGATTCCGGATCGCCGCCCTTGTGGGATTCGGCGCTGGCGCCGTGGGTCTTGCCGAAGGTGTGGCCGCCGGCGATCAACGCGACGGTTTCCTCGTCGTCCATGCCCATGCGGCGGAAGGTTTCGCGGATATCGATGGCCGAAGCCAATGGATCTGCCACGCCATCCGGACCCTCTGGGTTCACGTAGATCAGGCCCATCTGGACTGCTGCCAGTGGCGCCTCCAGATTGCGTGCGCCGGTGTAGCGTTCGCTCTCCAGCCAGACCTTCTCCGGACCCCAGTAAATGTCGTCGTCGGCTTCCCAAACGTCCTTGCGGCCGCCGGCGAAACCGAAGGTTTCGAAGCCCATGTCTTCAAGGGCCACATTGCCGGTCAGCACGATCAGGTCGGCCCAGGACAGCGACTGGCCATACTTCTTCTTGACCGGCCATAGCAGGCGACGTGCCTTGTCCAGGTTCACGTTATCCGGCCAGGAGTTCAATGGTGCGAAACGCTGCTGGCCGGCGCCTGCGCCACCGCGGCCGTCATGCGAGCGGTAGGTGCCCGCCGCGTGCCACGCCATGCGGATGAAGAACGGACCGTAGTGGCCGAAGTCAGCTGGCCACCAGTCGTAGGACTTGGTCATCAGTTCGGCAATATCGGCCTTGACGGCAGCAAGATCCAGCGCCTCGAAGGCCGCGATGTAGTCGAAGTCGGGATCCAGCGGGTTGGTGGCTTCCTGGTTCTTCGAAAGAATCTTCAGGTTGAGCTTATTTGGCCACCATTCGGTATTCGCATGACCCTGGGTAGGGTGAACGCGTCCGGCTCCTACTACTGGGCACTGACCTGCAGTCGTTTCTGACATGTAGTCTTCCTTCCGATAAGGGATTGGCTTGGTACTCCGTCTCCGTGCGCCGTTGGCCCGCGGAGACGAAAATTAGTTCCTTGCGGTACTTCTTTTCAGACAGTTCCCGTAGCCGGCTGCGCTGTCTTGGCTTGTTGGCAGTCCGGGCAGAGCCCCCAGTAGATGACCTCTGCCTCGTCGATGCTGAAACCGTGGTGATCCGAGGCATGCAAGCACGGTGCGGCTCCGACGGCGCAGTCCACGTCCGCCAGCGTTCCGCAATTGCGGCACACCACATGATGGTGGTTGTCGCCTACGCGGGTTTCGTACCGGGCGATATGACCGTGGGGCTGGATTTGGCGGAGCAGTCCAAGGCTGGTGAGAAGCTTCAGCGAATCGTAGACCGCCTGGTGGGATACCAGCGGGTGCTCTTGGCGCACTGCCTCGATAATGGTTTCGGTATCCGCATGGGGATGAGCTGTCACCGCGGCGAGCACCGCGACGCGCGGGCGGGTGACCCGCATCGATGCTTCGCGCAGCACCTTCTCGATTCCCTCGGATGTTGTCATGGTACTAGCTTGCCCTATTTATTTTGAATGAGTCAAGATAATTACTCGTATCTTTTCGCTCCGCTGAAAATTCGTGGTCAGAATCGGTTAAATGAATCTGGCCGACCTTCGCAAGAGCGGATGAAGGTCGGCCAGATCCAGTGGCGGCTAGGGACGAGCGCGGCAGATCTCGTTGAGCCGGGCAATGCATGGTTCATTTTGCAAGCTGGTGGTGTCCCCTAGTCTGGTGCCTTCGAAAAGCTGGGTCAGCAGGCGGCGCATGATTTTGCCCGAGCGGGTCTTGGGCACATCGGGGACCAGGACAATATCGCGTGGTTTGGCGATCGGTCCGATCTGCGTGGTGACGGTTGCGCGCAGCTCGGCGATGAACTGCTGCTGGCGGACGAGCGTCTGCGCATCGGGTTGCGCCGCGACCAGCGAGGCATCCAGCGGCACCACGAACGCGGTGGCCGCGTGCCCGGTTTTCTGATCGGGGGTCGGGCAGACTCCCGCCTCGACCACACCTGGGTGGGTGACCAGTGCGGATTCGATCTCGATGGTGGACAGCCGGTGTCCGGAAATGTTGATCACGTCATCGGTGCGTCCCAGAATGTAGATGTCCCCATCCTCATCGAAGCGCGCGCCATCCCCGGCCAGGAACCAGCCCTGCGCGGCGTACTGCTCCCAGTAGCTGGTGTAGTAGCGTTCCGGGTTTCCCCAGACCGTGCGGGCCATGGACGGGCCGGTCTGGGTGATCACGATATTTCCCTGCTCGTTGGGCCCCACGCGGCCGCCGGAGGCGTCCACGATGTCCACCGAAACGCCGGGCAGCGCCCGCGAAGCGCAGCCGGGCTTGAAATGCTCGTCGGTAGGCAGCGGGGAGAGGACGGTTGCGCCGGACTCGGACTGCCACCAGGTATCGACCATCGGGATGCCGCCGGGGGTGTCGCGCCCCAGCTGAGCGCGCAGCCAGCGCCACGCCTCGGGGTTGACCGACTCGCCCACGGTGCCGCCCACCCGAACCGAGGACAGGTCATAGCCGGCCGGAACCCCCTCGGGGAACCAGCCCATCAGCGAACGGACCAGGGTCGGCGCGGTGTAGTAGCTGGTGACCTTGTAGCGTTCGATGATTTCGAAGTGGCGGCCCGGGTGCGGTGCGTTGGGCACGCCCTCGTAGATCACCTGGGTGACGCCGTTGGCCAGCGGGCCGTAGATCTCGTAGGTGTGCGCGGTGACCCAAGCCAGGTCCGCGGTGCACCAGTGCACGTCGCTCGCGCGTTGGGATTCGTCGGGGTTGCCGAACAGGAGATTGTGGCTGTACGCGGCCTGGGTCAGGTACCCGCCGGTGGTGTGCACCAGCCCCTTGGGCTGCCCGGTGGTTCCGGAGGTGTACATGATGAACAGCGGGGTCTCTGAATCGAAAGCCTGCGCTGCGTGCTCGGTGGACTGAGTTTCCACCGCCTCGTGCCACCACACATCGCGTCCGGCGGTCCACGGGATCTCATCCCCGGTCCGGCGGATCACCAGAACCTTTTCGATGCTGTTTTCCCCGGATACCGCAAGATCTGCGTTGGCCTTGACCGGAACCGAGGTGCCGCGGCGGAACTGGCCGTCGGTGGTGACCAGCAGCTTGGCCTTGGTGTCCTCCACCCGGAACTTCAACGCCTCCGCGGAAAAGCCGCCGAAGACCAGCGAATGGATCGCCCCGATGCGTGCGCAGGCCAGGGTGATGACGATGGTTTCGACAAGCACCGGCAGATAGATGACCACGCGGTCCCCCTTGGCCACGCCGAGCTCCTGCAGGGCGTTCGCCGCCTGGCTGACGCGCTCCTGGAGGTTCCGGTAGGTCACCGCGATGCGGTCACCGGGCTCGCCCTCGAAGTAGAGGGCGACCTTCTCGCCGTTGCCGGCGGCCACATGGCGGTCGGCGCAGTTCACCGCGGCGTTGAGCTTGCCCCCGAGGTACCAGGAGATCTGCGGGCCGCGCTTGGCTTGTGCGTCTGCCGGGATGATCTGGCTGGTGGTGTGCCATGGGGTGTCCCAGTCAAGCAGGTTCGCCGCCTCGTCCCAGAACTCCTGGCGTGCCTCGGCGTTGGAGGGCTGATTTGTACTGGCCAATTCGATGGTGGTCATTGCGGTCCTTGAACGTGATTCGAGTTGTTGGCTTAGGTCCAGCGGTTGATCGCCCAGCGTTCTGCTACCGAGAGCAGGGCATCGGTGATCTTTCCGAAGACGGCGAGCAGGATAATTGTCAGGATCAACCGGTCGATGCGACCGTTGTTCTGCGAGTCGGTGAGCAGATAGCCCAGCCCCATGGAGGCGCCGAGCAGTTCGGCGGCGACCAGGAACAGCCAGGCCTGGGCCAAGGCGAGGCGAAGCCCGGAGAAGACCGAGGGAACCACCGCGGGAAGCTGCACGGTGCGCAGCAGCTTCAGGCCGTTCAGTCCGAACGCGCGCGCGGCTTCGATGAGCTGGCGGTCCACGTGGCGCAGGGCCAAGGCAACGGTGGTGAACACCGGGAAGAATGCGCCGATGATGACCAGCGTGACCTTGGAGTCCTCGCCCATCTTCATCCACAGGATGAGCAGCGGAACCCAGGCCAGCGAAGGCACGGCGCGCAGCGCCCCGATGCTCAGGCCGAGCAGTGCGTCGGCGAGCCGGGACAGTCCGACCAGCGCGCCGAACAGCAGGCCGAGCAGCGAGCCGAAGAAGAATCCGAGCAGTACACGCTGGGTCGAAATGCCCACATGTTTGCCCAGCTCGCCGCCTTCGAGCAGTTCGCCGGCCGCGGCCACCACGGCCGCCGGAGTCGGCAAGGACCACGGCGCGACGATGCCGGTGGTCGTCACCACCTGCCAGGTGAGCAAGACGATGAGCGGCAGGATCAGCGCGAGCAGCCAGTGCGGTAGCTTCAGAAGCCTGGCGCCAAGGCTTTCGCGTGCCTGCACCGGCGTGCTGGCTTGCTGGGTTTGGTTCGCTGAAGACATGTTGCTTATTCCCCGGCGATCTTCGTCGCGTCGGCCTGGGCAGCGAACTGCTCATCCACCAGGGATTCCAGCGCTTGATCGACTGCGTCCTGGGTGGAGACGTCCTTGTTGGCCACGAAGGTAGGTCCGATATTGCGCAGCACCGAAATGAAATCCTCACCCGGCACGGTGTCCACGTCGAGGTTCGAGCGTTCCTCGATCACCTGGGTGGCGACCGGGGCCTCCAGACCTGCAACCTCGGCCAGAATGCTCGCCGTTTCACCAGGATTGGCGGCGGCCCATCCGCGAGCCTTCTCGTAGGAGTCCACCACCAGCTGGGCGAGTTCGGGGCTCTCCTCGATGAAATCTTCGCGGGCATTCAACGCGCCATAGGTGTTGAAGTCCAAGTTACGGTAGAGCAGCTTCGCGCCGTCCTGTTCGGCATCGGCCATGATCGGATCCAGGCCGCTCCAGGCATCGACCGAACCGTTGACCAGCGCGGTGCGCCCATCGGCGTGCTGCACGTTCTGCAAGGTGATGTCCGAATCGCTCAGACCGGCTTCGGCCAAGGATTGCAGCAAGAAGAAGTAGGGGTCGGTGCCCTTGGTGGCCGCGACCTGTTTGCCCTCAAGGTCCTTGACCGACTTGATATCCGAGTCCTCGTTCACCACTAGGGCGGACCATTCGGGCTGCGAATACAGCGAGATGGTCTTGATAGGTGAGCCGTTGGAGCGGGCCAGCAGTGCTGCCGAACCGGCGGTGGATCCCACATCCACGGCATCGGCGCGCAGCGCCTCGTTGGCCTTGTTCGAGCCGGCCGACTGGATCCATTCGACGCTGACCCCTTGTTCCTTAGCGGCGGCGTCCAGCCACCCCTTTTCTTTCAGGACCAGGCTCAGCGGATTGTAGGTGGCGAAGTCGATGGACAGCGTCTGGCCGTCGGCTGCGGCGTTCTCGCCCGCGCATCCGGTCAGCACCAGGGCCGAAATGCCAAGCGTTGCTACGGATAGTGCGGCGCGACGGGAAAAACGATTCGAGAGCATGGAAAATCCTTGATTTGTGCGAATGGAAGGCCCGCGGGACCAAATGAGTGCGGTAGAAAGTGCTAGTGGTTCGTCGGATCAACGCCGAGCAGGCTCAGCAGCGCTGTGCGGTGGGCGACGAATTCGCTGCTCGTATGGCTGCGCGGGTGCGCCGCGGACAGGACTCGATCCTCGATCACGGTCGCCGAGGCCTGGCCCTCGGGTCGGCCCAGCACGACGATGCGGTCGGCGAGAGTCAGCGCCTCATCGACGTCGTGGGTCACCAGCAGCACGGTAGTCGGGAAAGACTTATGGATGGCCAGCAGCAGATCCTGCATTTTCATTCGGGTCAGCGCATCGAGCGCACCAAAGGGTTCGTCGAGAAGCAGGACGCCCGGGCGCCGGGCCAACGCGCGAGCAAGCGAAACCCGCTGAGCCATGCCCCCGGAAATTTCACGTGGGCGCAGATCTGCTGCGTGGCTCAAGCCGGTCAGCTCCAGCAGCTCGGCGATCAGCTGGCGCCCGGATTGCTTGTCGGTTCCCGGCGCAAGGCCGATGGACACGTTGTCTCGGACCGAGCGCCAAGGCAATAGCCGTGGTTCCTGGAATGCAACGGCGCACCGCTCATCTATCCCCGTCACGGCGCGGCTTCCGATGACCACCGACCCGGTGGAGGGGCGGTCCAGGCCGGAGGCCGCCCGCAAGAGAGTGGATTTGCCGCAACCGCTTGCGCCGAGAATTGCAACAATCTGGCCCGCTCCGAGGCGCAGATTCACGTCGCGAAGCACCGTGTTGCTTTCCTTCTTGGCGGTGAAAGTACGCGATAGCTCGAGGAACTCCACGTCGAGCGCCGTTGCGCTTTGGACGGTCTCGGGCAAGGCAAAGGCTGTAGTCATTTTCATCTCCATCGTTCCTGGCGGTAGCACCGGACACCGTTTGGTTTATTAACCGTGTGTGGTGGTTGCTGCGGCGTCACAGAGCCAGATCTCTTAGCCGCTCGGGATGGTTACACGACTATTACAGGCCTTCGAACGATTTCAATGCAAATCTTTCGTAACATGATAAATATTCGATAGATGCGTCACATCATCGTGATGTTTCGATTTTTATTTCACTGATCGCGCATTTGGCCGAAAAATCGCTAAACGCTAGGCGTTGTGTTCGGCCGCGTTAGGCAAGTGCTGTCCTTGATGCATTTCAATCTCCATCCGTGCACGACGAAATGTGACTAACCGGGTTGAGGACGAAGTAGACCTCAGGCTACAAATGATTACGAACCATCCAGAGCGACCGAGAGATCTGGCTCGTCGACGTCGCAGCAACCACCCACCTAAATATTGGCGCGGGACGGTGCTACAGCCAGGACCGATGGAAAGAATTGAGGACTTTCGATGTCATTTGGCGATCCCGCTGGCGACTTTAATGCGCTCAGCGACCCGTCTATTGCGGGTAGCGCGGTGGAGCTTGACGACCTTCCACAGGAACTTCCTACCCGGCAGCTGCTGAAAATCACCCCGGGCCCCGGCGCTGACGAGCAGTATGAACGGCTTGCCGGCATTTTCCGTCCGGTGTTCGCACAGATCGCCGCCGGTGCAAGGGAACGCGACCGGCAGCGGATCCTGCCTTTCGAACAGGTTGGCTTGCTGAACCGTGAGCGCTTCGGTGCGCTGCGCCTGCCGGTTGCCGACGGCGGCCATGGGGCGCGCTTGAGCGATGTCTTCCGGTTGCTCATCGAATTAGCCGAGGCCGACTCGCATGTGGCTCAGCTATGGCGCGCGCATATTGCCTTCGTGGAAAATGCGGTGCGGCTGGAAGATGCGCAGCTCCGTAGCAAATGGGTTGCCCGAATCAGCTCCGGGCAGATCGTGGGCAACGCCTACACCGAGGAAGGCGGCAACGCCCTCGGGTTGCTCAACACCAAGGTCACCGAGGAGGGGTCGCGCTGGCTGGTCAATGGGCGGAAGTTCTATTGCACCGGCACCATCTTCGCCGACTGGACCACCGTAGCGGTGGCGCACCCGCAACTCCCAGGGCGCCAGATCGCGGTAGTTTCCACCCAGCACAGCGGCGTGAAAATCCTCGATGACTGGGATGGTTTCGGCCAACAGCTCACCGGTACCGGCAGCACCGAATTCCACGAAGTTCCGGTGGACACCTTCATGCCGGAGGATCCCACGGATCCGGAAGCCGCGATCTTCCAACTCGTGCTCATGGCGGTACAGGCCGGAATCGGACGGGCGGCACTGAACGACCTGCGCTCCTCCGTGCAGGCGCGTACCCGCAGTTTCAGCACCGGCACCGGAGTTCCGGTGCACCGCGAACCGCAGGTCTTGCAGCTCGTCGGGGAGGTTTCCGCCGAAATCTTCGCCGCGGAGTCCGTGGTCATGGGCGCGGTGCTGGAGGTCGAAGCGGCCATGGCCGACGCGAACCTGAACGCCGAGGAGCGCTTTGCCGTGTGCGAACTGGCGGCAAACCGTGCTCAGACGATCGTGCAGCCGCTGGTCATCGGAGCGACCAGCAAGCTCTTCGACGCGCTGGGTGCATCTTCCACTCGCAATAGCTGCAATATGGACCGCCACTGGCGCAACGCCCGAACCATCGCGACGCACAATCCGGCGATCTACAAGGCGCGCATCGTGGGGGACTACGAGATCAACGGCGTGCAGCCCCAACGGCTGTCCGTCACCGGCACGGTAACCGGAGCAAACCGGTTCGCCGGCAGCTAGGCAACACTCCTCGAACACAGATTTTTAGACTTACAAGATTTTTCTTCTATGGATAGGGGCACACCAATGAGCGAGAACAAGCGCGAAATCCTTTTTAACGCCTTCGATATGAACTGCGTGGTGCACCAGTCGCCGGGCCTCTGGCGCCACCCGGATGACAAGGCGTCGACCTACAACACCCTGGGCTACTGGACCCACCTGGCCAAGGTGCTGGAAAAGGGCAAATTCGACGGGCTGTTCCTCGCCGACGTGCTGGGCACCTACGACGTCTACAAGGGCACCAACGAGACTCCGCTGCGCAGCGGAGCCCAGGCGCCGGTTAATGACCCGATGATGCTCGTCTCCGCGATGGCCGCGGTCACCGAGAACCTCGGCTTCGGCGTCACCGCCGGCACCGCCTATGAGCACCCTTATGCCTTCGCGCGCCGCCTGGCCACCCTGGACCACCTGACCAATGGCCGTGTCGGCTGGAATGTGGTCACCGGCTACCTGCCGTCGGCGGCCCGAAATATGGGCCAGGAAGACCAGATGGAGCACGACGAGCGCTACAACCACGCCGATGAGTACCTCGAAGTGGTCTACAAGCTGCTCGAAGGTTCGTGGGAAGAGGACGCGGTGCAGAACAACAAGGAATCCGGCGTCTACACCGACCATTCCAAAGTGCACCCGATCAATCACGAGGGCAAGTACTTCAAGGTTCCAGGCATCGCGATTACCGAGCCTTCCACCCAGCGTACCCCGGTGATTTACCAGGCCGGCGCGTCCAAGCGCGGCACCGAATTCGCCGCGTCGAACGCCGAAGCGATCTTCGTGAATTGCCCTACCCGTGACCTGCTCAAAGAAGCGGTCGCCAAGATCCGCGACGCTGCCGAGGCCGCAGGCCGTGGCCGCCACGACATCAAGATCTTCGCCATGCAGACCATCATCACCGCCGAAACTTCGGAACTTGCCCAGGCAAAGTTCGAGGACTACAGCTCCTACGTGGATATCGACGGCGCGCTGGCATTGCTTTCGGGTTGGACCGGCATCGACATGTCCGCTTACGGACCAGATGACGTGATTGGCGACGACGTGAAGTCCAACGCCATCCAGTCCTCGGTGGAAACCTTCAAGAAGGCCAGCGGTGATACCGGAAAGCCATGGACCATCCGGCAGCTGGCCGAATGGATCGGCGTGGGCGGATTCGGTCCGGTCTCCGTCGGTTCGGGTGCCGAGGTCGCCGAGAAGCTCATCGACTGGGTGGACTACACCGACGTGGATGGCTTCAACCTCGCCTATGCTGTCACTCCAGGTACCTTCGAGGACGTCGTCGAGTACGTGGTTCCCGAGCTTCAGGCACGCGGGGTCTACAAGACCGAATACACCGAGGGCTCGCTGCGCCACAAGTTGTTCGGCGCCGGCGACCGCGTGAAGGACACCCACCGCGCGGCCCAGTACAAGATCTCCAACCGATTGGCCACCAAGGCCTAAATCCTTGAAGATCAAGCGCTAGCAAAGCCAGCGAGTCCCCGCGAAATGTTGAATTCCGCGGGGACTCGCTGGCTTTAACGGCTATTTGGCCGGGTTCACCACCATGGCCGAACCGCCTCCGCGGCGGTTTGGTTCAGCCGCCGCGATCAAGGTCCCGTCTGCGGCGATTTCCACCGCCTCAACCGCACCGATCTCAGCCTGCGGGGTGAAGGAATCACCGGCGGCGGTGAGCTTGTGCCCGAAAGCCTCAAGCGCCGGCCCATAGGCCTCGATGAATTCGGGCTCCGCCGTCACCGCCGCGGTATTGCGCTGCGAGGCGCGCGGGGCCGCGATGGCTTCGCTCAGATCCATGCCCAGGTCAATGCGGTTCACCAGGGTCTGCAGCACCGTGGTGATGATGGTGGAGCCGCCGGGGGAGCCGATGGCGAGCATCGGTTCGCCATCGCGCAGCACGATCGTGGGCGCCATCGAGGAGCGCGGACGCTTGCCCGGCTCGATCCGGTTCGGGTCGGCGGGATCGTACACCGTGGAGAAATCGGTCAGCTCGTTGTTCAGCAGGAAGCCGCGCTCGGGCACCACGATGCCCGAGCCGCCGGTCTGCTCGATGGTCAGGGTGTAGGAGACGACGTTGCCCCAGCGGTCCACCACCGACAGGTGGGTGGTGGAGATGTTCTCGGTATCCTGCTCAACCACCGGCTCGCTGGTTGCCGCCGGGCACACTGCGTCATAGTCCTCGATGTCGCCCGGCGCCACCGGCTTCTCCGCGGCCTGTTCGGGGTTTACCGCGCACGCCCGGTCGACGCCGAAGAGCTTGTCGGTCAGCGTATCGGTGGGAACATCCACAAAGGCCGGGTCGCCGACAAATTTGCCACGGTCGGCGTAGGCCAGGGCTGTCGCCTCGAAGTAGTGATGAAGCGCGGTGGGCCGCTCCATGCCGGCGAGGTCGAACTCGCCGAGAACATTCAGCGATTCACCGATGGTGGTTCCTCCGCTGGAGGATGGAGCCATGCCGTAAACATCGAGGCCGCGGTAGCTGACCTGGGTTGGCTGCTGCTCCACGACCTCGTAGTCCGCGAGATCGGCGGTGCTCACATAGCCAGCCGGAACCGGGAGTTCGGTGTCCGCGGACGTGGGCGGAGCCTGCACCGTCTGGGATATTTCTTCGGCCATTTCGCCCTGGTAGAACGCCGAGGGGCCCTGCTTCGCCAGCAACCGGTAGGTCTGGGCAAGATCCGGGTTCTTGAAGATGCTGCCAACGTGCGGCGCATCGCCATCGGGCAGGAATAGCTCGCTGGTGGAGCCGAAGGTCGCGAAGCGTTCCTTGTTATCCAGGGTCTGTTCGCGGAATGTTTCATCGACAACGAAGCCGCGTGAAGCTACCTGGGTGGCTGGGTGCAGAACTTTCTTCAGGCTTTGGGAACCCCAATTGTCCAGCGCGCGCTGCCAGGTGGCCAGGGTGCCGGGCACGCCGACCGCCACGCCGCTGGTCACCAGTTCGGGAGTGAAGTTGTAGGGCTCGCCGGTTTCCGGATCGATGAAGGCATCTTGGGGCATTGCTGCCGGTGCGGTCTCCCGGCCGTCGATGGTGCTGATTTTTCCGGTTTTCGCGTCGTAGTACATGAAGTAGCCGCCGCCGCCGATGCCCGCGCTATAAGGCTCGGTCACGCCCAGCGCGGCCGCCGTTGCGACCGCCGCATCAACCGCGTTGCCGCCTTTGCGCAGGATCTCGATTCCGGCGGCGGTCGCTTCCGGGTCTACGGAGGAGACTGCGCCGCCGCTGCCTTTGGCCGTAGGCGTTTTGTCGGTCGCCCTGGGATCGGCGCTGGCCGGAAGGGCGGTGAAAGTTCCCAGTCCCAGCGCCAGTGCCGCGGCGCTGGCGATAGCTCTCGTACTTGCTCGTGACATACTTTGATCTCCTGAAAAGGTGGGGATGAAGCAAGCGCCAATTTACGGGAGAAGCACCTGAGACTTAGGCTGTGACACGCGTCACCGCGCATGCTTGTCGCTCATTACGCTCAGGTGAAGACTTCACTAGCGTCGGATTCACCGCCGTCGCCTCAAGGGCTTCGGAGGGCATGCCGCCACCGCGGCAGCCAGCGATCCGGCCACCGAATACAGCAGCTTCGGTGGCCGGACTGCGTTTAGGCTAGGAGAATGAGCAATGAACCTACCTCCGAGCTGCCCCCGGTAGATCTCGCCGCCGCCGCGCAAATGTGGGCTGACTACCGAAACAGCTGTGCCACCGATCCGGGCGACTACGTGGTGGAATACTTCGGAGACAGCGCTGAGCTCGCCGAGGCACTGCTGCATCAGGTAACCCACGGGCAGAAACGTGCCACCTCAAGCCTTGAAAACGAGTACCTTGCCGAGAACGAACCGCTTCCGCGGGTCGGTTCGCACTGGATCGCCTGCGACGGCTCCGGGACACCGAAAATTATCCTGCGTACCAGCGAGGTGACGCTGAAATCATTCGACCAGGTGGATGCAGATTTTGCCTTTGCCGAGGGCGAGGATGACCGTAGTCTGGCCAGCTGGCGCCGGGAACACGAAAAGTTCTGGAAACGGACGCAGCAGGCAGATTTCGCCAAGCAGTGGGAACCGGCAATGACCGGCGTGCCCGGTGAGCGGATCGTGTGCGAACGCTTCGAAGTGGTCTGGCCGCGCAGCTAGCTTCCAGGCACCTAATTCATCTCCACCTTTCGGTTCTGGAAGCTTGCTTTGCGTTCAGGCCCAGGGGCGTCCTCGCACCCGCCGAGTTCTCCTGAGTCAAGATGCGAATTCAGCGTCGTCACGTGGCGACATATGACGGGTGAGTCGCGCATTTATGGCCGGTTTTCCGCCGATCTGCGCACCGAGGTCGACTTCATGACGCGTATATAACGTCATGGTTGTTCACGAAGCGGGCACGGGCACAGACTGAAACTGTTCGATTCACCTATCGAATGGTAACCATCCAGAGCGACCGAGAGACCTGGCTCAACGACGTCGCAGCAACCACCCTCACGGGGCCGGTGCTACAGCCAGGACCGATGGAGCAGTCTGAAACACCGGCTTTGTTCCCGAGATTCAGAGCCTGGCGAAAGCCAGCGGCATCCTGAATCCGTGGATCGTCGCTGTTTGAGACTCTGCGCGGTGCCAGCACCAAGGAGAACAAATGCAAACGACGTTATCTGGACGATCACATGATTGAGATTCGCCAGCTGCATAAGCACTACGAAACGGCCCAGGGCCGTGTGGAGGTCCTCAAGGGGATCGACCTGGACGTTCAATCGGGGACAATCACCGCGGTGGTTGGGCCCTCAGGCGCCGGGAAGTCCACCTTGTCCCATTGCATCTCGCTGTTGGAAAAGCCCAGCAGCGGTCAGATCCTGGTAGAAGGCAAGGACTTGTCGGTGCTCTCTGGCAAAGAACTATGCGCCGAACGTCGTGCCATCGGCACGATCTTCCAGAACTCGGCCCTTTTGCGCCGCATGACGGTAGCCGAAAACGTTGCGTTGCCGCTGCGAAACCTGGGAGTAGTCCACCACGAGATGGAAAACCGGGTCGCTGAACTCCTGAATCGCGTAGGTCTGGCGGATTGGGCAAATTCGTACCCCGGAGAACTTTCCGGTGGCCAACGCCAACGCGTGGGCATTGCCCGAGCGCTGGCGCTGCGTCCGCGTCTGCTGCTCTCCGATGAAGCAACCTCGGGGCTCGACCCGGAATCCACCACGCAGGTGCTGGAACTGCTTGATTCCCTGCGCACCGACTTGGGCTTGGCGATTATCTTGATCACCCACGAGATGGATGTGGTGCGCCATATCGCCGACCGCGTCGCGCAACTCGATGGCGGTCGAATCGCCGAGTACGGCGAACTTCGAGGCCTGGTAGCGGATCCGGGATCGGTGACCGGTTCAAAGCTTCTGCCATTGCGCCCCGATCTGGTGCCCGCCGGCTACGACTTCACGCTGACCGTGGCCTACCAGGCGGCAAATGTGGACCCAGCCTGGATATCCCGGCTGGGAACCGAACATGGCGCGCGGGTCGCGCTGCTCGGTGGCTCCGTGGAAGCACACCACGAGGGAACGCTGGGCCGCGTTGAAATCGGTCTCGCGGGCATTGCCGCAGAACGAGCTATTGCCGTCTTGGCTGGATGGGGATTGCGCGCCACGCCACGATCCCAGCAGCTCCTCGCGAGTGTGGCCGACCGCGCGGAACGCATCGAGGTGGCGGTATGAGAATCCCAACCGAAAGCGCAGCGGTCGGTACCGACACCCCATGGAACGAACTGCCCGCCCTGATGCTTCCTGCCTATGGACAGACCTGGGCAATGGTCGGCATCGTGATGGTCTTGGTGATCATTTTTGGCGGCATCATGGGTTTGGCGCTGTTCAACACCGACCGGCAGGGTCTCTTTCCGCACGACAAGAGCCATGCGGCACTGAGCTGGTTCGTCAACATGGGACGCTCATTGCCGTTCCTGGTCTTGATGGCGGCGATTATTCCATTCACCAAATGGGTGACCGGAACCACCATCGGCATTTGGGCAGCAGTGGTGCCGATGACCATTGCGGGCATTCCCTTCTTCGCGCGGCTCGTGCAGAACGCGCTCAATGATCTGCCTAAGGAGAACCTGGCCGTCGGGCTGGTGACCGGTGGATCGCCGCTGCAAATCATCGGGGCAACCCAGATCCGTGAGGCGCTGCCCGCCCTGGCCTCCGCCGTCACGCTGAACACCATCTCGATGGTCGAGTATTCGGCCATCGCGGGAACCATCGGGGCCGGCGGCATCGGCTATCTGGCGGTCACCTACGGCTATCAGCGGTTCGACATGAATGTCATGCTTGCCACGATCCTTGCGCTCATTCTGACCGTGCAAGCAGTCCAATTCCTCGGCGATCGCATCGCCCGCGCGCTGGCCCGCCCCTAAGCGCCCTAGAACAAACGAGAAGAACATGACGACTTCACCCAAAGGCCATGACCATGGCTTCACTCTGCGTAAAAACACCGCGAAACTGCCTTGGACCATCGCGGCATGCGCGACCATTGTGGCGCTCGTCCTTGGCGCGTTGCTGGTTCAGCAAAAGTCCGCTCCAGCGCTCGCGTCCACCGAGCCCGGCAAAACGAATTTCAAGGTCCATTTTGAACCGGCAATGGCCGGGGAAGAGAAGATCCTGAAATTCGTGGCCGAGACCATCGCGCCGGATTATGGAATCGAGATAGAACCCATTGGGCTTCAGGATCCAATCCAGGCGAACCGCGCCGTGGCCGAAGGGCAGTTCGACGCGACCATCTTTGAACATGAGTGGTACATGCGGCAATCGGCAGAAGCCGCCGGCGTGGAATTGACGCCAACCGTTGAACTGTACCAATGGGGCTTCGGTCTGTATTCCACCCGCTACGAATCGGTCGAGGTTCTCCCCGAGGGGTCGACGCTGCTCCTGCCTAACGACGTCGCCAACCAGGGGCAAGCGCTTTGGCTCCTGGAGCGCGAGGGACTGCTCGGCCTGAACCCCGACATCGAACCGCGTACCGCGAAGATGGCCGACGTGGTTGACAACCCGCGCGGCTTCGAGCTGAAGGAAGCAGACCTCCTCGCCATGCCGCGCATGCTAGACGATGTGGATGCAGCCATCGGATACGTGTCGCAGTTCGATGCCGGAAAGGTCGGCCGCGACAAGGGAATCCTGTTCCCGGAACCGCCTAGAACCTTCGCCTCCAAGCTGATCTTCGGCACCGAGTTCTCCAAAACTGCCGATGCAGCCAAGCTAATCGAGGTGTTCTCCGATCCAAGACTGCAGGAATACCTGAAGAACACCGAGGATCCGTTGGTCCAAGGAGTGCTGACTCCGGTATCCGCCGAGTAGGGCCGCTCACTGGAACTATGCGAACGGCCAGCCTGAACCAGAGAGGTTCGGGCTGGCCGTTCGCTTTTATCCCGAATGTTTCGTTGGCGAGCGAGCAAATCCACCCTTGATCACGCGGGGCCGGGGATACTGCTGTCAAGGAAATCTTTTCAGCAGCGTCACGAACTGACTTATGACGATTAGTGACCGGCTTCAGGGCTTGTATTAGTCCCAAAGTGTGTATTGGGATGACTTCGTGACGCGCATATAACGTCATGGTTGGTCACACCGCACCTGCGCGCGCAGACTTAAATTGTTCGGCAAAGACACCGAATGATAACCATCCAGAGCGACCGAGAGACCTGGCTCGTTGACGTTGCAGCAACCATCCCGGCAGGGAGCGGTGCTAAGGCCAGGACCGATGGAGATTGCTAGATTTCGCAACGGTCCGCACAGGGGAGAAGTCTGCCTTCTTCCCGCCCCGCAATACCGCGGCAGGATCGGGATTTCGGCGTAATCCTCGGGAACTTACCGAGAGGAACACCAGAAAATGCGCAACACACCACTGAGCCTGAAGGCCGCGGCACTACTCGCAGTTCTAGGTCTTTCGCTGACCGCCTGCGGCGGCAACAGCGCATCCACCGGGGGGAGCTCCGAGCCGGCAGCTTCCGCGGAAGCAGGCACGCCGGTAGCGGGCGGAACCTTCACCTTTGCCGAGGTAACCCCGATCAACAACTGGCAGACCCAGGCCGCTCGCTTCTACGAGAAGGCGAATGTGCTGAACTCGGTGCTGGACCGGTTGACCTATTTTGATACCGAGTCCGGCAAGCTCGTAGGCTGGATCGCCTCCGAGTTCACCGCCAATGAGGCACAGACCGAATTCACCTTCACCATTCGTGATGGCGCCACCTTCTCGGACGGCACGGCCCTGGATGCCGAAGCGGTCAAGGAAAATCTGGACGCGCTGGGCTTAGGCGTGAAATCCGCGCAGATTCAACCGAACGTCGACTTTTCAGCCTACAAGGGCTCCGCGGTCGTCGGCGAGGACCAGGTCAAGGTGACCTTGAAACGCCCGGATGCGAATTTCCTGCGCTCCACCTCCTCGGTGACCGCCGGGCTGGTATCCCCGGGCACCCTGGAACTGGACAATGCAGGGCAAACCGCAATATCGCAGATCGTCGGTTCCGGACCGTTCGTCTTCGAGTCCGAAAAGCCAGATGAAGAGGTCGTCTTCACCAGCCGCGATGACTATGCCTGGGCCCCGGAAACCGCAGCAAACCAGGGCGACGCGTACCTCGAAAAGCTGGTCGTCAAGTACCTGCCAGAAGTTGCCCACCGGGCCGGCGCGGCGCAGTCCGGCCAGGTCGATTTGGTCCGCGGACTGCAGCCCGTTGACGAAGAGGTGCTCAGCGCCGGAGGCGGGCAGATCTTCGCCGCCCAGGGGGTGGACCTGACGACCAACCATGCCGCGATTCGAATCGGTTCGGGCAAGCTGGCCGAGACCAAGGTGCGCCAGGCGTTGCAGGCGGGAATCGACCGCCAGGCGCTGAAGGACACGGTCCTCTCGGACAGCTACGTGCTCGCAGGTTCGATCCTCAACCACCAGGCACCGGGCTTCGTGGACCTGTCTGCCGAGCTCGGCTATGACCCGGAGAAGTCCAAGGCCTTGCTTGAAGAAGCCGGCTGGAGCGTTGGCGCGGACGGGATCCGTGAGAAGGACGGCAAGAAGCTTGAAATCACGGTGGCCAGCTCGAATAACTCCGTGGTCATCAAGCCAGCCTTCGAGCTGATCGAACAGCAATGGCGGGAGATCGGAGTGCAGCTGGTCAACCGTGCTGCGGACAATTCATTTTTGACCAACGCCATGGTCGATGACCAGATCGAATTCTTCGGAACCCGCCAGTTCGCCTACGGCGGCCTGGGGCCGGTCTACGCGCCGGCGACAAATAACCAGACGCTGAACGCCGACAAGGAACTGAACGAATTGTTCACCCGCGAGCAGGCGGCGACCACCGAAGAAGAGCATCTGAAGCTCATCGGCGAGGAGCAGCGCGCGCTGGTACTGGACAAGGCACTGACCCTCGTGTTGTGGGACGAAGTGCAGGTGTACGGCGCCAACAAGGACGCGCACATCGACTTCACCTCCGGCACCGCACCAATCTTCCAGGGCGCCTGGAAGAGCAACGGCTAAAGGAACTCATCATGGGTGGATACATCGCTCAACGCATCGGTCAGGCACTGCTGGTGATCCTGCTGGCCTACACCGCGGTCTTCCTCGCGGTGCAGGCCCTGCCGAACGACCCGGTCACGATCTTCCTCTCCGCCGACTCGTCCGCGGATCCGGCAACGATCGCGCAGATGAAGGCCTACTACGGCTATGACCAGCCGCTGATCGTGCAGTACTTCACCCAGCTCGGTGCGCTGCTGACCGGGGATCTGGGCTATTCCCTGTCCTCCGGCTCGGCGGTGTCCACCCGTATCGGCGAGGTCATCGGCTCCACACTGGTGCTCGCCGGGAGCGCCTTTGCCCTGGCGCTGGTGCTGGCGGTCGCGCTGACCGCCGCCGCCAGCCTGTCGCGCCGCACCCGGGTCCGCAACGCCCTGCTGAATCTGCCACCGCTGATGATTTCCATCCCGGTGTTCTGGCTCGGACTGGTGCTGCTTCAGGTGCTCGCGGTGCAGCTCGGGGTGATGTCGCTGTTCCCGGACGGCTCGTTCCTCTCGCTGGCGGTGCCGATCCTCGTTCTGGCCATCCACCTCAGCGCACCCATCACCCAGGTGCTGATCAAGAGCGTGCACGAGGTGAACACCCAGCCCTTCGTCGACGTCTTGCGGGCCAAGGGCGCCAGCGAGGCGTGGATCTTCTACCGGCACACGCTGAAAAACGCCGCACCGGCGGCGCTATCCATTGCCGGGATCACCATCGGCACGCTGCTCGCCGGTTCCGTCATCACCGAGACGGTTTTTGCCCGCGCCGGCCTGGGCCAGCTGGTACTGCAGGCGGTCACGGTGCAGGACATCCCGCTGGTGCAGGGACTGGTGCTGCTCACCGCCGCCGCCTTTACCGCGGTAAATCTGCTCGTCGACCTGATCCACCCGAAGCTTGATCCACGCATCATCACCTCCCACGCCGGTTCGCCTCGCGCGCTGGCGGCCTAGGGAAAGGAACCGATCATGAGTCTTTTGACCGAACGAGGCAACCCGGCCGTGGAGCTGGCCCCTGGCAGCGCGCTCCAACCGGAGCATGGCGCCACGCCCAGAACCACGCTGCTTGGCTGGTTGCGGAACTGGTGGGTGCTCCTCCCGCTGGCGCTCCTGCTCGCCTGGGCGGTATTGCCGGGGCTGTTCACCGGACAGGACCCGCTCACCGGGGTGCCGCAGCAGAAGCTCGCGGAACCGTCGCTGGCTCATCCCTTCGGAACCGACCACCTGGGGCGCGACGTCTATGCCCGGGTGGTCCACGGCACCAGCCAGACGCTGCTGACCGCCGGGCTGGCCTGCCTGATCGGCAGCGTGGTGGGCAGCCTGCTGGGTCTGCTCGCCGCCACCGCCGGCCGTTTCGCCGACTCGGTCGCGATGCGGTTCGTCGACGTGGTGCTGGCGGTGCCGGCCTTCCTGATCGCGCTGATCCTGGTCACCGCGACCGAACCCGGTCCATTCTCGCTGGGGCTCGGCGTGGGCATCGCCTCGATCGCGGCCTTCGCACGGCTTGTCCGCACCGAGGTGCTGCGCGTACGTTCGCGCGACTTCGTGCAGGCGGCGCTGATGAGCGGTGGCGGCTACCTCACCGTGCTGCGCCGCCATATCATCCCGCATGTGATCGGCCCGGTGCTCGCCCTCTTGGCGGTCGACCTGGGGGCGGCGATCCTGGCGATCTCCGGGCTTGGTTTCCTGGGGTTCGGCTCGCCGCCGCCAACACCCGAATGGGGGCTGCTGATCTCCGAAGGCCGCCAATACCTCACCGTCGCCTGGTGGCTGACCACCCTGCCGGGGCTGGTGATCGTCGCGGCAGTGATGCTCACCGCCGTGCTCGGCCGCGCAATCAACAAGGCATTCCGCTTCTAACCGGCACCGGGTACCCAAATTTGTGAAGGGATCAGATTATGACTACCAAGAACACCGGCACCAACCCGGTCGTGCGCATCGAGGATCTTTCGGTGCGGTACGCCCAAGGCACCCTCGCCGCGCAGGGGATCAACCTCGAAATCCCGGCCGGGCAGATCGTGGCAATCGTTGGCGAATCGGGTTCGGGGAAATCGACGCTGACCAAGGCGCTGATCGGGCTGCTTCCCCAGGACGCCAGCACCACCGGCAGCATCCGCTTTGGCGGCACCGAAGTCACCGCGCTGAGCTTGCGTCAATGGCGCGATATCCGGGGCGCCGGTATCGGGCTGGTCCCGCAGGACCCGGGCGCCTCGCTTGACCCGGTGAAGACCATCGGCTCGCAGCTCATCGAGGTGTTCCGCCTGCACCCGACCCGTTCGGTGCCCAAGAACCGGTGGCGTGAAAAAGCCATCGAACTGCTCGGCAGCGTCGGGATCGACCGGGCGGAGCAACGCCTGAGCCAGTACCCGCACGAGCTATCCGGCGGGCTGAAGCAACGCGTGCTGATCGCCATCGCCTTCGCGCTGAATCCGCAGCTGCTGATCGCCGACGAGCCAACCAGCGCACTGGATGTCACCGTGCAGCGCACGGTGCTTGAAGTCTTCGTGTCCCTGGCCCGGCAGAAGGGGACCACCGTCCTGTTCGTCACCCACGACCTCGCCGTAGCTACCGACATCGCCGACCGGGTGCTGGTGATGAATGGTGGCGAGGTTCTCGAAGACCGTTCGGTCCGCGAGCTGATTGCCAGCAGCACCAATGACTACACCAAGGCCCTGCTCGACCAGGCGTACGCCACCAACCAGCGCCGAGACACGGCCGAAATCAGCGACGTGGCGATTCGCGTGACGGACCTCGGCAAGGAGTTTGGACAGGGTTCCAAGGCGCATCAGGCGGTCCAGCAGGTCAGCTTCGAGGTGGCTCGCGGCACGACCTTCTCGCTGGTCGGAGAGTCGGGATCGGGAAAGTCGACGACGGCTAAAATCATCATGGGGCTGCTTGGCGCAAGCCAGGGCAGCGTCGAGGTGAACGGCCAGGACGTCAGCTCAATCGGCGGCAAGCAGCGCTACGCGCTGTGGCGCGAGGCGCAGCTGGTTTACCAGAACCCCGACTCGGCTCTGGACCCCCGGCAAACGGTCCGTTCGATCATCCAGGAGCCGATGCGCAACTACAGGCTTGGCGATTCAGCCTGGCGCGAAGCACGTACGAACGAGCTGATGGCGCAGGTGAACCTCGCCCCGGAACTGGCCGCCAAGCGCTCGCCGGAACTTTCCGGGGGCCAGCGCCAACGCGTGGCCATCGCCCGCGCCCTGGCCAGCGGCGCGAAGATCCTGGTCCTCGACGAAGCATTGAGCGCGCTCGATGTGCTCACCCAGGAACAGATCCTCAACTTGCTCGATCGGCTGCAGACCGAACAGCAATTGACCTACCTGTTCATCTCCCATGACCTGCACGTGGTCGAACGGATCAGCCACCGGGTGGGCGTGATGCGCCGCGGCGAACTGGTGGAAACCGGAACCGTTGAGCAGGTGTTCTCCAACCCCCGCCATGAATACACGCGCACCCTGCTTGCGGCGAACCCCGGCGCGGTGCTGCGCGAATTCGAGCACCTGCGCAGCGCCTGAGCGGCAGATTCATCCCAGACAGATTTCCAGTGACAAGGAATGAGAAGCACATGAGCATTGACCTCAGCCAAACCCTGAGTCCCGAAGCCACCTACCAGGCCCTGGCTGAGCGTTTCGCTCCGGTCTTCGCCCGCGTGGGCGAGGGCGCTACGCAGCGCGAGCAGCAGCGGATCCTGCCCTTCGAGCAGGTGCAATGGCTCAAGGACGCCGGCTTCACCACGTTGCGTGTGCCGCGCAGCCACGGCGGGGAACCGGTCAGCCACGAGCATCTTTTCCGGCTGCTGATCGAATTGGCCTCCGCGGATTCGAACGTCGCCCACCTGCTGCGCAGCCACTTCTCCTTTGTCGAAACGATCGCGCTGCAGCCCCAAGAATTCCAGGACCGCTGGTTCCCCCGCGTGCTCGCCGGCCAGATCTTCGGCAATGCGGCCACCGAACGTGGTGGCAACGCGCTGGGAACCACCAACACCCGGCTCAGCCGGGGCGCTGTCGGCTGGGTGCTCAACGGCGAAAAGTACTACACCACCGGCTCGATCTTCGCCGATTGGGTAGTCGTGATGGCCTCCACCGAAGGCGTCGAAGGCCGCCAGTACGCAATCGTTGACCGCCACGGCGAAGGGGTGGAGATCCTTGACGACTGGGACGGCTTCGGCCAGCCGCTGACCGGTACCGGAACCGGTATTTTTACCGAGGTTCCCGTTGAAGAGGCAAATATCCTGCAACGCAAGGTCGCCTCCACGCTGGAGCCCGCGTTCTTCCAGCTTTGCCTGCTTGCGGTACTCGTCGGCATCGGCAAGGCCGCGCGTGACGAGGCCGCCCGCATCGTGGAAACCCGCACCCGGACCTTCAATACCGGCTCCGGAGAATTGTTCCGCAACGATCCGCAGATTCAGGAACTGGTGGGCCGGCTTGCGGCGAACGTATACGCCGCGGAAGCTATTGTGGTCACCGCGGCCCGCGAACTGGATGCCGCCCACGACCCGGCGCTGAACCTGGATGACGAAGCCGCTTTCCTACGCGCGGAGATCGCGGTGCAGCAGGCACACGTCATCACGCCCAAGCTGGTGCTCGATGCGACGAGCGAACTGTTCGACGTCACCGGCGCCTCGGCGGTGTCCACCAGCAAGTCGCTGGACCGCTACTGGCGCAACGCACGCACCGTCGCCACGCACAACCCGGTGGCCTTCAAGGCCCGCTCGGTAGGCGACTACTTCATCAATGGCACGATTCCGACCGGCCTGAACTCAATCGGCGAAGCCAAGGGAGCAAAGTAAAATGGGTACCTTCGAAACACGACCACGCTTCATCCTCTCGGCCTTCCTGATGAATACTTCTAGCCATATCCTCGGCGGAATGTGGCGTCATCCGGAAGCGCAACAGGACCGGTTCCATGAGCTGGGGCTCTGGGTGGATCTGGCCAAGAAACTCGAAGATGCGAAATTCGACAACCTGTTCTTCGCCGACGTGGCCGGACTGTACGCAGATCACGAGGGCGGTTGGGCCTCCCTGGCACGCAAGGGAATGCAAATCCCGAGCCACGACCCGCTGGTGCTGCTTTCGGCGCTGGCCGCCAGCACCAAGGAGATCGGGCTGGCGATGACCAGTTCGGTCGTCCAGTCCCATCCGTTCCAATTCGCACGACAGATCTCCACGCTGGACCATCTCTCGCAAGGACGCGTGGCATGGAATATCGTGACCAGCGTGCTGGAGAACTCGCACCGCAATTTCGGCGCGAAGAACCTCATGGCCCACGACGACCGTTATGGGTGGGCCGAGGAATACGTCGATGCCGCCTACAAGCTCTGGGAAGGCTCGTGGGAAGACGATGCGCTGAAGGCCGACAAGGAATCCGGGATTTACGCCGACCCGGCGCGCATTAACAAGATCAATCACCGCGGCGAGATCTATTCGATCGACGGCCCGCATCAGGCGATTCCCAGCGCCCAGCGCACACCATTCCTCTTCCAGGCGGGATCCTCTCCTCGCGGAAGCCAATTCGCGGCCACCCATGCGGAGGCGACGTTCCTCTTCGCGCCGCACCCGGCGTATGTGGCCAAGAAGGTCGCCGCGTTGACGCAGAACCTCAACGCCGCGGGCCGCAGCCGCGAGGATCTGAAGGTCTTCGCAGGCCTTTCCTTCGTGGTCGGCTCCACCGAGGCGGAGGCCAAAGCGCTGGAAGCCGAATACGACCAGTACCTTGATCCGCACGCGATCATCGCTCACATCGGTGGCGGCATCGGCGTGGATTTGGGCGGATTGGATTTGGACACCCCGCTGGGCGAGGTGAAAACCGAGGGCGCCCAAGGCGTCCTGGAAGCCGCGCTGGCTTCCACCCCGGGCCGCAACCCGACGCTGCGCGACCTCGCGCACTACCGGGCCAAGGCCCAGCAGATCGTGGGAACTCCGGAACAGATCACCGACAAGCTGCTCGAATGGCAGGATGCGGGGATCGACGGGCTGAATGTCATCAACCACATTTTGCCTGGCTCCTATGACAACTTCATCGAGGGGCTGCTTCCCGAGCTGCGGCGGCGCGGGTTGGCGCAGAGCGAATATGCTCCGGGCAGCCTGCGTGCGAAGGTCTTTGGACGCGGAGACAAGCTTCCGGAGAACCACCCCGCGGCGCGGTACCGTGGCGCCTTCGGAGAGTTCTCCGCGACGAACACCGAAGCGGCGCTTCAGCATTAGCACGCAGACCGTTTAGGCCGCCGGGGCAAGCTGTGCACCGGCGGTCTTTTCGGATCCACACCCTGTAGGGTGACGAGCATGGACGAAAACCAGGTGAATGATCCCGAGCTCATCAGACGGTTATTGACGACTCCGGCACGCTGGGCGGTGGTGGGTTTGAGCGCTAACCCGCATCGCGTGGCGCCGTCGATTGCCCGGTACCTGCGCGACGAGTTGGGCATGGATATCATCCCGGTGTCCTTGCGCGCAGAAAATGCGCTCGGCGAACGAGGCTATGCCAAGCTCGCGGATATCCCTGGAAAGATCGATGTGGTGAACTGCTTCGTGAACTCGCACAAGGTGGGCGACGTTGTCGACCAGGCGATCAGCGTTGGCGCGTCGGCCATATGGATGCAATTGGGCGTCAGAGACGACGCGGCTGCTCAACGGGCCAAGGACGCCGGCCTGGAAGTTGTCATGGATACCTGCCCGAAAATTGAGTATCCGCTGCTCTGAAAAGCAGCTCTCTCCCACGGTCTGCCGGGAAAACTTGGTACCGTGGCAGGCAGCAACCCAGAGCCATAAATGAAGGGGCAGATCGATGGCCGAAGCTTCGATGGAAGAACTCCACGAACGGTGGCGTGCCCTCTGCCTGGAGTTGCCCGGGGCATTCGAGGACCACCCTTTTGGTGAAGACAGCACCGTGTTCAAGGTTGCCGGCCGCGACCGCGCTAAAGCCAAGATGTTCGGGCTGCTCATGGTGCACCGGGGCGAGCTGCTGCTGAACCTCAAATGCGAACCCGCGATCGCAGACCAGCTGCGCAGCGAATATGACGAGATCATCCCCGGATATCATATGAGCAAAAAACATTGGAATTCGGTGCGTCCGGGGTTGGAACCGCAGCACCTGCGGGAACTTGTCGAGGACTCCTACGACCTGGTGGTCGAAGGCATGCCGAGGCGTGACCGAGAATTCACCCGCATGCAAACAAAAATTGCGAACGAATCGCTAGACTGACTTACATGTACTTCATCGTCGTTAAATATCAGGTAAAGCCGGAATTTTCCGAAAGCTTCATGTCCCAAGTTGAGCAGTTCACTCAGGCTACCCGCGCCGAGGAAGGCAACTTGTGGTTCGACTGGTCGCGAAGTGTAGTAGACGCGAACGAATACGTTCTCGTCGAAGCCTTCCGCGATGACGAAGCCGCAGCGGCTCACGTTAACTCGGAGCACTTCGCAGCCGGGCTTGAGTCGATGCGTCCACTGCTCGTGCAGACCCCGAAGATCATCTCGCGCAAGATCGAAGGCGAAGACTGGGACGAAATGGGCGAGCTCCAGATCGGCTAGTCTTGCAGACAGCGAAGCGGCGCGGCCCGTAGTTGGAAGAAGTTCCAACTACGGGCCGCGCCTTTCTTATTCCCCGAGTCCATAGGTTGCTTTGGAGCTACACGCGGAGAAGACTCGGAGTGGAAGCGGAAAACCAATGGTGAGGACGTGGTTGTGGCTATGGAACTTGATGTCATTGTCATTGGCTGGGGCAAGGGCGGCAAAACTCTCGCCGGAACGCTAGCCAGCGCAGGACAACGGGTGGCTATCGTTGAGCAGTCGACGTCGATGTATGGCGGCACCTGCATCAACATTGGATGCGTTCCAACGAAAACCTTGATCCATGACGCAGAACAGCATCGGGGCAATAGGGCAGATGCCCACTACTTCTACAAGTCGGTCGAACGCCGCGACGAACTCACCGCGAAGATGCGCCAAAAGAACTTCTCGATGCTGAACGATCTGGACTCCGTTCTGGTGCTCACGGGCAGAGCCAGTTTCACCGGCCCGCACAGCATCAAGGTGGAAGGCGGCGAGGAACTACTAGAACTCAGCGCCCCGAGAATCATCATCAACACCGGGGCGCTGCCATCCGTTCCGCCAATTAGCGGCGCAGAAATTGGCGGGCGAATCCACGATTCAACGACTCTGCAACATGCTGAACTCCCGGCCAAGCTTCTTGTGGTGGGCGGCGGTTACGTGGGGCTGGAATTCGCTTCCATGTTCGCGCAATTCGGTGCGGAGGTGACCGTGCTGGATCGCGGAGCGCGGCCTTTGAAACGCGAAGACGAAGACGTTGCCGCCGAGGTGGCCTCGGCTCTATCTGATGCCGGAGTGAGCATCCTCGATTCCGCCAGTGTCACCTCGATGCGTCAGGATGCCGAAGGCGTCACGGTGACCTATCAACGAGATGGAATGGAGCGGAGCATCGAAGCCGACGCGGCGCTCCTGGCACTTGGACGAACACCTGCCACCCAGGATCTGAACTTGGAAAAGACCAACGTTCGTTTGGGCGAAAGGGGCGAGATCAAGGTTGATAAGTATTTGGCCACCAGCTCGGAGGGGATCTACGCATTGGGCGATGTCATCGGCGGGCCGCAGTTCACCTACACATCTTTAGATGACCAGCGGATCCTCAAAGACCAGTTCTTGGGGGAGGGCGCACGGAACCTCGAAGACCGGGTGGCGGTGCCAACCACCATGTTCACCACCCCGCCCCTGGCCCGGGTAGGTCTCAGCGAAGACCAGGGGCGTGCCCAAGGACTGGACATTAAGGTGGCGGTGAAAAAAGTCGCCGATATCGCGGCGATGCCACGGCCGAAAATTGTGCGGGATCCGCGAGGCATCATCAAATTTGTGGTGGATCGAAACAGCGACCAGATACTTGGTGCGGCGCTGATGCACGTAGACGCACAGGAGGTCATCAACCTGGTGGCGCTAGCCATGCGCTCCGGGATCACCGCCAGCACGCTGCGCGACTCGATCTTCACCCACCCGTCTTCGACCGAGGCGTTGAACGAGGTATTAGCAGGGTTTGACTAGTGCATAGTTCCTGAAAAGCCAACGGCACCCCGGATGGATTCCGGGGTGCCGTTGGCTTGCGCGTTCTTGCTTAGTGGGTGTTCTTCTTGCGGCTGCGAATCACCAGCAAGATGATCCCGGCGACCAGCACCACCCCTGCGGCGATGCCGATCCAGCTAGCGGCGAACCCGGTGTCCGCCAAGGAATCCTTGTCGCGAGGCTGCTCGCTAGGGGACTGCTTGCTGTCCTCGGAAGGCGTTGCGCTTGGCGACTGCGAAGGGCTTTGCGATGGCTCCTCGCTTGGGCTCTGCGAAGGTTCCTCGGTCGGTTCGGCGCTCGGAGTCGGCTCCGTGGCCGTCTCTATCACCGTGAAGTCCACCGAGATGTCCTCGCGCTGCACCTGGGAGAGGACCAGCGAGTTGGCCCCAAGCGCGGCATCGGCTGGAACGGCAAGCTCGAAGGAGGTCTTGCCTTCCGCATCCGCGGCAGGGATTTCAGCTACTGCCAATTCGCCGTCGAAAGCGGAGGCAGTTACTTCTGCTCCTTCTTCGAGGCCCATCACGGAGACCTGAGCGCTTTCGCCGGGAACGATCTCGGACGGCGAAATCTCCACGCTGGCCCAGTCGGTACCCGACAAGGTGGCGCGGCCCAAAGGTGCCGGGGAAACCACGTCGTGGGATTTGAAGTAGTTCACGGTGGCGTCCAGATCAATCTGGCCGCTGTCCGTGTGGCCGGTGGCTTCGGCAAAGGCGGCGAAGTTATCGCCGCCGGTTGCGAGGAACGCGTTGGCCGCGACCTTGAAGGATGCGCTCTCATCAAGTGGCTCACCGTTGAAGGCAATGTCCTTGATATGCTCTCCGGCAATTGCGCCTTCAACGTAGGTGTATTCCAATCCTTCGGAGATACCCAGATGCAGTTTGGTCCGTTCCGAGCCTTCCGGCTGCCACTGCTGCTCCAAAGCCTCACGGATCTGTTCGCCGGTCATCTCGAAGGTGATCAACGTATTGGCAAAGGGCTGGACGTCGGCGGCGGCCTTGTAGGTCACCGTGCCGTCTTGGCCGTAGAGCAGATCGGCGCGCAGGCCGCCTGGGTTCATGAACGCGATCTCCGCCGGCTCTCCGGCGAAGTTCTCGTTCGAGGTGGCCCACAGATGAATATCTGCCACAGTGTTTCCCAGTGTCGACTCGACACCGCGGTCGGATCCTGGCTCTTCGCCGCCGCGCAGGATGTCCTCGGAAATCTGGCCGACCTTCACGCTGCCGACTTCTTCCGACTTGTCTACGGCGTCATCGACAATCCCCTGGACCTCGACGTTTGCCTCGTAGTTTGGCGACCAATCGCCATTGGCGTCTTCGGTTGCCAGCGCGACGAGTTCCGTTGCACTCTCAACGACGTCACCGGTGGTGGCGTCGAGCTCTAGGGAAACCTTGCCCAAGGTGGTGCCGTACTGGTGCGACTGGATGACCGATCGGCCCGCGATATCGCAGTTATAGGCCTGATGCGTGTGGCCGGAGAAGATCGCGTCGATCTCGGGGCTGGCATCGCGGATGAGCGTGCCGTAATCGCTGTCCTCTTCGGCGATGACCTCGCAGGTATCGTTCTCCGAGCCGTTATGAGTCAGCAGGACCAGGACGTCGGCTTCGCCGTTGGCCTCGTCGCCATCCGAAAGCTGGGCCGCGACTCGGTTGGCCGCTTCCAGTTCGCTTCCGAAGTCAAGGGAGGAGATGCCATTCGGGCTGACCAGCGAAGGGACATCGGCGGTGACGGTGCCGATGATTCCGACGCGCAGCCCGTCCACCTCGCGGATCGCGTATTCACGCAAGGCGGGATCCTTGGTTCCCTTGTCATAGACGTTGGCGCCAAGCGCGTAGTCGGCGCCATCCATACCGGATTTTTGCCCGTAGCGTTTGATGACGCGGCCGCTGAGGTCCTCGTATCCGCCGTCGAATTCATGATTCCCTACAGCTGCGGCGTCCAAGCCGCCGGCGACAAGCGAATCGATGGTCGGTTCGTCTTCTTGAGAAGCAGAGGCGAAGGTTGATGCGCCGATGTTATCGCCGGCCGAGAGGAACAGGGTGTTCGGGTTCGCTGCGCGTTGGGCATCGACGGCGCCGGCCACTACCGCGGCGCCTGCCGAATCCCGGTCGGCTGCGATACGGCCGTGGAAATCGTTGATCCCGACGAGGTCGAGGGTGACATTTTCGCCAGCAGCGGGTGCTTCGGTGGTGGTCGCCTGAGCGGCAATTGCGCCCGAGCTGAGCAGGGACAATGCGGCTAGCGAAGCTAGCCCAGTGTTCCTTATCTGCTTGAATGCAGACATAGGTCCTCCTAGTAGTGTGCGAGTGACATGCATCATGTCTATCGCATGCAGGTGAACCTGTCGATGACTTCTCGTGAAATTTGTCCATCTATATGGAAATTACGCCGATTCCGGTATGGGCGCTACCGGCCGGCTCGCCGCTTGGCTCTCCAGGGTGAGGTAGTCGGTCGCCAGCGTTGATAGGATTTTGCCCATGAGTGAAACCTTGCCGCCGTGCCCCGAATGCTCTAGCGAATACACCTATGCCATGGACTCGCTACTTGTCTGCCCCGAATGCGCGCACGAATGGAATGCGCACACTTCTGGGGAGGAAGGCGGCAATTCCGTGGGCGCCGAAATAAAGGATGCCGTGGGCAATATCTTGCAGGATGGCGACTCGGTGACCATTGTGAAGACCATGAAGGTCAAGGGCGCGCAAGCTGCGCTGAAGTCCGGAACCAAGGTGCGTAATATCAGGCTGACTCCGGGCAGCGGTGACCATGACATCTTCGCCAAGGTCGATGGCTTCGGACCGATGGAACTGAAGTCTTCCATCGTGAAGAAAGCCTAGTCCGCTAGACCTTTCGGCGGCGCGGATCGCCGGCGGTTACTTCGGATCTATCCAGCGTGCTGGTCACCAGAATCATTGCCGAGACAATGAACATCAGTGATGAGGTCACCCAGCAGGCGGTCGCGATCTCGCGTTGCTGGACGTCCAGGGCGAGCATGAAGACGCAGACGCTGGCGGCTAGAAGTATCGAGCCGAGCAGTCGTGCCTTCATGGTGCACCAGTTTCTGTAGATTCGTGTTCATCGCGTCGGGAGTTATTCCCAAAACGCTGGACTAATACAATTCTGCCACAGGTTCACCGATTTGAATATAAAACTTTTGGTGCAATTATGGCCTATTGCCCTCATCCTTTTGTATGAGGGAGAGGCGATTGTCTGAGTTTTACAGGCATGACCTGAGGGTTTTGGCAATTGCAGTGTGTTCTGCCGGGGTCATCCACGCGCCGTATTTTGCCTTCACCTGAGTCTGGCGTGAAACGTAAGCACAGCGGAAGCTCTTGTTTGGTGGAAGCCAGGTAGCCGCATCCTTGTCACCTTTGGAGGCATTTGCCGACCCATCCGAGGCAAGAAGGTTCAACGGGTCATTGGCGAATTCGAGCCGAGTCTGTGCATCCCATTTCTGTGCGCCCTTTTGCCACGCATCAGACAACGCGACTACGTGGTCGATCTGAACTTCGGAGCTGGTTCCTTGCCCGCGCCGGAACTCGATGGTTTCTCCCGTATACGGATCATGGAAGATGCCGCTGAGCACCACGCAGTCGACCCGTGCCCGCTTGAAGACCACGTCTTCCAGATCGCGGGCCAAGATATCGTTGCGCGCATCGCAGCCGTTGCGGTCTGGGTCCTTCCAGCCTTTGCCGAATTGATCACGTGCATAACCGGTTTTTGGCGCTCGCCCCTTGCTCTCGATCTGTTCAAGCAGGGTGAGGGAATTCGCGAACTCATCTTTATCGCCCAGCGTGGTTGTCGGTTGGGCGGTGGCCTCGGGGACCAGCTCTGAAAGCTCCAATGATCCAAGCGAAGCGCAAGCACTCAAGCCAAGGGTGGCGGCTACCAGCGTGATGGAAATAATTCGTCGCGATAAGCGCATGCCCGGGGAATTCTCCTGCTTCGATAGGACCTTGGTGGATTCGTCTTCCGCCTGTAGAACTCTATTCGTTGCCACCGACAAGAGGAGTTGTTCACCTGCGTGTTCAAATGTGAGATGATTCGAGCCGCGATCTTGGGGGAGCAGCAATAGAGAACTCCTGATCTGACGCGCCTTGTCTAGAATCGGCCAGGCCACGGTCAGTGGAATGCTTCACGGCATTGGGAGCAGGACAGACCGAGGATGACGACCGTCACGCCGCTGCCCCAATCGGCAATTTGGCTCTGCCGTCGAGCTCCACAGCAGACTTCAGAGTTGGAGAAACGGATCGTTCTTGATTAAGCAGCGAGAGGCCCGAATTGCCCGTCACGGTCCGGAACTTCGCCCGGTGGCTAGTTGGCGGGTGCAGTTTCCACGTTCTTGTTCCCCCGCCAGCAATTCCTTGGTCCATTGCACGAGATCATGATTCAACGGTGAATTTTCTCCGACGAGCCCCAGATGATCTAGGCCGTCATATTCGCGGTAGAGCAGATCGCTTCCAGCTGCGCACGCGTCGACGCGCCACGCGCGTTGCATGGAGGGGAGCACCAGCGAATCGGCAGTTCCCTGTGAGACAAAAGTTGGTACAGAAGTCACTTGTGGCGCCGAGTTCTCTCGCAGTAGATCGCCGATGGGTCCAGCCAAGGCTTCTTCGCCGATGACCGCGTCGAATAGTTGAGAGCTGGTGGCCAGCGCGGTGAGTACGTCTTTGCCGGAGAAGCACAACTGTGAAATGTGCTCGACGGCGGAGCGGACCGATGAGTTCTGTTGCGCGGAGATCTCCAATTGGGGGTAGATCTTCTCCCAGGCGGAGGCAATATAGCTGGTGACGATCTTTCCCGAAGCCTCGTCCTTGATTCCTGTCGCAAGTCGAGTCAGATCCGTTGCCGGAGCCATCCCGGCAGTACCGAGCACTTCCAGTTCAGGAGCATATCTCTTGGCACGAGCCGCACCGAAAAGGGCCGCATGACCGCCTTGCGAATGCCCCCAAAGCACTGTTTGCTGGCTTAGATTCACCTCGGGAAACTCGCCCGCCGCACGGGTCGCGTCCAAGACCGCGTAGGCCTCGGAATCGCCGACCAAATAGGGGTGTGGGCCTTTGGTCCCTAGGCCGACGTAGTCGGTTGCGACTACCGCCCAACCAGACTTCAGGATCTCATTGCGTGCAACGCCGGGTCCATCTTCGTAGGGGGCCTCTGACTGCGACAGCCCGCAGCGGGGAATCAGGCCCTTGGTGCCGTTGGCCCAAGAAATGACCGGATGCCTGGCATCAGGGTTTCGGAGCGGAACGGTGACCACTGCCGAAGCTATGGCGGGACGGTTATCGGCAAGCGTGGTTGTATAAAGGATGCGCCAGGCCTGCGTATCGCTCGGCCTCTCTCCTTCGAGCACTGCCGAACGGATCAGCCGGCCGGGTTCGTCGGGAACCGAGCTTGGTGGCAGGTAGAACTGGTCCGCAACCGCCTGTCCGTTGCTGGAATAGAGCCATGCGGTGGCAGCGCCGGCGGCAAGCAGGAGCACGAGGCAACCGGCGATGGCAAGGGTGAGTCCCTTCTGCCCCAGCCGGGAGAGCCACCGGGGGATCTTGGGAAGCCGGTGTGCAAAAGTTTCGTAAATATTGTGCAGTCCCAAGAGGACCAGCCAGGCGCCAAAGGCTACGCCGAGTACCCACAGCGACAGCCTAGGCCAGAAGATAACCAGCACCGAACCAAATAAGCCAACCATTACGGTCAGCACCCCACGCACCGAGGGCTTGCGCTCGCCTTGAACTACCGGGAGCGCTCTGAGCAGTCCGCCGGCGAAGAGCGCAAGCGAGACGAGCAAAGCGAGCATCGGCAGGGATGCGGAGCGCCAGATGAGCAGGGCGATACCAGCGAGGATCAGCACAACTGGGCCAGAGAGATGTGCCGCTCGCCGGCTGCTTGCCTGCCACGCGGCTGGCAGACGCAATAGGCCGGTGAGAATCAACCCCGAGCAGAGCAACAGGACGATGAGAGATACCGAAGCTGCGGAGTTGGTTGCCAGCGCGAGCCCGATAATGACCAATAGCAACCCGCCGAAGGCACCGAGCAGTCGCCGGGTGCGGGGGAGCTGAGCCATTAGTTGATCCTCGGTTCACTTCGAAAAGATACCGCTCCCTACGATATCGCTCGCTGACCTGAGGCGCTAACGCTAACGCTAGCGCCTCAGCGTCCAGTAGGAAGAAACGTGGACGTACTTCTTATTCAGACCCCATTGAGCGGTGATATTCGAGATGGCTTTCGCGGTGGATCGCTCGGCGTGTGCCATCACGCTTGTCCCGGGGCCGGGCTGTCCCAGCGCTAGAAGCGCCGGGGGAAGCAGATCGCTGGTTCCGGGGCGAAGACCGTCCCGGTGCAACCAGCGTAGCTCGATCCCGGCCGGATGCTCGATTTCAAATTCGCTCGCGGCCCCGGCCACTTCCAACAGCGCAATTCCTTGGGCATCCGCACGCAGCATACTCAACGCCACGGAAACGGCCGGAATTCCCGCCTCATCGGCTGCGAACAGATAGTTCCCGGCCTTCGAGCTCGGCGTGAATTTGCCACGTGGGTCCGAGATTACCAGTGGGTCGCCCGGCAGTACCTTGGCGGCCCACGAGCCACCGTAACCACGGTCTCCATGCACTACGAAGTCAATGGCCAGCTCTTCTGCCGACCGGTCGACCCAGCGGATGGTGTAGGAACGTGAGCGTGGAACCTGCTCGCGGGGCAGTCGATGGCGCAACGCCTTCAAATCGTAGGGGGCGGTGAGCCCCAGCTCGCGATCGGCAAAGTACACCTTGACGTACTGATCCGCCTTGCCGTTCGGACGGAACCCGGCGAGTCGATCGGCTCCGGCGATCACCCGGATCATTTCCGGACTCAAATGCTCCACGCGTTTAACCGCCAGCACGTGTTGGCCCATGCCGTGGTTCAGAGGAGCTGGCTCGGTGAGTTCGAGGCGGCCCTTCTTGTGCTCGGAGATCTCGCCGGGATTTTTGATCTGCCTGCCCTGGACGCTCTTGCCCAACACGCGTCGTGCGGCGGCCAATGCCGCCGCAGCTCCGGCGCGTTCGGCGGCCTGGAGCAGTTCGTCGGTCTGTTGCTCGGAAAGCTCGAACCCTTCATGCTGCGCGTTCTTCAGTTCCTTCTTGGCAATCTTGTAGCCGAGTTTTCCGCCCGCCCTTTCGGCACGATTGACCGCCTGCAGGATGAAGTGCTCCGATGCGGACACGACCAGTTGCGGAGCGTGCTTGCTGTATCTGTGATGCTTTGACACGACCTGTGCTCCCGACTCTTGCGCCCGCTGGAAATGTTCTTGATCCGAGTGTGCGCTGTCTAGAGGGAGCAAACAAGCCCCACAGGGAAGGCAAGGCAAGGTTCCGCAACAACTCCCGGTGGCCTTGTCTTTCGAATGCGCCAATTTCGCTCCGGGAGGACGGAGTTCAAGGGCAAAAATTCTTCACCCGCCAAAGGCAATTCCTGAGATTTAACCGAGAGCTATCTGGAATAGGTAGCCAGATGAAGAGCTCCTGCCTAGGCTGGGGATCGGGTGAAAGGAGCACGTCATGAAGAAAATCCTCATGGTACTAACCAGTGTTTCCGAGATCGGCGACACGGGAGAAAAAACCGGATACAACGTGGCCGAGGCCGCGCATCCATGGAAAGTATTCAAGGACTCCGGGCATTTCGTAGACTTTGCCTCGATCAAGGGCGGACAGCCACCCCAGGACACGGTGGACACCGAGGACCCAATCCAAGTGGCATTCACGCAGAATGAGGCTACGCGGGCGGGCCTTTACAACACCGCGCGGGTCCAGGTCGTGGACCCCGGACAATATGATGGCGTCTACCTGGTCGGTGGCCATGGAACCATGTGGGACTTCCCAGAGAATGAGGGGCTGCAGAAACTTGTAGCCAGCGTCTACGATGCAGGGGGACTGGTCGGTGCGGTTTGCCACGGTTCTGCTGGATTGCTCGACGTCGAATTGAAAAATGGGTTGCGCCTCATCGAAGGGCGAACCGTCGCGGCATTCACCAACGAAGAAGAGGTCGCCGTCGGCAAGGACAAGGTTGTCCCGTTCCTTCTCGTCGACAGGCTGGTGGAACAAGGCGCCATTCACGAGGCGGCTGAAAACTTCGAAGAAAAGGTGGTCGTCGACGAGCGTCTGGTCACCGGCCAGAATCCGGCGTCCGCAGCTGGTGTGGCCAAGGAGATGGAGAAGCTTTTCGCTCAAGTGATTCAGCAGGAGAAAGCCGCCGAGCAGCATGACGCCGAAGACCTTCGCGCCCAGCATGATGCCAAGAAGTCGGCATCGCGCAGGGAACACGATGAGCACAAGCACCACTAAAACCGCTGGATCCCGAGCCGGGGAACACCTCGAATCGGCATGAATACGGCGAACGGCCCGTCTCCTCACCGAGGAAACGGGCCGTTGGCCGTATTGGGCTATTAGCGCGGAGGCTTAGCCGAAGTACTTCTCCATGGTGCCTTCGTGCGCGGCACGCAGGTCCTCGACGGACACGGTGAATTCACCCTGTACCTCCAAGGCCCTCGATTCCGCATCGACGATGCCCAGGCGAGCCACGGTCACACCGCGGGCGCTGGTCATGTCGTTGAAGCGAACCTCTTCGCTGCGCGGAACCGCAACCAGTGCGCGGGACTGCGACTCGGAGAACAGCGCGGTGAACGAATCGACACCGTCACGCTTCTTGATGTCGTCCAGGGCCACACGGGCACCGACACCGTAGCGCAGGACCATTTCCGACAGCGCGGCCGCAAGGCCGCCCTCGGAGAGGTCATGCGCCGCGTCGACCATGCCGTCGCGGCTGGCGTTGATCAGGATCGCGCCGAGTTCCTTCTCAACCTCCAGGTCCAGCTTCGGCGGCAAGCCGCCGAGGTGTCCGCGCAGGTTGGCGAATTCGGAACCGTCCAGCTCGTCGAAGGTCTCGCCGATCAGGTAGATCGCCTGGCCGTCGGCCTCTTCGCGCCAGCCCGATGGGGTGCGGCGTGCCACGTCATCCAGCTTGCCCAGGGTCGCAACGACCGGGGTCGGGTGGATCGCGGTGGTGCCGGTCTGGTTGTACAGCGAGACGTTGCCGCCGGTCACCGGGACGCCGAGCACCTTGCAGGCGTCGGACAGTCCGCGGATGCCTTCGGCCAGCTGCCACATGACATCCGGATCCTCGGGGGAGCCGTAGTTCAGGCAGTCCGAGACCGCCGCAGGGATCGCGCCGGAGGTGGCGACGTTGCGGTAGGACTCGGCCAGCGCCAGCTGGGCACCCAGGTAAGGGTCCAGGTAGGTGTAGCGGCCGTTGGCATCGGTAGCGATGGCTACGCCAAGCCCGGTTTCCTCATCGATACGGACCACGCCTGCATCATCCGGGGAAGCCAGGGCGGTGTTGCCACCGACGTAGCGGTCGTACTGGCGGGTGATCCAGGACTTGTCGCACATATTCGGGCTGGCGATCAGCTCGAGCACCGCAGCCTTCAGCTCTTCACCGGTGGCCGGAAGGTTCGCCCCGGCCTCCGAGGACCTGAAGGTATCTGCCTGCAGGGCGTCCTGCCAGCTTGGGCGAGCATACGGACGGTCATAGACCGGGCCGTCGTGGGCGACGGTCTTCGGATCCACGTCCACGATGACTTCGCCATCCCAGGTGATGATCAGGCGGTTGGTGTCGGTGACCTCGCCGAGCCAGGAGTACTCCACGGAGTACTTGGCCATGACGGCTTCGAAAGCCGCGACGTTCTCCGGGGTGACCACGGCCATCATGCGTTCCTGGGACTCCGACATCAGGATTTCGCCCGGGGTCAGGGTCGGGTCGCGCAGCAGCACATCGGTCAGCTCGACACGCATGCCGCCCTCGCCGTTGGAGGCGAGCTCGGAAGTGGCGCAGGAGATGCCGGCGGCACCCAGGTCCTGGATGCCCTCGACCAGGGAGGCCTTGAACAGGTCCAGGCAGCACTCGATGAGCACCTTCTCGGCGAAGGGGTCACCGACCTGCACGGCCGGGCGCTTGGAAGGCTTGGTGTCGTCGAAGGACTCGGAAGCCAGCACCGAGGCGCCGCCGATTCCGTCGCCGCCGGTGCGCGCGCCGAAGAGCACCACCTTGTTGCCCACGCCCGAGGCGTTGGCCAGGCGCAGGTCTTCGTGGCGCAGCGCGCCGACTGCCAGCGCGTTGACCAGCGGGTTGCCCTGGTAGATCGGGTCGAAGACGGTTTCGCCGCCGATGTTCGGCAGGCCCAGCGAGTTGCCGTAGCTGCCGATGCCGGAGACCACGCCGTGCACCACGCGCTGGCTGTCGGGGTGGTCGATCGCGCCGAAGCGCAATGGGTCCATCACGGCGATCGGGCGGGCGCCCATGGAGATGATGTCGCGCACGATGCCGCCGATGCCGGTGGCCGCACCCTGGTGCGGTTCGACGAAGGAGGGGGAGTTGTGCGATTCGATCTTGAAGGTCACGGCCCAGCCGTCGCCCAGGTCGGTGACGCCGGCGTTTTCGCCGATGCCGACCATCAGGTCCTTCTTCATCTCCTCGGTGACCTTGTCGCCGAATTGGCGTAGGTGGTTCTTGGTGGACTTGTACGAGCAGTGCTCGGACCACATCACCGAGTACATGGCCAATTCGGCCGCGGTCGGGCGGCGGCCCAGGATCTTGATGATCTCCGCGAACTCGTTGTCCTTCAGGCCCAGCTCGGCCCACGGCAGTTCCACATTCGGGGTGCCGGCCGCGTTATCGACGGTGTCGATATTGAATTCCTTGGTCACTTCCTGGCTCACTTCTTGCCTCCAACGAGGTGGGTCAAAACACTGGTGAAGAACGTCAGACCATCGGTGCCGCGGTGATCCGGACCGAAACCGGCCTCGATGGCGTGCTCCGGGTGAGGCATGAGGCCCACCACGTTGCCCGCCGCATTGGAGATGCCGGCGATCGAACGGCGCGAGCCGTTCGGGTTCCAGCCCACGTAGCTGAACGCCACGCGGTTCTCGGCCTCGAGCATGTCCAGGGTCTTCTCGTCGGCCACGTACTGGCCGTCCTGGTTCTTCAGCACGATGGTGATCTCCTGGCCGGCTTCGTAGCCGTTGGTCCAGGCGGTCTGGTTGTTCTCCACGCGCAGCAGCTGATCGCGGCAGAGGAACTTCAGGTGGTCGTTCTTGATCATCGAACCGGGCAGCAGGTGCGACTCGGTGAGGATCTGGAAACCGTTGCAAATGCCCAGCACGGGCAGCTTGGCTTCGGAGTTCGCGGCATCGACGATCTTGGACATCATCGGTGCGAAACGGGAGATCGCGCCGGCGCGCAGGTAGTCGCCGTAGGAGAAGCCGCCGGGGATCACCACGGCGTCAACGTCCTGCAGCTCGGTGTCGGCGTGCCACAGGGACACCGCTTCGGCACCGGCTGCGCGCACCGCACGAGCGGCGTCGCGGTCATCGAGGGTGCCCGGGAAGGTCACCACGCCGATGCGCGCTCCAGAAAGTTCGGAAGTTGGCGTCGAGTAGTCGCCAATCAAGGGAAGTTCTGTGCTCATTAGTCTTCGACTACCTCGACGTTGACAACGTCCTCGATGACCGGGTTCGACAGCAGGGTCTCCGCCGCTTCGCGCGCCTGGGCGAGGATTTCTTCGGTCACCTCGCCGTTGACGGTGAGTTCAAAGCGCTTGCCCTGGCGGACAGCTTCGAAGGAGGTGAAGCCTAGGCGGGGAAGTGCTCCCGCGATGGCCTTGCCCTGAGGGTCAAGGATTTCTGGCTTGAGCATGACATCTACAACGATGCGGGGCATCCGGCATATCTCCTGTTGGCGAGGTTAAGTTAAATGCCACACGGAGTTGCCGTCTCACACCAGGGGGATTTGGCGCTCCGCGAGCTTGCTTTACAAGTCTACCGGGTATGTGACGCGCAAAACGCAGGGGTGTGTGCAACTACCGCTTTAGCGGCGATTAAGACGTGTGATATTCGGCTCGTGGGCTGGGTCACCGGAGCGTGCAAGTAAGCTGGATACGTGCAAAACTCCAAGGAAACCCGCTGTCCCTGCCGTGAATTGGACGCAGTGCAGCGCAGCTACGCGCAATGCTGCCAGCCCTTTCATGACGGACGGACCGACCGGTCAGCGCTGCCCGACACCGCAGAAGAGCTGATGCGCTCGCGTTATAGCGCTTTTGCCTTGGGACTGCGCCGGTATTTGCTTGAGACCTGGCATGAGACCACCCGGCCCAAGGAACTGGAGCTGGATGCCCAAATGCGCTGGCTGGGCATGGTCATCCTTGCAACCCGTGCAGGAGGCGCCACCGCGACGCGTGGAGTCGTGGAATTCGAGGCGCACTACAGCCTCGGGCAGGATCGGGACAGCCAGCGCGAAGTCAGCTCGTTCGTGCGGGAAGACGGAGCCTGGTTCTACGTCGACGCCCTGTAGCGGAACTCGCCGCGCTATTTGCTGGAGTTGCGCAGGGCCGAAAGCATCTGCGGCTGGTTGCGCTTCTCGGCAAGTTCGAAGGCGTTGGATCCGGAAGGGTCGGTCAGGTGCGGATTAGCCCCGGCGGCCAAGAGTAGGCGGGCTATGGACAGCGAATTATTCGAGCCCTGGCCCAAGGAGATGGTCACATGCAGTGCGCTCCAGCCAAGATCATTGACCTTGTCCAGCGGGATATCGTGCTGCAGCAGGACACGAACCGATTCCACCTGTCCGGCTTCGCTGGCCACGAACAAGGCGGTGCTGCCCAGCCGATCGACGCTGTTTACGTCGGCGCCGTGGGCCAGTGCGGAACGCAGCACGTCTTCGAGGCCAAAGGCGCTGGCTCGCAGAAATGGTGATTCCTGGGACTTGTTTTTTGCGTTAGGACTCGCCCCATCGGCCAGCAGCAGCTTGGCGATCTGATGATCGCGGTTGAGCACCGCGCGCATCAGCGGAGTGTTCCCCCGTGCGTCTTTGGCTTCCAGCTCGGCGCCGTCTTTCAAGGCTTTACGCACCGAGTCGACATCGCCTTCGGCAACCGCCGCAAATAGAGCGGTGGTTGAGGTCGAATGGATCGGTCCGCTTTGGGTCAACGGCTTGATGCTGGCAGATCCAGAGGAAGCTGCACTCGACAAGGGGGCAACGCTTCCTTGGGAAGCGGCGGGGTTCGACGTCGACTTGGCGCGCGCGCTCGTGGCGGATTTGGTTGCCAGGCCGGTGCTGGAACTGGTGGCGGCAGATGGCTTGCTCTGCGCGCTGGAGGGAGCAGCAGCAGGACTTTGCACCGGCAAATTTGTCGGGCTATTGGAAGAGGTGGCCGACGGGACGGGGGCCGCTTGGGGGACTGAAGAAGCGCAACTGCTGCAAGCTCCAAGTACGGCGGCCAAGGGGAGCGCTAGCAATGCGTAGCCACGTCGTTGCGTGGAATGCCCGTGTCGAAGTGCCATCTTTCCTTTCAATGATCCGCGGTTTTCCGGTAGCGGTGATGTTCCTGCCGAATGTCGATCTGCTAGTGAGCATATCGGGGAAAGCTGAAAATTTGCGGTCAATAACCGTCGAAATCTCTTTGCGCCCCAGGCTCAGGCTTCTTCGCTAAAATTGGAGGCACCATGGAATGCCTTTACTTCTCCGCCGGACGTTGCCGTTCATGCACCCAAATGACGGTGCCGTACGTTGACCAGCTCCAGGCCAAAGCCGACCACTGCGCCACCGCGCTCGCGCAGTTCCCCGACCTGCAATTCTTGCCGCCGCAGGCCAGCTCCGAATCGGGCTTCCGCAACAAGGCGAAAATGGTGATCTCCGGAACTACCGAGAATCCGACCATCGGAATCCTCGACGCCGACGGCCACGGCGTAGACCTGCGCAACTGCGGGGTTTGCGCTCCCGAACTGCGCGCGCTGTTCCCGGTGATCGAGCGCTTCATCAAGGAACTGAAACTCATCCCCTATGACGTGCCCAAGGGCAAGGGACAGCTCAAGCACGTCATCCTCACTCTTTCGGACACCGGAGCGGTCATGGTGCGCTGGGTGCTGCGCACCAAGAAGCACTTCGTGGCCCTTCGCGATTCCCTGCCTCAATTCCTCGAGCTGCTCCCGCGCCACAGCGTGGTTTCGGTGAACTTCCTGCCCGAGCACAAGGCCGTCTTGGAGGGTGAAGAAGAAATCATCCTCACCCGCCGCACCACCTTGGAATTCGGCCTGAATGGCGTGCCGATGCACCTGCGCCCGCAGGGGTTCTTCCAGACGAACACCGAGATTGCCGCCGCGCTGTACCGCCAGGCGCGCCAGTGGATTACCGATGCGAATCCTGCCAGCCTCTGGGACCTGTACAGCGGGGTGGGCGGCTTCGCGCTGCACTGCGCCGAAGGCGGGCGTCGGGTGCAGGGAATCGAAACCAGCACCGAGGCGGTGGCCGCGGCGCAGGTCGCGGTGGAGGAGCTGGGCCTGGAGAACACAACGTTCACCGCCACGGACGCCACCGAATTCGCATTGGCTGCCGAGCAGGCGCCGGAAGCGGTCATCGTCAATCCGCCGCGTCGGGGCATCTCGTCCGAGTTGGCGCAGTGGCTCAACGATTCGACCGTGCAGCATGTGGTGTACTCCAGCTGCAATTCGGTTTCGCTGGCCCGGGACCTCGCGAGGCTGGACAAATTCACCGCGAAGCAGGCCCGGGTGATGGACATGTTCCCGCAGACCAATCACTACGAGGTGATCGTTCGTCTCGAACGCGCCGCAGGCTAAACGCCCATAGATGCGCAAAGGGTGGCCGGAACCATTAGCAGGTTCCGGCCACCCTATTGCGTGCTAGCGGTCCAAGGTGGCCGTGCGCATATCGAGGCGCTGCATGATCTGGTCAACCATATGCGGGTCAACCCCGGGCTCGCGCCGGGCACGGAGCAACTCGTCGCGGGCCGCCGCCAGTGCCGTGGACTGAATCGCATCGGCCTTGGTGATCACCGCGCGCAACTGGGTGTATTTTTCATCGGTGATCGCGTCATGCGTATCCGGATCGGTCAGCAAGATGTTGTGCAGGTCGTGCATGCGTCGGGTGACCACATGGCGGTAGTTCTCCGGCAGCTGCTGCAGCTCAATATTCTGCTTCAGGGTCTGCACCGCAACTTCTTCGGCCCGGCGAGCGAGCGCCCGGCGGGCCTTCTTGGTGGCCTGGTCATTGCCGCGCAGCTTGAGCGCCCGCATCAGCATCGGCAGCGTCAGCCCCGGGACCACGAGGGTGGCGAGCAGTACGGAGCAGGCGGCAACCACCACGAAGTTCCTTCCCTCGATGGGGGCACCTTCCGCGGTGAACTTCGGCAGAGCCAAGGCGAGCGCAAGGGTAGCCAGTCCGCGCATGCCGCACCAGGTGAGCACCAGCGAATCCTTGGCCGCGGAGACCTTCTCCATCCCGCGCCGGGCATTTGGCAGATAGTAGGTGCCGAACATCCAGAGCGTCCGAACCAGGATCACTACGACACAGATGGCAAGGATTCCGGGAATGAACCCGAGCAGGTTGCTGCCCTCTTCCTGGATGACCGAGTTCATCTCCAGGCCCATGAGGCCAAAGGCCAGACCGGTGGCCAGCATTTCGAGCACCTCCCAGAAGGCGTGCCGGGTCAAGCGTTCTTGCGAGTCCTGCGGACGGTCGCGGCGGCCCAGCTCCAGGGCCAGCACCACGACCGCGACCACGCCGGAGGCATGGACTTCCTCGGCCAGCATGTAGACGGCGTAGGGTGCCACCAAGGTTGCCGCGCAGCGCGCCGCCAGGTTAGGCACGAAGCGGTTCAGCCAACCAACAATCCAGGCCATGGCGATGCCCACGATGATGGCCACCGCCGCACCGATCAAGAATTTCGGAATGAGATCCAAGCCGACCTCGGTGCCATTCAGCGTGGCGGTGACCGCAAGCTGGAAGAGCACGATGGCCATCGCGTCATTGAACAGTCCCTCGGTCTCCAGCAGGGAGGTGAGCCTCCGCGGCATTTTCACCTTCGTCGCAATCGCGTCCACCGCTACCGGGTCCGGCGGGGCGACGATGGCGCCGAGGGCGATCGCCAAGGGAACCGACAGGAAGGGCGCGAAGGCCAGCGAGGTTGCCGCCACCGCGCCGGCGGTTACCACGATCAGCACCACCGCGAGGCGGATCAGCGCCTTCCAGCGCAGCCGGAACACCGACCAGGAGCTGCGCTGCGCGGTGGCAAAGAGCAACGGCGGCAAGAAGATGGGCAGGATCAGTGCCGGATCGATATGCAGTTCAGGCATGAACGGGAGAAAGCCGGCCAAGGTGGCGAGGATGAGCATCAGGATTGGATAGGGGAGCTTGATGCGCTCACCCAGCCCGACAATCAAAATAGTGGCGAACAGCAGCGCGATGATCAGCAGGAAGAACTCCATAGTCTTCCTATTCTAGTCGCTGGAGCTATCCGTGGCGGCATCTAGAGGAGGATATAACGGGTTATTTCATGCCCTCGCCCAGCAGCGGGGCCAATGCATCCCATTCGCTAATCGCGCAGCCATTGTGGCGGTCGAAGCTCGTATCGACTTGTTTCCCACCTAATTTTCCGCTGATCCTTGCCGTCGCGGGCCCGCCATAGATCTCGGTGCAGCTTTGCTGCGGCGAGCGTTGCGGGGTGAGCACTTCGGGATTCTTGGCCAATAACGCACAGGCGGCATTCGACTCGGGCAGCGTACTGGAATCAGCGGCCTGGGCGCCGCGGCAGGATAGATGGTATTCGCTGTCGACGGATTTCCCCTCGAAGCTGATGCTGATCTTGAGGTCTGCGTCAGCGCCAACGGGTGAGGTGCCCGCGGTGGGAGCCGAACTGGCGCAACCAGCGAGCAGCAGCCCGGCCAGTAGCGGAGCTACGAAAACCAGGCCCGTGTGCGCCTTCCGATTCTTCAGTCGTCCCATGAACCAATTGTGCTTCCCTTTTAGTTCAACACGCTAGCGTTCCGAGGCAATTGGCAGGCTGAGCACCACCTGCAATAGTTCCATCCGCAGCTTCTCCGCCCGCAGGGCGAACTCCTTTTGCAGACGCACATAGTGCGCCTTGCCCTCCGGAGTCTCGATTTGGATCGGCTCTTGGCCCCAATCCCCAAGGTCATAGGGCGAAGCTTGCATGTCCATGGTGCGGATATCCCACGCCAGTTCAAAGCAGTCCATGACCAGATCGCTGGGAACTGCCGGGCTCAACTTGTAGGCCCATTTATACAGGTCCATATTTCCATGCAGGCAGCCCGGCTGTTCGAGGTCGCGTTGCGTCTCACGGGTTGGCTGCAGCTCGTTGAGCGGCACCGCCTCCGGAGTGTAGAAACGGAAGGCATCAAAATGCGTGCAACGGATCTTATGGTTTTCCACGACCTCGTCCGTGCCCGTCGCGCCGAGGCGAAGCGGCAGGTATTCGTGGCGTATCCCGTTGACCTCGGACTTGTAGGCCATCGCCCATTCATGCAATCCGAAGCAGGAGAAATTCGCCGGCTTCTGTACCGTATTGCGCAGCAGGATGCGGGCAAATTCGATCACCCTGGCCCGTGACTGGGAGAATTTCTCAAGATCGAGTTCTACCCCCGGTCCTGCCGGGGCTTCCACGCTGCGGTAGAACTTCCAATCTTCTCGTTCGTGGGCCTGCTCGCCGAGCAGCGCCACGCCAACGCCCGGGTGCCAACGGTAGAGCTGGCCTGGCTTCTGCGTGTAGTAGGTGAAAAGGAAATCCTCGATGGGATGTTTGGCCCCGGTCATTCTGCGCTGCACAAATGGTTCGCCAAAGGCCCGAGCACGGACCTCATGCGCGGCGGCACGCTGCATCCAGTGCGGGGCTTCCAAAGCTGTGGCGGTTAGGGGCATACTTCTAATTATTCAATTCATGGGCCGGCGAAACCAGTTTGGTACGCCAACTCACACATCCTGCATAGGAGTACACCATGGAAAACTTCCCTCCCTGGGAGCCGCCAATGGACGGCACCGAGGAAGCGCACCTGCTCGGCATGCTCGACCGGTTGCGCACCACCTTCAGGTATAAGGCCGACGGACTGGACATCGAGCAACTAGCGGCGAGGCTGCCGAGCAGCGATCTGAGCATCGGTGGACTGCTGCAGCATCTGGCGGTAGTCGAAGATGAAAACTTTGCCTACTTGATCGCCCGCGGACAACCGGAGATCGTGCTTGAATTCTCTGCCGAGGGGCGCGACCAGTTCGCGGTGAACGCCGAAGAGAACCCGGAAGCGCTTTATGCGCGCTACGACAAAGCCGTGCTTAGGAGCAGGGAGGTTCAGGCACAGGTAGTTGCCGCGGGTGAACTAGATGCGCCCTCTGCCTTGGAATACGAGGGAAAACACGCGAGCGTACGACGATTAATCTGCGATGTGATCGAGGAATACGGCCGGCATACCGGTCACGCGGATCTGCTGCGCGAGGCGATCGACGGACGGGTGGGCGAAGACCCTCCCTTTGAATACCGTCCACCTTGGTAGGCGTGATTTAAGGTTTCGGCTAAGCAAGCTTGAATCGCGAGATAGCTTGAATGAAAAAGTGGACAGTGCCGAATCGGGATTGCTTTTTTGGATCGTCCAGCTGCTTTCTAAGCGCATCTAGCAAGTCGTTGGGCATCAGCTTAAATATGTCTCGCAACGGAGGTCATGTACGTGATTCCTCGGGACCGTTTACAAGACATAGTTGCAAGAATTGAAAGTGCTGAATAGTCGCGGTTCAGCGAACAGGCCTGCGTGCTCTGGCGGGACGTCTCACAACCCTTAGGTTGCAAGACGTCTCACCGAGCACCACGCCGCCAGCTTGTGGATGATTGGCGGCGGCGCTCTTGCGCTGCTCATCCTAGGAGTGGTGCTGTGGACGCTAGGATCGATCCTTGACCCGAAAGTTGAAAACGCCTCAAATAACCCGGTACAGATCCTCATGGATCAAGGCCGGGGTTACCTTCCGGCCGCCGGCCTGCAAATCACCGTCTTTGCCATCTGCATGCTGCTAATCGCCGTGATCCTCATGCTAGTCGTGGTGTGACGGCGCAGCCGGGGCACCACTTCACGCATTGAGCACTTGGCCAAGGAGATGAGCCACTCCAAAGATTTCCGCTCCTTGGGCGAAGATACTGCGTGTCAGGATGCGACACGTCTCGGCGCGCAGAACGCCGGTGTCGGTGTTCCCTTGGCCGTTTTGGTCAACAGCCGTAAGCCTTTGTATGGGTCATGGGAATTGGTTCAGATCTGGTTGATGGGACCGCGCGCCGGTAAAACCTCCTGCGTGTGCGTTCCGCAGATCATGGAAACCCAAGGCCCGGTGTTGGCCACCTCGAATAAGCGGGACATCGTGGATATGACCCGTGGCCCGCGTGCCCGGGTGGGCACCGTGTGGGTGCACGATGTGCAGGGCATCATCGGTGAAGAACGCTCTTGGTGGTGGAATCCCCTATCTTTCGTGACCGATATGGAAACCGCCGAAAAGCTCGCTGATGTATTCGTGTCCTCAGCCACCGATGCCGGGGCAAAGCAGGATGCCTATTTTGAGTCAGATGGTAAGCGTCTGCTCTCGCACCTGTTCTTTGCCGCCGTCGTAGGGCAGCGTCCCATCACTGATGTGTTCATGTGGGCGCAAGACCCAGAAGATTTCACGGGCCGTGATCTGCTTAAAGCCCAAGGGCACCTCAATCTAGCCCAGTCTCTAGAGCAGATTCAGAAGCTCACCCCGAAGCAGCGTGACGGTGTGTATGGCACGATGCGTCCGTGGGTGAATGTGCTCTCCTATGAGAAAGTCATTCCGTGGATTCGCCATAACGGCTCGCAGCGGGCCGAATTTGATCACCGTAAGCTGGCTACCGGCACCGATACCTTGTATCTGGTATCGAAGGAAGGCGGCGGATCTGCCCGTGCGATCACCGCTGCCCTGGTCATGGCGGTGATGACCGAAGCGGAGAAAACCGCTGCACTACAGCCTGGTGGACGGCTCAAGCGTCCCATGATGGCGGTATTGGACGAAGCAGCAAACGTGGTGCGCTGGCGCGAACTGCCGGATGTGTATTCGCACTACGGTTCACGTGGCATCGTCGTTTCCACATTCTTCCAGTCCTACAGCCAAGGCGTGGAAGCCTACGGAGAGAAAGGTATGAATAAGCTCTGGGGCGCAGCCAATATCCGTGTGGCGGGATCTGGACTGTCTGACGATAAGTTCTTGCCCTTCCTTTCCCAGCTCGTAGGTGAACGGGACGTGCTCAAACGATCTTCAAGCACCAGCGGCCGCAGCGGGCGTTCGGTGTCTAGCTCGATGCAACGCGAAAAAATCTTGGACGTATCCGACCTCGCGGCGCTGCCTCGGGGCCGGGCTATTCTCACCAGTTCGGGCATGCCAGCCGGATTGATCGAGCTACAGCATTACTCCACCAAGCCGTATAGGGAAGATGTAGAAGGGTCGAAAACCTACTATGAGGCCGTCGCTACGCAGAAAGGCATTCAGAAGCCCCTTTGAAAGTCTTCCTTTGATTGCCCCTCTATTTGTTTAGCAACGGACTAGAGCACTTGGCCATACCAAAAACCTCATGAATATATGAAGATCGTTACATCACCATCTTGGTGAATTTAAAACAACAAGCCATCATGACTCTGTTTAGTAAAATTTTAGGATAGATTTATCTCGTGGATCTATCCACGACTCATCACACGTCAGATACATGGAGGAGAGTTTTGTCTAAAATACTCAACAAGTTCTCAAAGAAGATGGCAGTCGCTGCTATCGCGGCCGCTTTATTCATTCCCGTGACTGGAACTGCTGCTCAAGCAGTCACCGGATGGACTTACGGGACGTCCGGCATATCATGGAATTTCAGTGAACGTTGGGCCTGGTCACAGTTTACGACTTCGGCAGACTTCCATGGCTCAAGTGTCTTCGGCGACCGCGGCGGCCTTGTGCGTTCTGATTGCATGAATAAGGGCGCAAAAGCCTACGCGCAGTCGAAATACAGCGCCTTTGGCGGCTCACAGAAGCCGTACTACCGCTACTGCTAATTCCATTCATTGAAGCGTGTGGGGTCCAAATACGGGTCCCACACGCTTATTTAAGAAAGACAAGATGAAAAATACCGGACTACGTCTGGCCGTCGCTGTAGCTGTTTTATACGCATTGTTCGTCTCATTCATGGTTACCAAAATTGCTGATGAATCGACTCTGCCTGGCTCAAGTCAAATCACCGTTTCTGGAGCTGATATAACCACGGCTGGCGAAGGCTTGAATGCGATGATTCAAGGCGCAGCCGACTCGTCAGGTGCCACCGTCGTGCGAGAAGTTCGCGATCTGCATGATGCATCGGCACGTCACTTTTATGTAGCGACCAGCCCTGGGCGACAAAGTGAAAGCAAATGGTTAGAAGATGGCTACCCTGGGTTTAGTCATAATGTGTCCACATTTGTTCATCCTGCCAAGGATCTTAAAGGCGTTGATCCTAGGGGAAAATATTACATCGTCGGCCCCAACGATGCTTTAGGCTCTGTGTCGCAAGTTTTTCAAAACCTCGATTACGCAGTAGAGACGTCCAAAAGCGTCGTCTCTACCCGCGCTATCATCAGTACAATCCTGGTTGGATCTCTTGGTTCAGCTACTTTCGTTGCACTACTTCTAGTGACATTGCTGACTGGGTTCTCGGTCTTCTCCCGAGTAAAAAATTACGCAATCCTGCGACTACACGGCGGTACTATCCCTGTTGCATTGAAACGTGACCTGCGTCAAGAATTGCCCGCTACGATCCGAACATCGCTTTTGTTGACGTTCTTGAGTCTCGTTATATTGTTTTTTTACAACGGCTGGAACCAATTGGGAAGATACTTCTCCCTAGCCATCATCGTTATAGCGGTAGCTTTAGTTGTCATTGGATGCTTGTACGTAGCAACTCTGTATGTTGCTTTTGATTCGAAACTACTTGAAGCGATTAAGGGCCGACTAGGATTTAGAGTTGCAGTTCCTGCCACCTATCTGATTCGTATACCTAGTTTGATACTTGCAGTCTCATTAATTGCCTCGACTTTTGCTGCTGCTATGTCTGCGCACCAGGCAAAGCAAAGCCTTGATGCAATGGCTCAGACCGGATCAGCAGCACGCATAGTTTTCGAAGGCCACGTGTCCCCTGAAGAAATGGATAAGTTAGCCTACGAATCAGGGAAATGGCTCAAAGAGCAAGACAACGCCGGTAACACCATCATGGCAAAACCTCTATTGGAAAAATCTGATGGAACTGACTTTAACGAGGATGTTCTGATGGTCAACCGCGGTTATCTGCAGCGCAATCCGGTGATAGATATTGATGGAAAAGCAATTGATGATGTTCCTGAAAAAGGAATTACCGTCATGCTTCCCGAACAAGCATCAACCACAGTGGACGACGTAACGAATGCGCTCCTGGCAAATGTTCGCGGTAACTACACACCACGCATCAGCAATGTACAACTGCGAGATCATCAGAGGCATCCTCTTTATGGGATCTCGGAAGACGGCCGGAACGGAAATAGCTCACAGGAAAATACTGTCATTGTTGCCGTCGGTTCAGACTCAGGTTTGATCTCGGATGATAATTACATGTCATCTGCCAGCCAGGGATGGGTCCTTATGGCCGATGCTGAACAAGCTCGGACGGAAACCCCTAAAGAATTCCTAGGGACTTGGATAGCAGCCTATATCCCGATCGGCCAAATAGCTGCTAACGAGTCTGCGGACCGCTTAGAAGCACTACGTTTGCAGATGACTAGCGCGTTGGTGGCCCTCCTAGTGTTACTGGCAACAGCAGTTGGACTGGCTCAGATCCATGTCCGCGGCAATTCCCAGTCCATTTTGGTACGTTACTTGCATGGTTGGGGATTCTTCTCGACACACCGTTGGCTTTTCAAAGGCGAAGCAATTGTCCTTGCCATCGCTATTGGCTGGGCAGTTGTCACAGGAATTTGGGCCGCAGTGCAGGCCAGCATTTCCAATGGCCCGTCCAGCTCTGTTGACCTTTCTATCTACCAGTGGCAACCAATAGTGGTTCTAGTAGTCGCAGTCATTAATCTTTTACTACTTCTTTTCATGGTGCGCCGTCGCACAAATGCCATGATTCGTACTCACAGTGAGGAAACCGCATGAGCAACATCGTTGTTCAGGAAGCTACCAAATCATTCGGTGACAAGACACTTTATGCCAATTTATCGATAACTGTGCCAGCTGGCCAGATGATGGCTGTTATGGGTGCTTCAGGATCAGGAAAGTCGACGCTGCTGAACTGTATTGGCTTACTCGACACATTAGATAGTGGGAGTGTTTGGGTTGACAATGAGAATATCACCAGCTTGTCTGCTGAAGGGCAGCGTAAATTCCGTCGGGATTCACTGGGATATATGTTCCAGAACTACGCACTAATCGAAAACGCATCGATTCAAGAGAACTTGGAAGTAGCGTTAGCTGCTCAGGGTAAAGAAGCCCTCAGAAAGGCAGATTTCAACGGCGCGTTGGAACGAGTCGGCCTGGCTGGACGTAATAAAGAGAAGGTGTATTCACTGTCAGGCGGTGAACAACAGCGTGTGGCATTGGCACGATTGATAGTCAAGCGCCCAACAATCATCCTTGCAGATGAACCTACCGGAGCTCTAGATTCGGCTAATGAGGCCATGGTGATGGAAGAATTGCGCGCAATTGCTGCTGAGGGAACCGCAGTATTTGTTGCCACGCACTCACATGAAGTAATGCGCTTCTGCGACACAGTGTTAGAACTCTACTAACACTCTTTTGCACTGAGTATCGCCCATTAGTCGTCAGCCGCTGTTTGAAGTTCCCATTTGTATATCGGATTCATCGCTAGCACTGTGGGCTCTCGCATAGGATGCCAAGAGCGCGGCATCTACGAAGGGAACGCTTTCTGAATCAGCCTGGGTCCAGGAAGTCCCCATCGATGGCGGCCAGCCTCGCCATGTGGTTACTGTGGTGATTCATGGAAACCGCATTACCCCTCGAATGATGAAGAGCAACTAGCCGCCTTCTTCCGAGACATGCGACTTTTGTCGTTTTCAGAAGGCAACTGCACTGCGATGCGTCGTCCTTTAGCGGAAGGGCCCTCTGGATAGCCGCGTGGCGCATGTGCAATTTCAGAAATTTGCTGCCTCATTGACCCGGCATAGAAGGAAATATATAGTCTTCTGGAGCGAGCGTATTGTCAGAAAGTTGGGAGCGCTGGCTAACCCAATGGGTTAGCCAGCGCTCCCAACTTTCTCTACCAGTATCGGATGCTCACAGAACGTGAACAATCTCGATTGCGGGTGAACCGTCCCTGATTTGATGCCGCTGTCTTTCGAGAGAAAGATAGAAACCATGCCCAAGAAGTATCCTGCCGAAGTTCGTGACCGCGCCGTAGCGATGGTTGTGGACCGGCTCTCTGAATATCCTTCCGTGTATGCAGCGTGCAAGGCTCTGGCTCCGAAGCTGGATGTCGGTCCCGAATCATTGCGTCGCTGGGTGCTCCAAGCCCAGGTCGACACCGGTGAGAAGGACGGCCCAACCACTACCGAACTCGATGAGCTCAAGGCGTTGCGGGCGGAGAATCGGGATTTGAAGGAAGCCAACGAAATCTTGAAAGCTGCATCGATTTTCTTCGCGAGGGAACTCGACCCTCGCCGCCGCTAATCTGCCGATTCGTTGATGAGCAGCGGGCCGAAGGTCATGCGGTCGAGTCGATCTGCGCCGTCCTGCGCGAGCAGGGCGTGCAGGTCGCCGCACGAACCTACCGGGCCTGGAAAATAAGGATTCCGGCCCTGCGAGCAGTTGAAGATGCCAAGGTCATTGACACGTTACGCAGCCTCAAAGTGTTAGACGCTAAAGGAAGACCGAAGCCAGAAATCCTTTATGGCCGGCGAAAGATGACCGCTTGGCTGCGGCGCAACGGCTTCCCCGAGGTCTCCAAACACACCGTTGACCGACTCATGCGTGACGAGGGCATGAACGGCCTGATTCGTGAAGTAAGACCCGCACCACGATCCCTGGCAAGGACGGCAAACGAGCTGGCGACCTACTGAATCGGAACTTCAGCGCCAGTGCCCCTAACCGTATTTGGGTCACAGATTTCACTTACGTGCCGGTGTATTCCGGGTTCGTATACGTGGCCTTGGTGATCGATCTGTATTCACGGGCGATCGTCGGGTGGGAAACCTCCACGGTGAAAGACACCGCCTTCGTGGAACAGTGCTTGAAGATGGCTTTATGGCGCCGAAAACACACCAAAAGACCAGTTGACAAGGGGCTTCTCCATCATTCGGACGCTGGCTCGCAATATACCTCGATCCGTTACACCGACACCTTAGAAATTGAGGGGCTGGTTCCGTCGATTGGCAGTGTCGGGGATGCGTACGACAATGCGGCTGCCGAAACGGTCATGGGATTATTCAAGAATGAAGCCGTGCCCAAGGGTTCTCCCTTCCGCAGTGGTGCGTTGAAGACCGAATCAGATGTCGTTGAGGTCGTCTTCGACTGGGTCTTTTGGTACAACAATGATCGCTTGCATTCCTCGCTGGATCACCAAACTCCCGAGGAATTTGAGCGTGCCTACTATGATGAAATGACAGGCTCGTTACCCGACGCTGCCGCACATAAGACGGCGGCATGATTTCCGGGACGGTTCAGGGTGCCTCTAGCTTTTCACAAGACCCCTGCGGGGTTTTGCCAACAATGCTGAGACAGTAAATCCTATTCAGCGGTTTCTGCAATAGGATAACTTTACATAATCAGAATTATCGGCCTAGCGATAGCCAGGGTAAAAGTAGTTGCGCAAACTCCCGTCAACCGCTGATTCGAAGGTCAGTAATGGTACCTAGCTTGCAGAATTGTCAAGGCGCGGTCATCGGCGATATAGATCAGCCGATTCGCTTCGTCGATGCGGCGCGACCAAGCGCCCGCTAGGGCATGCTTCAGCGGTTCGGGTTTGCCGATGCCTTCAAACGGATCATCGCGCAGCACATCTTCGATGAGCGTATTGATGCGCTTAAGGGTCTTGCGGTCTTGAGTTTGCCAATAGAGGTAATCTTCCCAGCCCTCGGCAGTCCAGATAAGTTGTCTGTCGCTCACGGATCAACAAGTCCGCGTTCTAGCGCCTGGCCATCACGTGCCGCTTCAAGAGCAGAGAGCAGGCGCACCGCATTCTTAGGTGAGCGCAGAAGATAGCTCGTTTCAACGAGAGAATCGTATTCATCTTTCGACATGAGCACCGCAGATCCACGCTTGGACATGATCTCCACTTCGGTGTGATCAAGATTCACTCGTTCAATGAGACCAAACAGGTCACGACGCGCTTCGCTGGTTGTGATTGCCATACCGCCTCCTAGTGGTACTAGATATGGTACCACTGAATGGATGGTTCCACTCGGTTGCCGATTGCCGGACTCGTTCAAACCTTCTAGCTTCTATCCGCCGTGCTTATTGTGCCTGGATATCCATAGCCAGAGGACTTTTCGGACCTGCTTCAAGCTTGTATTCAAAAGCTTGGCCGCAGTTCCCGGCGAGTTCTAACGGTCGTTGCAACTCCTGATTTATCAGGGTGTTGCAACTGTGAGAGTTACTTGTAGCTGATCTACGTCTCACAGGCAGGAAAGGAATCGGCCCAATGAATTGTGGGCTTATTGCTTACGCGAGAGACGTGGTTACGGGAAGTTGATTTCTAGTTATTCCCCGAATTTGGTAGCGAGCGTTTGGTATTTGTCTCTGAACTGTTGTTCAGTTCCTTCATGTTGGGCGGTGAGCATCATGCGATTGTTTCCTGTCACGAAGTGGCAGGTCATGATGTTGTCGTAGGTGTCCTATGGTTCGCATACTTTTCCGAGGCGTTCTGCGAAATATTCTTTATCCGCTGACAAATCTACGTCGGTATTTTTGAGCAACGCGATACGGATGACACCGCCGGTAATCGTCATTGAGAGATCGCGGTTATTGCATTCGCCTTCGGCGGAGGGAAGCTGATGCTTTGCTTCTAAGTAGTGAAAGAATCCGAAATATTCTGTCTCTGTAGACATTTCTTCCTGCGCAGGGGTTCCCGTACAGAAGCAACTGGCTTCTGCCTCTTATTGGGTGACGAACTCGTAGCCGTCGATGGTCTTTGGAGCTTTCGAGTTGAGTTGTGTTCCTGTTTCAACGAGGGGGCTTATGCAACCGGCGAGCAGTAGAGCTGAGGCGAGGGATGCGGCTGCGACTGGTTTTCGCATGGAGATGTTCCTAGGTGTTTTGTTCAGAGGTGGGCGTTCCAATCCTGTTCAGCTCCGCTTGTGTCCAGCCCTTCTTCAGCGCAACCGTGAGAGTTCGCTCGACGTCCACCGCCTGATCTCCCACATCGCAACTATAGACTGATCGGCTTGTTAGACGGCTCAAGGCAAAGTCATAGGCAGATCCTAAAACAGCGAATTCTGTCATTTTCCTCGTCCAACCGACAATGGCCTGCCAGCTGGTCTTCGTCGCGCAATGGGCACGCGACAACAGCTGGCCTTGTAGTTGTGCGCGGCGCGGCCAGCTGGTGCTACTGCTAGGTCGAGGGATTGATCCCGACGTACTCGTGGATAGTCGACGTTACGGTTGTTTGTTGGGTGTGGAACCGGTTAGTGGGGCCGGTTGGCGGCGCTTTCCGAGGAAGAAGGTGCCTTTGACGGCCAACATCGCAATGACACCGGCCGTGGTGAACGCCGTTTGTCCTACGGCGACGGTTTGCGAAACGGTCAGGGCTCCGGTCTGTGCTGCGTTTGCTCCGATCGTGTACATGGCAACGAGGACCGCGCCGCCGGCGGCACCGGCGAGTAGCTGCGCGGTAGTGAATGCAGCGCTCCCGTACGGGTAGAGCTCGGGGCGCAGGGACGATAGGGCCAAGGTGGTTATCGGTGCCCACATCATCGCCTGGGATGCAGAGAGGACAAGATAGGCGGCGAGGTACAACCAGCCGCTGTTGCTCTCATCGAGTGTGCTGAGGAACCAGATGCTCGCCGCCCAGATAATTCCGACGGGGACGACCAATGGCCGTGGGCCGAAATGGTCGTAGATCCGGCAGCCCGCTGCGGAGACCAGCGCGATCAGGACGCCTCCCGGGACAAGGAAGAGTCCGGTAGTCAATGTGCCCATTCTCAACGCCTTGGTAGGTGCGAGGGGGAGGGCCAAGCCGATGCCAAGCACGGATAGAACGAGCGAGAATACGTCGTGAGTCGTGTGTTCCGGTGTCGTGATGTTCTTGCGCTTGACGGCTCCCAGTATGAGAGCGATCACGGCGATGGGCAGGACGAGGATGACCGGATGAACACACGGGATTTGTAGCGGTCTTCCCAAGCGTTGATTGGTTCAAGGTTGGGTGAACCGATAAACCACAACTACAGTTCGTCCAATGTCCGGTTGGCTCAAGAACATCTCCACGTATTTTCCCGAGAGGAAGGACAGGGAGGCCCAAGAACATGGACTCGGCTCTAGAACCGAAAGTGTGCGGCTCGGATTCCCTCCCGCTCCTTAAACACCAAGTTCCGCGGTACTCGGTAAAAATACCGAGTCTCGCGGAGCTTGGCTGACGACGGACCAATAGGTCCTGGGGGTTTAGCCCATGTGGATTGCGCCGAAGAGCACGCCCGAAGCGAGCATGACCAGGCTGACCACGGCCGCACGCCACAGCACCTTCTTGTGGTGATCGCCCAGATCCACACGAGAGAGCGAGACCAGCAAGAGGATTGCCGGGACGAGCGGAGATTGCATGTGCACCGGCTGTCCGGTGATGGAGGCGCGAGCCATATCCACCGCGGGAACGCCGAAGTGCGCGCCGGCCTCGGTGAGGACCGGAAGAATGCCGAAGTAGAAGGCGTCGTTGCTCATCAGGAAGGTGGCCGGAATCGAAATCAAGCCGGTGATGACCGCCATGTACTGGCCCAGGGAGTCCGGGATGATGTTGACCAGCCAGAGGCTCATCGCGTCGACCATGCCGGTTCCGGAGAGCACACCGGTGAGTACCGCCGCGCCGAGCACCATGGAGACCACCGCGATGATTTCGCTGGAGTGCGCGGCGATCATCTTCACCTGGTCGCTGACCTTCGGGAAGTTGGCGACCAGCGCGATGGCGGTACCGACCATGAACAGGTAGGCCAGCGGCAGCACGTCGACGATGAGCAGCACCATGATGGCCACGGTGAGCGCCAGGTTGAAGTAGAACATCTTCGGGCGCAGGGTCTCGCGGTCCGGATCGAGCACGGTGCCGTCCATGGTCGCGGCCTCCGAGCCATCCCCCTTGCGGGCTACGGATTCAAGGACTGCCACCGAGGAGCCCGAAGGCGAGGTGCCGTCCTTGGGCTTGCCGCCGCCCAGGTTTCCGCCGCCGAAGCCGGTGCCCCACAGCTCGGGGCGATCCTTCTGCAGCCGGCGGCGCTCGGAGAGCCCAAGCTGCCAGGCGAAGATGGCAATCACGATCAGTGCGACGCCCAGCGATGGGAGCATCGGCACGAAGATGTCTGCCGCGTCCACGCCCAAGGCTGCCGCGGCGCGAGCGGTTGGACCGCCCCAGGGCACGATGTTCAGCGTGCCGTTGGTCAGGCCGGCCACACAGGTCAAGACGACCGGGCTCATGCCCAGACGCTGGTAGATGGGCAGCAGGGCGGCGGTGACCACGATGAAGGTGGTGGAGCCGTCGCCATCCAGCGAGATGATGGCGGTCAGCAGGGCGGTGCCGATGACGACCTTCGCCGGGTCGTTGCCCACGAGTTTCTGGATTCCCGAAACCAGCCGGTCGAACAGGCCCACGTCGATCATGATGCCGAAGTACATGATGGCGAACATGAGCAGGGCGGCGGTGCCCGACATCGACTTGATCGCGTCCATGATCATGTCGCCGAGGCCAAAGCCGGCGCCGGTGAACAGGCCGAAGATGGTGGGAACTAGGATGAGCGCCAACAGCGGCGTCATTTTTTTGGTCATGATCAGCGCCATGAAGGTGATGATCATGAGGAATCCGAGAGCAACTAGCATTGCGCGGACCTCCTGAAGTGTGTGGCAAGTGATGATGCCAGCAGGGGTGCGGGCACTTATCCAAGCTACGTGGCGGCGCTCACGTATCCGGGGTTGTTCGTTTTCTGATCCCTTTAGGTTTTTGCAATCTTTTTGCTCATTAAAATCACGGACGGTTTATGCTGGACAGATGCCGCATTCCACAGCCACCTTGCACTTTGCCTCGCGGATCATGCGTCCGCAGTTCGTGGTGCTCGGCGTACTTTTCGCGCTGGTGACTACCGCGACCCTGCTGGTGAGCTACAACAGGGTCTTCGACCAGGGCGAAGACACCTCCCTGGGGATTGCGCGTTCGGTCGCCGCCTTGCCGGAGGTGGTGCGCGAGGTGACGGACTACGCGCAGCGCGATGAGCTGGACCTCGAAGAGCTGCGCAGCGGAAAGCTGCAAGAACTGGCTGAGGCCGTGCGCGAAGGAAGCCAGGCGACCTTTGTGGTGATCACCGAGGACCGCGGTCTGCGACTGAGCCACCCGAACCCGGACGAGCTGGGAAAGCTGGTCTCCACCGACCCGGTGGCGTTGAGCGGAGTGGAGGACATTGCCCGCGAGCATGGCACTCTCGGGGAATCGGTGCGCGCCAAGGTGCCCATCCGGTCCGTCGACGGACGGGTTATCGGCGAGGTGTCGGTGGGGGTGGCCACCGAGTCGCTGACCGGTGCACTGGTGGCCTCCTTCGGCTGGATCGTGCTGTTCGCGGTGCTTGCCGCGCTGTTGGCAACTCTGGCCGGACGCTTCACCGTGCGCACCCTCAAGCGCCAGACCCTGGGGTTGGAGCCCGCAGAAATCGCTCAACTGGTGCGTGATCAGCAGGCGGTGCTGTACGGGGTGAGCGAGGGCGTGATCGGACTGGGGCCGGACGGCACGGTGACCGTGCGCAATAAGGCTGCACGCCAATTGCTTGGATTGCCGCACCGTACCGAGCTGGCGGACATCATTGGCCGGCACTATGAGTCGGCCGATCTCGACCCGCGTTTGGTGAAGGCAATCAAAGACCATGAGCCGGCTCCCATCAGGCTGGAAGCCAACTCGAATGCGATCGTTGCCCGCGTCTCGGATGTGGTGCGCGACGGGGTGGATCTTGGCCAGGTTGTCTTGCTCCACGACGTCAGCACCGTCGAAGCGCTCGGCACCAAACTGGATGCCGTGCAGGATATGGCCGACGCGCTGCGCGCCCAGCGCCACGAGTTCGCCAACCGGATGCACGCGGTCCTCGGACTGATTACCTTGGGCAAAACCGATCAGGCCGAGGAGTACCTGCGCGAAGTGATGGACGCCGGCCCGGTGATTGCACCGGTCGGCGGCCTGGAACTGGTCAAAGACGCTTACCTTTCCGCATTCCTTTCGGCCAAGGGGGTGCGCGCCCACGAGCTGGGCATCGAGCTGCGGGTCTCGCCGCAATCCATGCTCTTCGAACAGATCGCATCGGCCAGCGACGCCCAGGACGTCACCGCGGTGCTGGGGAACCTGTTGGACAACGCCTTCACCGCGAGCCTGTGCGGAAGCAAGGATCCGTGGGTTGAGGTGGATCTGCTCTCCGAGGGGAGCACCTTGCACCTTGCGGTCGCCGATTCGGGGCCGGGGATCAGCACCGAGGAAGATATCTTCGCCCCGGGGGTGAGCACCGGGTCCTCGCTCGGCGAGGGGCACGGCTCCGGCGTGGGGCTGCCGCTGATTCGCCGGTTGGCCCGTTCGCGCAGCGGTGATGTGTGGATTGCCGACGCCGGCGGGGAACAGGGCGGGGCCGTGATCGCGGCCCGGCTTCCAGCGGTACTGAGTGAACCGAAGAACTTCTCATGAATAAGGGAACGAAAATGACACAGAATGCCGTGGGGGACTACCGGGTATTGATCGTTGACGATGACTTTCGCGTCGGGCAATTGCACGCCGACATGGTCAATGAGATCCCCGGGTTCCAAGCCCTGGAACCGGTGCAAGACCCCCGCACCGTGCCCAAGCTTGTCGCGTCACTGCAACCAGATCTGCTGCTGTTGGACCTCTACCTGCCGCATGTCAGCGGCATCGAACTGCTGCGTGAAATCGAAATCGACTCGATTATGATTTCTGCCGCCACCGAACCGGCCAATGTTGCGGCGGCTCTTCAAGCAGGCGCCCTGGCTTTCATCATCAAGCCCTTCGGAGCCAAGACGCTCGCGGCAAAACTCAAGGGGTGGGCTCGGTACCGCCGGCAGCTGGCGGCCGCTACCGACCTTGACCAGCAAGGCGTGGATCGGTTGTACCGGACCCTGCAAGGGATCGAAGATGCGCCAGCTGCCGCTAATGCTGCACCTACCGAGCAGGCGGTCATGGCGTGCGTCAAAGCATCCAGCGAACCGCTGAGCGTGGCCGAGGTCGCCGAAGCCGTGGGCGTCGCACGGGCGACTGCCCAACGCTACCTCGCGTCGTTGGTCGCCAGCGAGATGCTCGACCTGCAGTTGGGTTATGGGACCAGGGGACGTCCCGAGCACCGCTACCTGGCGAGGTAATCGCGGACGAAACTATTACGAGCGCTGGATGAATTCTCGGTTCCTCACCCAAAAAGCAAACCAGATGACAGCCGGGATAGCGGCTAAGAGCGCCACGATTCCAAACGGAATTGTTATCGGCGCCGTCAATGCGAAGGCCGTTGCGAGCATGGACAACGTACCAGCCGCAATTCCTAGCATTGCCGAGTTCGGGGCAGCTTTACCAGCATTCGCAACGGCCGTAATTCCGGTGATGGTGGCCCCGAATGCGGCGAGCAAAGAAACCACGAACAGTCCGTGAGCGCCGGTGAATATAGATCCCACGCTAAAGCACGCTGCCACGAAGACCTTGAGACCCATTGGCATCCCCAACGGTTCGTTTGAATGCATCGTAGCTACCTCCAGCCAGGTTTTGTCCAGCAATCTTAAGAGAACTGCGCGTTCAAATCTCAGCATATCTATTTCTGTTAGGTCAAGACAGCGCATATCGGATGAATTATCGAGTTCAATCCTCAACCTTAAGTAGGACAGTCCAGCGTTGGACTCGTACCTGGCTCAAGTTTCTTGTTGCAAGCGGCCACATTGGGGTAGCGTCTCTTTCTATGGAACATCCAGACGGGCGCGGGAACACTCTACTGAGCAAATATTCGACCGGATTCTTCATCGCCATATTCGTATCGATGTCCCTCGCTTGGAACCAGCGAATTCCTGACCCGTGGGGCTTGTACCTGATTCTCCTCTCCGTAGGAGGCCACACCGTCACCCTCGTATGCCTGGCGGTCGAGAAATCTCGCGTGGAATCACGAGAGACCTGAACTGCGCGCAAGCTGTTGGCAAGGTTGAGGCGAAACTAGTGGAGCGGGGCCAGAAACCTTCGCCTTTGTGATACGTCCGCTTGGACGAGATATGCAGCAAAAGTCATGCAATGTTCGTTGGCGGCAGGGGACCCAGGGCGGTGGGAGCTGTTCCGGAAAATACCTGCCGAGCCACCTCATTGAATCTGCGCATGGCTCGGAACCAATAATGCGCGGGATTCAGGCTGCATGCCCGTAGGGCCTGAGCGTGGTCGAAGCAGACAACAACTGCCGCGCCTGCCGCCACCACCGACCAGATTCCACGTACGACATGTTTCAGCGGCTTGGGCGTAAACTCAAACCCCTGACGCAGACGGTCGATCTGGAAACGAAGGTGGTTTCGTTCGTCTGAGGCGATTCTTCTTCCCAGCCCGCGCAGTGTCGCAGCCGGTGCATGGCTTGCTAGGGCCTCGAAATATCCCATGGCGACGCTTTCAGCAATGAGGAACAGCCCGAGCTCGGTACGCAACCCCAACATTCGCCGCAGCAGGGTGAAGGCCTTATCCGACCAGTGCGATTCCAAGCGTGGGGCATCCAGGTAATCCAGCGCTTGTCCGAACAACCGAGAATGCTGCTGTTCTTCGCGCACCAGGAGCTCAAGTGCTCGTACGTAGGTCGAGTCGCCGGCCCGCTCCGCCAAACCTAGCAAGTGCCTGCCTTCGCCGCTTTCGCCAAGCTCAAGACGCTGGAAAGAGCGGATGAATCCGCGTCGTGCATTCTCCGTTAGCGCCGGAACACCGCTCCAGTTCAGGTGCGCGTTCATCGTGTCATGCAGCCTCGAGTTTGCTTCAAAATATGCCAACCATGATGTGAATTGCATAGCTCCACGGTAGCCGTGGGATGGGTCAGCACGAGCCGTTGAAACATTAAACATCAGTACCGTGTTTCGTGAGCTGTTCACGCAGCTGACACCATGCGGCTAACTCGCCGCGAAATACTGGTGATCATGACACAAATTTCACGGCGCAATCTGCTCACTGGCGCCTTGGGCGCCGGTGCTCTGACGCTTATTTCCCCGGCCGGTTCGGCACTGGCCGCAAATAGTCCGCGCCTGGTCCGTTCGCGGCTAGGCCTCACCAATGGCTTCTCGATGGGAGATGTCTCCACCAACAACGCGGTGCTTTGGGCACGCGCCACCGGTGAAGGCCGGCTACGGGCGCAACTGCGTGCCATCGACGAGGCGGGAGCGATTATTCGCGGCCGCGGATCATTCGAACGAACCCTGCGCGGTGCGCAGGCGAACTCCAACACCGACTTCACCGCCAAGATTTCCGCATCCAACCTGCCGGCGGGCACCCGATTCGCGGTGACCATCGGTTTCGAGGACGAGAACGGGACCCTGGGAGAAACCAACACCGGTTCCTTCCTCACCGCGCCTTCGCTCACCGGCCGCCGGAACCACAGCGCATCGATGGCGCAAAGCTTCGTCTGGTCTGGCGATACGGCAGGCCAAGGCTGGGGCATCAACGAGGAAATCGGCGGCATGCGGGCCTACGCGGCCATGCACGCGACCAAGCCTGACTTTTTCGTGCACAGCGGCGACACCATCTACGCCGATGGCCCGATCGCCGCCGAAGTTATGGAGCCAGATGGCCAAATCTGGCGCAACCTGGTCACCGAGGAGGTCTCGAAGGTCGCCGAAACCCTGGCGGAATTCCGTGGCCGGCACCGCTATAACCACATGGATGCAAATGTGCGCGCGATGTACTCCGAGGTTCCGGTCATCGCGCAGTGGGATGACCATGAGACCCACAACAACTGGTGGGCCGGGGAGACAATCGAAGACGAGCGATACACCGTGCGGGATGTCAATACCCTCGCTGCCCGCGGTCGCCGCGCCTGGCAGGAATACCAGCCCATCGCCGATCCGCGTGCCATGCGCGGGGGCACCGGGTTTGAGCCTGCCCGGATCTACCGCAAGATCTCCCGCGGACCGGCCTTGGACCTCTTCGCCCTGGACATGCGCAGCCACAAGTCGGAGAATACCGCCGGACTGGAAGCCGAAGAGACCACGACCCTCGGCGAGGAACAGCTGAACTGGCTCGTTGAGGGCCTGCAGAAGTCGAAGGCCACCTGGAAGGTGATCCTCAACGACCTGCCGCTGGGCGTCATCGTTCCGGACGGCAAGGCCCAGGAATCGATCGCCAACGCCGAGCACGGCGAACCGCTGGGCCGCGAGCTGGAGCTCGCCAGGCTGCTCAAAGCGATCAAGGACCGCGGCGTGAAAAACGTGGTCTTCTTGACCGCGGACGTGCACTATTGCGCGGCCCACCACTATTCCCCGGAGCGCGCCGCCTTCGGCGACTTCAACGAGTTCTGGGAATTTGTGGCCGGTCCGGTCAATGCAGGATCCTTCGGTCCGAACAAGATGGACGGGACCTTCGGACCCAAGGTGGAATTCGCGCTCGCCGGAACCACCAACCAGTCGCCGCGCGACGGCAAGGGCCAGTTCTTCGGCCATGTCGACCTCGACGAGTCCGAGCGATTCACCGTTTCGCTGCGCAATGGCCTCGGCGAGACCGTCTACGCCAAGACCTTGGAACCGGCGCGCTAATCCGCCACCGTAACTGCTGCATTAAAAAGCGGCGGCGCAGATCCTCAAGATCTGCGCCGCCGCTTTCGCTGGTATTTAGCGTCCGGTGCCGCCGTACACGGTGGCCTCCACGTCGGTGTCCAGATCGAAAGCGGTATGGATGGCGCGGACCGCGTCATTGAGCTTGTCCGCGTCGGTTACCACCGAAATGCGGATCTCCGAGGTGGAGATCATGTCCACGTTGACCCCGGCCTGGTGCAGCGCCTCGAAGAAGGTGAAGGAAACTCCTGGGTTCGAGCGCATGCCCGCACCGATGAGCGAGAGCTTGCCGACCTCGTCGTTGTGCTCGATATCCTCGAAGCCGATTTCGCCGCGGGAGGTTTCCAGCGCCGCGAGAACCCGTTTGGTCTCGGTCATCGGCAGGGTGAATGAGATATCGGTGGAGCCGGTACCGCGAGTCGAGATGTTCTGCACGATCATGTCGATATTTGCCTGCGCGGCCGCGATAACCCCGAAAATCTGTGCTGCCTTGCCCGGGATGTCAGGCACGCCAATGATAGTGACCTTGGCTTCCGAATGGTCGTGGGCAACACCGGAGATGATTGGCTGTTCCAAGGGTTCTCCCTCTTGAATCTTGATCTTGTCGTTGGGGTCCGGGAGCACCCAGGTGCCCTCGTTGGTGCTGAATGAGGAGCGCACGTGCAGCGGCACGCCGAAACGGCGGGCGTACTCCACGCAGCGCAGGTGCAGGATTTTGGAGCCGCTGGCCGCCATCTCCAGCATTTCCTCGCTGGAAATCTCGTCGATCTTCTTCGCGGCACCGACCACGCGAGGATCGGCGGTGTAGATGCCGTCAACGTCGGTGTAGATCTCGCAGACATCGGCGCCGAGGGCGGCCGCAAGGGCCACCGCGGTGGTGTCCGAGCCGCCGCGGCCCATGGTGGTGATGTTCTTCGATTCCTTGCTCATGCCTTGGAAGCCGGCGACGATCGCGATGAAGCCGCGGTCGATGGCGCGGCGGATACGCTGCGGAGAAACCTCCATAATGCGTGCCATGCCGTGGGTTGAGTCGGTGATCAGCCCCGCCTGCGATCCGGTGAAGGAGACCGCGCTCTCGCCGAACTGGTCGATGGCCATGGCCAGCAGCGACATGGAGATGCGTTCGCCGGCCGAAAGGAGCATGTCCATTTCGCGAGCGGGGGCGTCCTCGGTGAGCTGGGCCGCGAGGTCGAGCAGTTCGTCGGTGGAGTCGCCCATTGCGGAAACGACCACAACGACTTCATGGCCCTGCGCCTTGGTATCAATAATTCGGCGCGCGACGCGTTTGATGCCTTCGGCATCGGATACGGACGAACCGCCAAATTTTTGAACTATCAGGCCCATGGGCGCACACTCCAACTGATGAAAGTTGTTGATGCGCATCGTGCTGCCAGCACAGATGCGACATATCTACCGTAGATAATTGTGTCAGTACCGCGGGTGCATCACCTAGTTGTGAAGGTAACCATTGGTCATATTGCCTAGCCTTTGGTGTTTCGATGCCTGGAAATGCGGGTCATTTGCGCGCTGTGGCTAAGATTTGTCGCCAAAATGACTTCCAGCCATCCAATACCTGAGGGTTGGAGAGCCGTGAATGCTCAGCGCTTACGCTTGCCTTGTCGCCCTTGAGTGAGATGTTCACGCTCACCCGGCTTCCGTCGCTGAATTCGGCCTTCCAATACCGCCATCGATCCGAACCGCTGACGGAGGCTTCCCCCACCAGCTGCGCGCCGTTGAAGTCGGTTCGCACGCCGACGGCCTCCACCCAGCGAGCCAGGGCGCCGTCCAGATCGGCGGCCATGGTGGCCGAAACGGAGCCCTTGAAGGTGCCGTCGCTGGACTGGCCCGGGACCCGGCGTCCGATGTGCTGCTCGTAGGCGATGGCCACGGACTGGGCCCACCAACCGGGATTGGAAAGTTCGGCGGGCATCATCTCGTAGGCCAGCGAGGCGAGCGGTTTATGCGCCAGCTCGCTGGCTCCGCCCGCTTCGAGCCGGCTGACCCATTGGTCCCACCCGGTGCCGGTGGCCTTGGCGATTGCCTCGATATTGCTGCCCTTGATTGCCATGAAACGAGTGTAGCCACTGCAGCCAAGGACTAACCAGCCCGCATGTAGCCTGGCGGCCAAGGTCGCTGCCGGGTCATCAGCCGATCCGGGCGCGCAAATGGCGCGGAGCCGCGGCCTTCACCGAAGGCCGCGGCTCCGCGCCAATGGTTCACAGTTCGCGCAAATCCGTGTTGAGCCTGCCGAGCAAGCCAACCAAATGATCCAAGTCGTCGTCGGACCACTGCGTAATGCGTTCGCGCAAGCCCTCGCGCCAGGACTGCAGCCATCCGTGCCAGCGTTCCTTGGCCAGTTCGGTGGGCAGCAGGTTGGAGACCCGGCGGTCGGCTTCATCGACCTGCCTGCTGACCAGTCCGAGCTCTTCGAGGCGGGTGACCAGGCGGGAAAGTGTGGCCTTGTCCGTCATGAGGTGCTCGCAAATTTCGGACTGCGTGATGCTCTGGCATTTGAGGATCATTCCCAGCACCGGCACCGCCGCGGGCGGCAGCCTTTCATCGAGCCGGGCGGCAAGGGTGCGTCGCGACTTGGCGGTCACCGAGATCAAGGTGAACAGTTCTTGCTCGGCGTCGTCGAATAGCACCCCGCGCCGGGTCTCCGGCTGCGCTTCATCCAAGGTATCCACGGTGGCTAGGCGTCGGTATCCGCGGTGGAAGAAGCGTCGGATTCCTCGGCCAGCCGCTCGGTATTGGTCTTGGTGTTCAAGTGCTGGTTAGGCAGCAGGATCACCGCGACGACGGTGATCAGCGCGAGCGGCGCGGCCAAGGCGAACAAGCCTGCCACTCCATCGCCGTAGATCGATTCGAGAATTATCCGCACGGGTTCGGGCAGCGTGGAGATCGTCGGCAGGGAACCGGAGCTCAGCGCCGCACCGACCTCGGCGGCCTTGTCGCCCAGCGAGGCGATGGCGTTGGTCAGCTCGCCCTGGCGCTCGGCGATCATATTCGGAATGGTGACCGCGAGCATTGCGCCCAGCCCTGCGGTGCCTGCGGTGCCGCCCAAGGTGCGGAAGAAGGTGACCGCTGAGGAAGCGACGCCGAGGATCTTTGGATCCACCGAGTTCTGCACCACCAGCACCATATTCTGCATGACCAGGCCTACGCCCGCGCCGAGGATGAACATGTAGAGGCCCACCAGCCAGAAGGCGGTGTCGTAGTGGATGGTGCCCAGCAGGTACAGGCCGATAACCTGCAGTACGGCACCGGTGACCACAAAGGCCTTCCATTTACCGTAACGCGAGATCAGTGCGCCGGCGATGGTGGAGACGACCAGGAGGCCGGCCATCATCGGGAAGGTCATCAGACCGGCCTGGGTGGCGGTGGCACCACGGGCCATGATCATGTACTGGCTGAGGAACACCGAGGTGCCAAACATCGAGATGCCCACCACGAGCGAGGCGATCACCGCGAAGGTGAAGGTGCGGTTCTTGAACAGCTGCAGGGAGATCAGCGGGTCTGCAACCTTGAACTCGACGAGCACGAAGACTGCCAGCAGGATGATCGAGCCGATCACCATGAGGTAGCTGGTGGCCGAGTTCCATTCGAACTGGCTGCCGCCCATGGAAAGCCAGATCAGCAGCATTGCCACGCCCGAGGCGAGCAGCATGATGCCTAGGTAGTCGATCTGGACCTTGCGCTTGGCGATGGCTGGTAGGTTCAGCGTGCGCTGGATCAAGATGATTGCCACGACGGCGAAAGGCAGCGCGACGAAGAAGTTCCAGCGCCAGTTGATGGTGTCGGTGACGAAGCCGCCGATCAGCGGCCCGCCGACGGTACCCAGCGCCATAACGGCCCCGAACAGGCCCATGTACTTGCCGCGTTCGCGCGGCGAGAGGATATCTGCCATCACGATCTGGCTCAGCGCGCCCATGCCGCCGCCTGCCAGGCCCTGGATCACGCGCATGGAGATCAAGAATTCGGTGTTCTGCGCGAAGCCGGCGGCCGCGGAGGCAAGCACGAACATGGCCAGGGCAATCTGCAATAGCAGTTTGCGGTTGCCCAGGTCGGCGAGCTTTCCCCAGATCGGGGTGGAAATTGTGGTGGCAAGCAGGGTGGCGGTAACCACCCAGGTGAACGCCGTCTGGCTGCCGTTCAGGTCAGAAACGATTACCGGGAGGGAGCTGGACACTACCGTGCCTGCAAGGATTGAAACGAACATGCCCATAAGCAGACCGGTCAGCGACTGCATGATCTGCCGGTGGCTCATCTTGGGTTTTTCGACCGGTGCTACTGCGGTCATGCGGACTCCAAAGGACTCAAAGATAAAGTTGACTGATATCAACTATATGTCGATAGTTGACCATTATCAACCAATGTGGTTGAGTCCACAGACAAGAAGGCCCGGACCATCTGGTGATGGACCGGGCAGCATGAAATATGCTCGTGTGGCAGGGAACCTAGGCCCGTGAAGTGCTCGGTGCGATGGTGTTGCGTCGCCCTTCGAAGGCGCGGGCCAAGGTGACCTCGTCGGCGTACTCCAGGTCGCCACCCACGGGCAGGCCAGAAGCCAGACGGGTGATCTTGATGCCCAGCGGGCTGAGCTGACGCACCAGATAGATTGCGGTGGCCTCGCCCTCCAGGTTCGGGTCGGTGGCGAGGATCAGCTCGGTGATCGAGCTGTCACCCAGGCGGGTGACCAGCTCACGAATGTGCAGCTGTTCCGGGCCGATCCCGGCGATCGGATTAATCGAGCCACCCAGCACGTGGTATTTGCCATTGAAGGCGCGGGTGCGCTCGATGGCGAGCACGTCCTTGGACTCCTCGACGATGCAGATCTGGCTGGTATCGCGGCGCTCGTCGCGGCAGATCCCGCAGGTGTTCTGCTCGGAAATGTTGAAGCAGATCTCACAGAAGCGGACCTTCTCCTTGGCCTGCTGGATGGACGCGGCAAGGCGCGTCATATCCTCGGCGTCGGCATCGAGAATGTGAAAAGCGATGCGCTGCGCCGATTTAGGACCGATGCCGGGTAGCCGACCGAGCTCGTCGATCAGTTCCTGAACAGCACCTTCGTACACCTAATGCCCACTTTCCTGACAGCTCAAACGTCCATTGATCTTGCGGTGCCATAATTGGCCTGCGGTGGTATCCCACCGTCCTATACCCTAGTGTCTCACCTAGACAGTTTGGCGGTTAGAGCCCGCGCTTAATTTCCACGACATTTCCGTTAACGTCACGCTGCTCGATGACCATGCCGCCGAGCAGCCGCTCTACCGCGGGGACGCCGATGAGTGCCGAATCCTCGACCTCGATGTCGTCTTCGCTGGGCGTGAACTCCTCCGGCTCTGGGGCCGGGGACGGAGGCTGGGCGCGATCCGGCGTGCCCCAGTTGCTGGCGGAACTTTCCACCGGCACTGCCGGAGCGCTGTCCTTGGCCTGGCTCATCAGCTGCTGGTAGCGGCTGAGCCGCTGTCCGGCGGTCGGCGCCGGGGCCTCGGCAATTGGCTGCTCGGCCGGTTCGCCGGGTGCGCCCCATGCGGGAGCGGACTCGGTGGCAGGCTGCACGGAAGGCTTCGGCGGTGCCACCCGAACAGGCTCGGGGGCAACCGGCGCCGGCGTTGGTGCCTCCGGCTCCGGCTCGCGGATCGCCTTGGACTCGAAGGTATCGGTGGTGCTGCCCGGATGCAACGGTGTGGAAGAAACCGGACGCGAGATTACCGGGGCTCCCACCTCTGCCTGGCGTGCGCTGAGCCCGGCGGTCAGCCGGGGACGCGGGGCCACCGGGGGGCCGTCAAAGGAGCGCGGAGCGGTACCTCGCGGCGCTGGAGCCACGGGTTCCAGCACGGCCGCAGCGAGTTCGGATGATGCGCTAGCTTCCTGCGGCTTTGCTGGTTGCGGGCTTGCCGCTGAGCCCGTCGCCGGAACGGTGGGAGCCTGCGGCGCTGGGCTGCCAGACGTGCCGTACCCGTCGTCGGGGTACGGGGGCTCGTCCATATACGGCTCGTCCAGCGGAGGCGGCACATCGTCGTAACTGCTGACGTACCCCGAATCACCTGATGGCGATGGCTTGCTGGCCGGAGCCGGAGCCGGAGCCGGAGCGCCGGCTGGTTGCGGGCGCGACGGAGCGTTGGGCGCTACCCCAGCGATCGGAGCCTGTACGTTGGTGGCTGCTGCTGGGGAGGACGCCGGTGTTGGCCGGCGTTCACCTTTTGGGGAACCACCACCGGCGGGTGCCGATCCGCCCTCGGCAAGTACGACTTCGATCTGTTGGCCTGCCACCTGGCACAGGATGCCTACCAATATCTGCATCATGTCCGGACGATTGCGCAGATTAACAATCGGACCGGTATTGCTGAACGCGATCGTCAGCGTGCGGCCATCGAAACCGGCGACCGAACCATAGTTGGCGACCATGGAATGGAGCACCCTGGAGCTTGACTGCAGCTGCTCCAAGACCGCCGGCCAGGCCTGCTGGAACTGCTGAACCGATGCCCCGGCAGCATTCGACTGCTGTGCTGGCGGCGTGGATTGCTGGACCGGTTGCTGTGGCGCCTGCTGCTGGGCAGTTCGAGCGGCTTGTGCGCGTTGCTGCGCTTCGGCTTGCTCGCGTGCCGCCTTCTCCTGGGCAGCACGCTGTGCTGCAGCTTCCCGTTCTGCAGCGGCGCGTTGCTCGGCCTGCTCGCGTGCGAGCTTTTCTTGCTCGGCCCGTTCCGCTGCGGCACGTTGTTCGGCCTGCTCGCGAGCTGCCTGTTCCTCGGCGCGGCGGCGTGCCTCGTGGGCTGCCTGTTCCTGTGCCTGGTTCTGCGCCTGCTGCTGAGGCTGCGCTTGGCCTTGAGCTTGTTGATCTTGCTGCGGCTGTTGCTGCTGCATCTGGCGAGGGTCAACCTGCTGCGGGGCTTGCTGAGGACGATTTTCAGCCGCACGGCGAGTGAACTCGGCCATCGCCGCATTTTGCTTCACGTCATCGATGGAAACACCAGTACCGAAGGACAAGTCTTCCCCTGCGGCCGGATCTGGAACCAGGCTGAACGGCGCGACGCCTTCCGGACGAGCTTCGGGAACGCTCGGACCCGGCTGCACCGGAGTGGTGACCGGATTCAAGTCTTCCTTCGGGCCCCAGGTGGCTCCCCAATCGGCCGCTTCGCCGGTGTTGAGTGAACGGGCGGCGTCCGGATCCAGCGGAGCGTTAATATCTGGCTCTTCTTGCGTCACCGGCGGCTGCTGTTCGCGAGGCTGACCTGGCTGTTGCTGCGCCTGCGAAGGCTGTTGAGCTCGTGCTTCCTGGTGCTGCTGTTCGCGTGGCGCGGGTTCTTGCTCCCGCGGCTGGACGTTCTGTTGCTCGCTAGGGGCAACTTTCTGTTCCTGCTGCGCCTGAGCTGGCGCGGTCGGCTGCGTCTGGGGCTGGGAGGCGCTGGGCTGCTGCGCCGGCGTTACGGGAGTGCCGGCGGAGGACTGTTCCTGGGCTGCCGGCTCGACGCCGCCATTGCGCAACTTCGCGGCGGCAAGGGCCTCGCGTACCGCGGCCGCTCCTTGGCGGGCCGCCGCGGGGGAGGGGGCAACGCCCGATGACTGCGTTGGCATTTCGCCTTCCGGGAGCTCTGGAAGCGCGCCGCCGGTCATCGCATGACGTTCCAAGCGATCGAGGCGTGCGGCGAAAGAGCTCGCCGAGTTTTCCGCTCCAGGCAGCATCAAACGCGCCGCCAACAGTTCCAAGTGCAATCGCGGAGAGGTCGCGCCGGTCATCTCGGTCAGCGCCTGGTTGGTCACATCGGCCCAACGGCTCAGTTCACCGGCGCCGACCAGCGAGGCCTGCATGTGCAGCGACTCCAGTTGATCGGCTGGGGTGCCTCGCAGAATTTTCTCCAGGCCTTCAGGCATCGCCTTGGCGATGATCAGATCGCGCATGCGTTCCAACAGATCTTCAACGAAACGTCGCGGATCCAAGCCGGTTTGAATGATGCGGTCGATGGCGCCAAAGAGCGAAGCGCCGTTGGCCTCGTGCAGGGAGAGGATGACCTCATCGAGCAGCGTGGAATGGGTATAGCCGAGCAAGGCAATGGCGGTCTCATAGTCCACGCCTCCTTCACGGGCACCAGCCATCAACTGGTCTAGCACCGAGAGGGTGTCGCGCACCGAACCGCCGCCGGCGCGAATCACCAGCGGAAGCACGCTGTCGGCGACCACTACGTTTTCGCGTTCGCAGAGCGTCTTGAGGTATGCCAGCAGTGCCTCGGGCGGCACCAAGCGGAACGGATAGTGGTGGGTGCGCGAACGGATGGTGCCGATGACCTTGTCCGGTTCGGTCGTCGCAAAAATGAACTTGATATGTGGTGGTGGCTCTTCGACGATCTTCAACAGGGCGTTGAAGCCCGCCGAGGTGACCATGTGGGCCTCGTCGATGATGAAAATCTTGTAGCGGTCGCGGGTAGGCGCGAAGGTCGCACGTTCACGCAGATCACGGGCGTCTTCGACACCACCGTGGCTGGCGGCGTCGATCTCGATGACATCCAAGGAACCGGGGCCGCCGTTTGCCAGCTCGACACAACTGGGGCAGGTGCCGCACGGGGTAGGAGTCGGCCCCTGCGCGCAGTTCAGGCAACGCGCCAGAATGCGTGCGCTGGTCGTTTTGCCGCAACCGCGCGGACCGGAAAACAGGTACGCGTGATTGACCCGGTTCTTTTCCAACGCAGTCATCAACGGGGTCGTGACATGTTCCTGCCCGATGACCTCGGCGAAAGTGTCTGGACGGTATCTGCGATAAAGCGCTGTACTCACACCGGTACCCTATCGGTTGTGCGATGCCGGAGGCATCAACTGGTCAACAATAAATTCTGGTTCTACGACCCAAGGCTCGCGAGGCAAAGCTGAAGGGTTGAAGGAGTCCAAAGCTGCCTGCAAAGACGTGCCGGGCAAGCCCAATGACTCTAACAAGTAGGCGCGGATCTGTGCGCCATTTAGTCCTTTTTCGGAAAGGTCTTCGAGCGTAACCGCACCATCGCGTTTAGCCAGACGTTGGCCTTGAACGTTTAATGCCAACGGGACGTGGGCGTACGTAGGAATAGGCAATCCGAGCAGCTGCGCTAGGTATGCCTGGCGTGGGGCGGAGGACAGCAAATCGTCACCGCGAACAACCTGGTCAATGCCGGAGGCGCCATCATCAACGACCACTGCAAGGTTATAAGCGGGGGAGCCGTCATTGCGCAGCAACACAAAATCATCCACCACGCCGGTGTAAGGCCCGAAAAGCTCATCGTGAATGGTGAACTGGTCAACCGTGGAACGAAGGCGCAGAGCAGCCGGCCGTTGTCGGGCTCTTTCGGCACGTTCTTCGGCAGTGAGATTTCGGCACGTGCCGGGGTATGCGCCGGGTGCCGCGTGCGGCGCGCTGGCAGCCTCTGAAATGTCTTTGCGCGTGCAAAAACACTCGAAGACCAAGCCGTTTTCGCGAAGAGCTTGGATTGCTTCGAGATAAATGGGGAGGCGATCGCTTTGGCGGACCACGGGAGCATCGAACTCCAAGCCGATGGAAGCCAACTCCGAAAGCTGTTGCTCCTCGGCGCCGGAGCGCACTCGGTCAAGGTCTTCGATGCGCAGAAGGCATTGCCGATCGGTGGACCGGGCAAAAAGCCAAGCAAGAATTGCGGTGCGCAGATTGCCCAGGTGGAGTTGCCCGGTCGGGCTTGGGGCGAAACGACCAACGCCCACGCGAACTCCATTCGGCTTGCTAGAAAAATCAAAGACCCCTCATGCACCTGCCAGAGCCCATCTACCCTTGCTACCTTCCGGTCCTGGGGGAGTTCAACAGGATGACACCACACGAGGGGTCACAGAAGATACTACCCGAAAGTTGGGGGTGGATGAAAATCGGTAGCCGTGCGCTTGCTCTCAATCCAACCCCTGAAAGGAAGGAGGCTATGTCACCCGGCTTTCGAATCCGGCGGGTCAAACCAACCTAGAATCCGGCGAACTCGAGCAGGCAATTCCGAGGCGGGGAGCATCGGGGTTTGGCTCCGTTCAAAGTCGAAGTTCTGCACGCTGGTGACGCTACCCGGTAGCTCAACCTGCAAGATTCCGTTCGGCGAACGCCAATTGACCGAACCGTCGGCCATGTATGTGGCCTGCCAACCTAAGGCGTGCTTATACATTTGGTGCCGCTTGCACAGTAGCTGCGAGTTGTCGCGGTTCGTATGCCCGCCTTTGGCCCAGTCATCGACATGGTCGATTTCACTGGAATCCGGAAGTCTGTTGCAACCAGGGAACCTGCAGTGGTTATCCCGTAATCGCAGGAGGTCCTTGAGGGCTTTCGTTGGGCGGTACTTCTTTCGCCCGACGTCGATGACGGCACCGGACCAAGGGTCGGTGAGCACCGTCATCAGCGAAGGAGCATCCTTTGCCAGTCGCAAGGCTGCACCTAGGGCGATTGGCCCGTAGCCTTCCAGATCGGCCAACGTTCGAGTCGGATCTGCGAGCATTTGCAAGGCGGGGATGGTCAAGGCCACCCGCGCTTTGAGCGGAGTGCCGTTTCCGGCCGGCCAGCCATCGAGCAAAGCGTCCCGGAAAATATCGGCGCGGCGTTGTTGCTCGTTGCGCAGATCATCAGGGTCATCATGTTTCGTGGCGTGCCAGTTGATGGTGTTGATGATTGCCAAGGCATCCTCGGCTGGAAGTCGAATTTGAAGCACGGCCATGCCGTCGGCCTCCGGCCACCAGATCACCGAACGAGATTCACGCCCTTTTTCATGTCTCGTCTCCGCAGGTTCTGGCAAGAAACGTTCACGCATTTTGCGAGCACGATCCTTCACCGTGCGATCCGAGCCGGTGCGAGCGATCGGCAAGAGTACTTCTTGCATCTGTTGCACGTTCTCGGGCTCAAGGTCCTGCGCCTGGTGAACGATCTCCGTGGCGCTCTTGGTGGTGATGGCGCCCTTTCCTAGCTCGTTCAAGGTATCGGGGCAGAGGTGACGAAGCCCCTCGGCGTTGAATAATTTGCCTTGGACTATGCGTTCGCTTTGCCGCAGTGCACCAGATGCCTCGGAAATGAATGACGAACGAACCAAAGGTTCCGCTTCGGGATCAATTCCGAAATGCACTGCAGACTGCGTTTGCAAAGTGTCTTCGACTAAAGGGTCCTGAGTGCCGGACAAGGCGGCTTGTTTGCTAGTCAGCTCGTAGGTATCGGCCAGCAAAGCAGCTTCTGCCGCATCCAACATACTGCGTATCCGACCAAGGGTTTCCAGTTGTTTGAGCCCGGTGGCTGGTTCGATTGCCCTGCCCTGCTCATGAAGGCTCTTGATAGTTGCTGCTAGCTTCGCGAAGATCGTTTCTTGCTCAACGTGGGCAGCCCACACGCCGTCGGTACCTGGATCGGTTCTGGTGCCCGGCGGACTTATATGCAGCCGATGAGGATCATCGCCGCTATGAAATACCTCTCGTTTGTTCATGTTTTAAGTATCCAGCGCCGCGGAAAGGGGCTTTGGTGGACGCGTGCCAGATGTGGATAAACTAGATAATCCCCGAAATTTCGCCAATTTTTTGCTGAAAATACGCGTAGTTGAACCCACAACGCCCTCGATTCGTGATTGTGGAGATATTTAGATATGCTGGTACCTGCTCCACGGAGCAAACTGAGGAGGATTCGCCTAGCGGCCTATGGCGCACGCCTGGAACGCGTGTTGGGTTAACGCCCTCAGGGGTTCAAATCCCCTATCCTCCGCCAAAGAAAACCCCCGAGAAATCGGGGGTTTTCGCATTTAAGCCCGGGCTTGGGAGTAGTATCCCGACGCATAAGGTAATCGAGGGGACAGCAAATCGCTTTTCCTCCGTCATGTGGGAGATTGAAAATGGGTTGCAGGTTCGCAGAACTGGCCATTGACTGCAAGAATCCGGTACTGATCGCCCGTTTTTGGGGCGAGGTCTTCGATTATTCGGTGCTCAGCGAAGAAGCTGGCCTGGTGACGATAGGTCCTGCCGAGGCAACTAAAGATTCGCATGCTCCGGTCTTGGCCTTCGCTCAGGTGCCGGAGGAGAAAACCATCAAGAACCGCGTACATCTTGATGTGCGCCCGGTCGACTGCACGCAAGACGAAGAGGTTGAGCGGCTCTTGGGGCTCGGAGCGAAATATGCGGAAGTCGAATCCAGCGATTTCCCATGGATCGTCTTGCTTGATCCGGAAGGCAATGAATTCTGCGTTTTGTCGGAGCAGGAGGCCTAGGCAGACGCGAAGAACGCCTCCATCCGGTAGCATGGATCTTCACGCAATGCGTGATCCGTGTCACCAAATGGGGGTTGTGGCTAGCTTGGCAGGGGACGTCCGTAAAGCCGTAGTTATCGAGCACGAGTTTGAGGTTCGCGCGGTGTTGTCGCGCCTGCTAAAACAAGTTGGATTTGTCGTGCACGAGACGTCCTCTGGAGAAATTGGAGTAGAGCTAGCCGAACGAATCAACCCTCAGGTGATTGTGGTTGGCTCCGGACTTCGGGACATCGACGGCCATGAGACCCTGCGCCGACTCTCGAATCGCGTTAGTGCCCATTTGCTTGCGGTGCTTGATTCCGATGAAGAATTCGACGTAGTGCACTCCTTTGACGCGGGGGCCGACGGCGTGATGGCCAAGCCGTTGCGTGAGCGGGAATTCAGGGCGCGACTCGATTCCTTTGTGCGCCGCCAGGCCACCACCAGTAGGTTGCTGGCCTTAGGCGAGAGCCAGGCGGGTCGGATACTTAGCCATCGGAATCTCACGTTGAACGTCGTGACGTGGCAGGTAATGATCGATGCAGAGCCGGTGGAGCTGACCGCTACCGAATTTTCCTTGCTGCGCGCGTTGCTGCTGCACCCAGGGCATGTGCGGAGCAAGAAGGAACTGGCCCGAATGCTGAATGACGAGGATGGGGCAGGTGCGGTGGATCTATACGTGTCACCCGCCGCCGTGCGAAGCATTGAAGTGCATATCGCAAATCTGCGACGAAAACTGGGCGATTCGGCGCGAACGGAACTGTGGATCGAGACGGTGCGCGGGGTTGGATACCGGATGGTCGGCGAGCAGAACTCGCGTTCCTAGCCGCAGCGAAACATTGAGCTGATCTTGAGCATTCGATAATCAACCCTTGAGGATTATCGAGCAGAATAATCACCATGGCCTTGTGCCATAGGGGTGCTGTGCCGAATGAGGTTGGATCTTGGGGGATTAACTGGCTGCCGCGCAAGGCGGCAATCATTACTGGTACCCATTTAAGTGCGTGAAGGCTTCGAAATGGTAGCGCAATACCAAGTCGAAGCCTTCACGCATGGTGGGGCCGCCTGCGGCTAAGCGCTGGTTTTTTTGCTGCTCAGTTCCGGGTAGTGAATGGCAGCGGTTTGCGGGTGGGCGCGTAGCCAGCCCTTGAGAACGTTCGCACCGTAAGAGGCGAGCATTGCATTATGCGGATCATCCGATACGCCGCGGGCTACGGCCGCAAGCTCCGCCGGAAGCTGCACCTTGTCGACCACCGCGTCGAGGCGCGGGGAGTAGAAAAACGGCACAGAGTAGCGGTCGACGCCAGCTGGCGGGGCGACCACTCGGTGGATGGTGGCCATCAGATAGCCGTCGGTGGCCACTTCGAGCATCTCGCCGAGATTTACCACCAGCGCGCCCGGGGTCGGAGGCACCGAAATCCATTCCTCCTGGCCGTAGGGCTGCACCTGCAGTCCGCCAACCTGGTCCTGAAGCAGCAGGGTCACGAAGCCGTAGTCCGCATGCAGGCCCACGCCTTGGTTGCCGGCGTCGGGTACGACGTCGCCGGAAACATAGTGCACCAGCTTGCCCATCCATGACGGGGTGTCAGCGAATGGCTCGTCGAAGTGCTCTTCGGGCAGGCCCAGGCCCACTGCGATGGCCGAGAGCAGCTCGTGGCCGGTCTGGTTCATCAGCTCGGCCCACGCCAGGGCACGTTCCTCAAGCTGCGGGAAATCTGCCGGGAACTGGTTGGGGCCCTGCAGGTTCAAATAAGGCTTGTCGGCAGGGACCTCGGACAGGGTCTCGCGCTCCGGTCCGTAATCAATCTGCTCGCGGGCATCGGCTCGGCCACGGGTGATTTCGGTGCCCATGCGGGTGTAGCCGCGGAACTGGGCGCTGTTGCGGTTATCGAGCTTGATCTTCTCAGCGACGGGCTTCTTGAAGAACTCGGCAATCGTATCCAGCAGTTCCTGGTCTTGGTTCGCATGTGAGGCGTAGCCAACGATCTGGAAGAACCCTACGCGGTGCGCGGCATCGCGCAGTGCTGCGACGAAGGCTTCGTTGAAGCTTCCGTCGGCGTTGCGTGAGGTTGAGATGTCGAGGACTGGGATCTCGGTGACTACGTTGTTCATATCCCTAGACTGCACCCAAAAACTCAATTGTTACTAGCGTCCGTTACGCCGGGTTCCTCCAAGTTTCTCCCGTCGTAACAATCCTTGCTTTTTGCTTCATAGAGGCGCAAGCTACGCGCTGGCGAATCTTCCAAGGGGTTTTCGCCGGGTGTTCTCGGCACTGCCCGTCACCTGTTCACGCGCTAGGCGTCCGCGATGAATAATGCGCCCCAACGCCTGGGAATGTGTTTTTGCCGGTGGGGTTCCATATGCTTGGAAGGTGATCTTCCGAGCCGTTGGCGCTTCGCGCCCTTACCCAGAGCATCAATTAACTACCTCTCGGCAGTGGAGCGAAATTCCGCCGCAGCAGGTGAAGCTCGACGAACTGGTGACCACGAAAACTGTGCTCGATTTGGAGGCGCTGCTCTCGGAGGACTCGACCTTCTACGGAGATCTTTTCCCCCACGTGGTGCTCTGGCAGGGAACGCTGTATCTGGAGGATGGGCTGCATCGGGCGCTGCGCTCGGCCTTGCACCATCGATCGGTGCTGCACGCAAGGGTGTTGGATTTGGACGCCTAACGGGTAGGCTCGGATCAAGATAGCCTCAGGGCGCAGGCCGAAAGGTGCGCAGGGAAGGTAGGCCAATGACCGAGCCGAAGGATCGTCGTGATCCAAGCAGTTGGCATGGGCAGCATATCGTCAGCGAATCCGAGCTAGCCTTCCAATCGGATCTGCAGGCCAAGAAACGCCGCCGCACCCGGCAGAACGTGGTGTTCTCCGTGATGGCATCGCTCGTTGTGCTCGGCTTTGTGGCCGCGGTGCTGATTTTTACCGGGAACTGGCCGCTGGCCCAGGAGCCGGTGGAGGACGCGGTGGCCGATGCGCCGGTCGACATCGAAAATCCGGTATGCCCCGACGTTGAGTTCAAGGTGCAGGATCCGGCCTCGGTGCAGGTCAGGGTGCTGAATACCACCGGAAAACCGGGGCTGGCCGGGGCGACCGCCGAAACGCTCGAGGAGCGCGGCTTCACCATCACCTCGATCACCGAATCCGCGAGCGACTACGCCGACGAGGTGGGTGCGGTGATCGCCGGCCCCAAGGGGTATGCCCAGGCGCTGAGCGTTCAGCGCCAGTTGCCCGGGGCGGTGTTCGTCTTCGACAAGGAACGCCGTGACGCGCGCATCGACCTGGAGGTCGGGGCGAAGTTCGAGGGGCTGGAGAAGGAACGAAAGCTCAATGACGCCCCCGGAAAGCTGCACTGCGCCGAGTCGGAATAGCGGCGGCGAAGATCCCCGGGGGCTGTCAGTGCGCTCAGCCGGTGCGCGAAGCTAGTTCACCGCTCCGGCATGCGCCTGGGTCAGCGCATTGGTGAAGGCCTCGGCCGGTTGCGCCCCGGAGATCCCGTATTTGCCGTCGATCACGAAGAACGGCACTCCGCTGATGCCCAACTGGCGTGCCTGGGCGATGTCCGCGTTCACTTCCTCGGTGTAGGCCGTCGATCCGAGGGTCTCCCGCACCGCCGCCGCGTTGAGCCCCACCTCGGCCGCGAGCGCCGACAGAACCTGGCGGTCCCCGGTGTCCAGGCCGCGTTCGAAGTGCGCCGAAAGCAGCGTCTCCTTCAGCTCGCTGCCCTTGCCCTCGGTCTTTGCGTGTTCCAGCAGGCGCAGCGCGGTGAAGGAGTTCGCCGGGCGCAGCGCGTCGAAGTTGTAGTCCAGCCCTTCGCCGGCCGCCTGTTCGGTGACATGCGCCAGCATCCCCTTGACCTGCTCGGGATCCATGCCCTTGACCTCGGAGAGGTACTGCACCTCGTCGCCGTCATAGCGCTCCGGAAGGGTGGGGTCCAGCTGGTAGGCGTGCCAGAAGACGTCGACGTTCTCGGAGAATTCGAACTGTTCAACGCCCTTTTCGAAGCGGCGCTTGCCAATGAAGCACCAGGGGCAGGCGATATCGGACCAGATGTCCACACGGACTCGTTTTTCACTCATGAAAGCTTCAACAATTAGCCGCCGTGCAACATTCCCGCCGCGGCGATGGCAAGATGGAATAGGCAGAACCTATGCACCGTCAGGAGGATGATGGCCAAGTCGTTGAGCTATAAGGGCGTTATTTTTGCCGGCGGAATCACCATGATGGCGGGCTTCGTCGACGGGGTGGGGTTCTTGCACTTCTCCGGGTACTTCCTCTCCTTCATGTCCGGGAATTCCACCCGGTCCTCCGCGGCCCTGGCCACCGGGGACGCGAGCGGATGGTTGCTGGCCATGGGATTCGTGGCGAGTTTTGTCTTCGGAGTCATGCTCGCAACCCTGCTTTCCGCCCGGGCCAGACGCTACCGGCGGCCCCGGGTGATGTATCTATCCGCCACGTTGCTGCTGTGCGCGGCCGTACTGGGTGCGGCCGGAAATGTGCTGACCGCCTGCCTGCTGGCCGCCGCCATGGGCGCGGTCAACGTCAGCTACACGCGCTCCGGGGAGGTCTCGCTGGGACTGACCTATATGACCGGCACGCTGGTGAAACTCGGCCAGCACCTAGCCGGGGCGCTGTCCGGGGCCAACCGTGCGCTATGGGTGCCCTACGCGATCCTCTGGGCGATGATCACCCTCGGCTCGGTCTGCGGGGCCTTCGCCTATCTGCAGCTGGGATTGTCAGCCCTGTGGTTGGTGGCCGGAGGCATGCTGGCCTGGGCCAGCCTCGGGCTGTGGCGCGAACGCCGGATGGATAGCACCACCATTTAACCGCGATGCACCCGCGGACCGGAGCGGTCCGCGGGTGCATCATGTGGCGTTCTCCGAAACTTATTTGCTGGAAACCAGCCCGGCCTGCGGAGTGCGGACCAGGAACTTGTAAGCCACCGCGAGCAGCACCAGCCAGCCGGCGCCCGCGTAGAGCGCAATGCGGGTCTCGGCGCTCAGGGCCAACAGCAGCACCACGAAGGCCATGAATACCAGCGCGATCCAGGCGCTGGCGGTGCCCCCGGGAACCGCGAATTCGCGGTCCACCACGACGCCGGACTTTTCCTGGCGGCGCATCGCCAAATAGGAGGTGAGGATCATGATCCACACCCAGACGGTGGCGAAGGTCGCGATCGAGGCGATGATCATGAACAGCGATTCGGGCAGCAGGGCGTTGAGCAGCACGCCGACCAGCAGCACGATGGACATGGTCAGCACCGTCATCCACGGCACCCCGTGGCGTGAGATCTTCGCGAAGGAAGCCGGCGCGTGGCCCTCGCGGGACATCGCGAACATCATCCGCCCGGCGCCGAAGGTGTCCGCATTGATCGCCGACACCGCGGCGGTGATGACCACAGCGTTGAGCACGTGAGCGGCCGCCGGGAGGCCCAGCGCGTCGAAGATCTGCACAAACGGCGAGGCCGAACCGTCGATCTGGCGCCAGTCGAAGAGCATCATCACGATCGCCAGCGAAGCCACGTAGAACAGCAGAATGCGCCACGGCACGGTGTTGATCGCCGCGGGCACCGACTTGCCCGGATCCTCCGCTTCGCCGGCGGTGATGCCGATGGTTTCGATGCCGCCGAAGGCGAACATCACCACCGCGAAGGACAGCAGCAGGCCCATGAAGCCGTTGGGGAACAGCGTGCCGGCGCTCATCAGCGTGGCAAAGCCGGTGGCCGTTTCGGCGTCCGGGGCGCTGAAGCCGAAGACGATCAGCGCCGCGCCGCCGACGATCATCGCGATGATCGCGGTGACCTTGATGACCGCCAACCAGAATTCGGTTTCGCCGAAGACCTTGACCTTCATCAGGTTGATCGCGGCAATCAGCAGCACCACGGCCAGCACCCAGATCCACTGCGGCACCTGCGGGAACCAGAAGCGCATGTAGATGCCGAAGGCGGTGACGTCGGCGATCGCCACGATCGCCATCTCGAAGGTGAACGTCCACCCGGTGACGAACCCGGCGAAGCGGCCCAGGTAGCGCGAGGCGTAGTGGGCGAAGGATCCGGAGACCGGATGCTTGACGGCCATCTCGCCCATGGCGCGCATGACGATGAAAACCGCCGCGCCGCCGATCATGTAGGCGAAGAGCACGGCCGGGCCGGCTGCCTGGATGGCGGCGGAGGAGCCGTAGAACAATCCGGTGCCGATGGCCGAGCCGAGGGCCATGAAGCGGATGTGGCGGGCCGTGAGCCCGCGGGCGAGGGACGCCTTGATATCGGTCACGATGAAATACTCGGATCTACTTTGAGGTGCATGTGATCTGCGGCCGGAGACTTGAAGGTTCAAGCCAGCTGGTGCCTCAAGAATTTTACGTGGTGCATGATGCTGGACGGGGTTGTTTGTGGCCAAGCTCTATCGTGAGATAGCTCATCTGCGATGGGGAGACCACTGATTCCGCGATGTTCGGATGATTAAGCGGGAGCAGTTCAAAAATCGATCATTGACCGCTCCTTGTGTGCTGTGAATAAAGACGTTTTATCTGGTCAGCAACGTGTTGTGCCAAAGTTCAATAGATCCAGCTCAGGTATATTGAAGCGCGTATGTTGTGCGGAGCAATGGTAGACAGCGGATCGCATGAGTTCGGACTCCGGCAACCGGAGACAACCGCCGGCAGAAAGAACAAATGAAAAATACCGGACTACGACTAGCTGTCGCAGTAGCCCTTCTGTACTCGTTATTTGTGTCTTTTATGCTTACAAAGTCCATTGATGAGTCGACGCTGGCGGGCGCTAGCAGAATTCTCGTCTCGGGTACGGAGACTATGTCCGGCAACCAAGGACTATGCGAACTGGTCCAGGGATCCGCTGCAGAGTCCGGCTCAATCATCGTGCGTGAAAATCGTGACTTGCATGATGCATCGGTGCGTCACCTCTATCTGGCCAGTGGCAACAACGCCCAAAAAGAGGCGCAGTGGTTGGACACCGGTTTCCCGCAATTCAGCCAGAGCGTCAGCACTATCGTTCACGCAGCAACTGACCTTGATGGGATGGATCCGCGCGGAGAGTACTTCATCTTCGGCAATTCGGCCGCGCTGCGCATGGTTGAGCAAGACTTCACCGAGTTGGGTTATTCGGTAGAGACGTACAAGTCCGGCACCTCATTTCCGGCCCTTGCCGGCGAAATTTTCTTTGGCTTCTTAGGGCCGGCAACGATCGTTGCCTTATTGCTCGTGGCCTTATTGACCGGTTTTTCGGTTCTTTCACGGGCCAAGCACTACGCGATTTTACGGTTGCATGGCGGCACCATCAATACAGCCTTAAAACGAGATTCCCGGCAAGAGATAGTTGCCATCACGGTCATTCTTGCCTTGGGCTTCACGGCAGCATTGCTGGGGCTACTGCTATACAACGGATGGAACCAGCTGGGGAGATATCTGGAAACGGCGTTCAGCCTCGTGGGGCTCATGCTGCTGGTCATCACATGTTTGCATATTGGGGCGCTACATTTGGCGTTCGACGTGAAAATTCTCGACGCGATCAAAGGAAAATTCGGGTTCAAGGTTGCGGTGCCAGCCACCTATATTCTACGAATCCCGAGCATCATCTTGGCGGTATCACTTATCGCCTCGGCATTCGCTGCCAGTAGCGCGGCCGCGCAAGCACAGAGAAACCAGGATTCTTTAGCCGACGTAGGCAACGTGGCAAAGATTGTCTTTGAGGGACTTTTTGCTCCGCAACAGATAGACAAATTAGCCTTCGACACTGGGATTTGGCTTAAAGAGCAAGACCGTCTGGGGCACACCATCATGGTGAGCACGCTGGCAGAACACTCGGCAGACACCACGCTTCAAGACGAGGTGCTGCTAGTCAACCGAGGCTATCTGCAACGCAACCGAGTCCTTGATGCGCAAGGGCAGCAAATAACCAGTGTCCCGGACGACGAAGTTGTCATTATGGTCCCCGAATACTCCAAGCGCTCGGCTGAAGAGGTGGAAAGTGCACTGCTGGAAAACTATGGGGGTAGCCAATTACCCACGATAAGTACTGTGACGCTGCGTGATGCTCAGAGACACTTCCTCTACGGCAGCGCGGCCGATCGCCCAAACAAGGAAAGTCATCTGAATAACGCTATCGTTGTCGGTATCGGTGCCAACTCCGGGTTCATCGCGGACGATGAATACATGGGGCAAGCCAGCAGAGGACTAGTCTTGATGGCGGATGCAGAACAAGCCCGAATCGATACACCCCCAGAATTCTTGGGAACGTGGATTTCTGCCTACCTCCCGATCGCTCAAATGGCCGCCGACGAATCCGCGACGCGCCAGGAAGGACTTCGCTTTCAGGCAGTATGCGCCGTCGTAGCACTGCTGGTGCTCCTCGCTACCGCAGTTGGAATGGCGCAGATTCATGTCCGGTCCAATGCGCAAACGATCTTGGTGCGATATCTGAACGGCTGGTCTTTCTGGTCCACCCACCGGTGGCTCATCAAAGGTGAAGCTGTTGTCTTAGCGCTAGCCGTCGGATGGGCGGCGGTGACAGGAATTTGGACTGCTGTTCGTGCGAAGTCCTTCGGCGAGGTGTCCCATGCAGCCAGTGATTTGGCCGTCGCCCAATGGCAGCCTGTAGTGGTTCTGGGTGTCGCCCTTATTAATCTGTTGCTGCTTTTTGCTGTGGTGCACGCTAAGACTCAACGCCTGATTCGTACCCATAGTGAGGAAACCGCATGAGCACTATCGAAGTTCACGGGGCCACGAAATCTTTCGGTTCCAAGACGCTATTTCGTAACCTGACTTTTAGCGTGCCGACCGGGCAGTTGATGGCGGTGATGGGGGCTTCTGGATCAGGGAAATCGACTCTTTTGAACTGTCTAGGCCTGCTTGAAAGACTAGATGGCGGAAGCCTCATTGTTGGTGGTGAGAAAATTTCGGCATTCTCCAGCCAAGAACAACGGCGCTTTCGGCGGGACTCATTGGGTTACATGTTCCAAAACTATGCGCTGATCGAAAGCTCAACGATTCGGGATAACCTCGAAGTTGCATTGGCACCTGCGGGAAAAGCGAAGATCCGAACGACCGATTTTGACGGAGCCCTGGAACATGTAGGTCTCGGCGGGCGGGGTAAAGAGATGGTCTATTCCCTTTCCGGTGGCGAACAACAGCGGGTGGCCTTAGCCAGACTGATCGTTAAACGCCCTGCGCTAGTCTTAGCTGATGAACCTACCGGCGCGTTGGACAGCACTAATGAGTCCATGGTGATGAAGGAGCTTCGTAATATCGCAGCTGGGGGAGCCACCGTGTTAATCGCAACGCATTCGACGGCTGTGATGAACCATTGCGACACGGTTCTGGAATTGAGCTAGGTATACGCTGTCACCGGTTTGGGTCAGAATAGAGGCCGGACTCAGGGGCAGGCACCTGGGACGCGTTAATTATGTTGGCCCCCGGTGGCAGAATGGCCCTATGGAACTCGGATTTATCAGGCATGGACAGACCCGCTGGAACCTCGAAGGCCGATTGCAGGGAAGCAGCGATATCGCCTTGAACGACACCGGGCGCGGGCAGGCCCGCGAGGCGGTGGCGGTGCTCGGCGCCGGACGCTGGGACGCGATCGTCTCCTCCCCGCTGAGCCGCGCGCGGGAAACGGCGCAGATTATTGCCGACGGGTTGGGGCTGGAGCTCGGCCCGGCCTACGACCTGCTGATCGAGCGGGACTACGGCGAGGGCGAAGGGGTGCTGGAGACCGAGGCGGCGGAGCGCTGGCCGGGCAAGCTGGGCGGGGGCATCGAAGCGCTGGAATCGGTGGTGGACCGCGGGCGCCGGGCGATCGAGCAGATCGCCGCGGACTACCCGGGGCAGAACGTCGCGGTGGTCTGCCACGGCACGATCATCCGCTACACGCTCTCGCATTTCGCCGGCTACAAATTGGATACCATCCGCAACGGCTCGGTGGCGATCCTCGCCCGCCGCGCCGCGGGCTGGGAGCTGGAACTGGTCAACGACCGGGTGCCGCAGCCTCCGGTCACCGCACCGTAGCTAGCCGCCCACGGTGCGCCGCACGCTGCGCGCAAGCGACGAGTCGGCCTGCCGGTTCTTGACCGTGGCCAACCAGGAACCCAGGCGCAGGTAGGCCGCGGAGCGCACCGGCGCGGCGGAGAGGAACACGTCGTGCAGCGCATCGGGCAGCCGCACCAGGTGCAGCTCGCGGCCCAGGTTGATGCTGCGCTGCGCGACCACCTGCACGTTCAGCGCCACATCTGAGCGGGTGGCCGCGTCACTCCAGCGCGGCAGCAGGTAGTCCCGGGCGCTGAGCATCACCAGCACCGGCTGGCGCAGCTCCAACCCCTTTTTCACCTTCGCCTGGGCGGCGAATACCGCGGAGATGAATCCGGTGCTGAGCGTGAATCCGTTGGCCGGACGCCATTGCAGGTCATAGTCCCATTCGCCCTCGAAGCGGTTTGAGACGGTGCGGGTGTAGAAGCCCGGGTCGATGGTTGGCAGGTTCCGGTGCGGATTGCGCCCGCTGGCCACCGCCAGGAGCTTCGCCAGGGCGGTGCGCCCCAACTCGGAGGCCTGGAATTCCAGCCAGGGGCTGTTCAGCGCCAGCGCGTCCACCTTTGCCGGGTGCGCCGCGGCATACAGGGCGGCGCTCAGCCCGCCGGTGGAATGGGCGAGCATCACGAAGCGGGTTCCCGGGTGGGCGCTGGAGATGATCCGGTGCGCCGCATCGAATTCCTCGAAGTAGTCTTCCAGGTCGGTGATGAACCCCGGGGTGCTGTCCGCGGTGAGGTTGCGCCCGTAGTTGCGCAGATCCAGCGCGTAGAAGTCGGCTCCCGCGGTGCTCAGGAACTGCGCCAATTCGCGCTGGAAGAAGTAGTCGGACCAGCCGTGCACGTAGAGGATCGCCAGCCCGCGCAAGGGCGGGGCGAATTGCGGCCGCGCGGATTTCGGGCGGTGGCGGATCAGCGTCGCGGTTGACCCGTCGGACAGCGGGAGCGTGCGCCGGGTGAAGCCCTCGCCCAGGAGGTCCGCCTCCCAGCGGCCGGCGGCGGGGGAACGAAATTGGAAGGCCATGGAAACATCCTACGGGGCACGAAAAACGGCATCCCCCGGATGGGCTGGTTACCATCCGATGAATGCCGTTATTCGTGGCCGTACATTGGTAGTGCTCAGTCCGCTTGCGACGTGGGTCGCCTAGGTGCAGGAAACTTCTTGACGATCCACAGCAACAAGATGAACAACAATGCTGAGACTGCTGAAGCAACCACACAAGCCACCCAAGAGTAGAAAAACCCCGAGTAGCAAACAGTCATGACAACAAATCCGGTGGACCATGATGCGGCTTCTCGAAGAGGCTTGTTGCCTGGAAGTTTCGACTTGAGTACAGCTTCAATGATTCCGGCGACAATCGCAGTCGCAATCAACGTGCCCATCGCCCAGTAAACGAACCAACCAGCAATATCTTGACGAACTTGTTCCATTCCAAAAATCAAAATTGAACTTCCGATGCCCGCCGAAAGCGGAAGCGAGATGAACACCAAGACTGCAAAGAGAACCAGTATCACCCAGAAAATCGCGATGGCCTTGTTCAAAGGTTTATCGTCGTCGGTAGTTTCAGCCACAAATTCTCCATACCATTTAAAACGTCTAACTTACCATCTGGCTGGTATCAACTAGATGATGATGTTCATGATGCCCCACGCCGCGTCCTTCGCAAGGTCATATGGAATTCCAGCTGCTTGGAACGCGATGATCAACTCATTTTCGGATTTCAATTCCGCTTTGCGAACGAGAAGCGCCAGAGGTCGAGCGGTGAATGCCTAGCATGGCGTGGCAACTACGGGGCACGAAAAACGGCATCCCCCGGATGGGCTGGTTACCATCCGATGAATGCCGTTATTCGTGGCCGTACCGCTTCGCTTGTTGAGTTCAGGCGCGTGCAGCCGAGTTGGTGTCCTGGATTAGCCCGCTATCTCGTAGGCCGGAGCCGGGGTGTCCAGGTAGCGCAGGTAGGCGTTCTTGGTCAGGAAGGTCGGGAAGTCGTCGCGCAGCGCGCTGGCCTCGAAGATCTCCACCGCCTGCTCGAAGCGGTCCCCCTCGAAGCGCTCGATCCGCTCCATGGTTTCTTCGGCCAGATCCTGCACCCAGCGGCGGGTGATGATCTCGCCCTCGTCGGTGATGGCCGACTGGTGGATCCACTGCCACAGCTGGGAGCGGGAGATTTCCGCGGTGGCCGCATCCTCCATCAGGTTGCGCAGCGCCACCGCGCCGTTGCCGCGCAGCCAGGACTCGATGTAGCGGATGGCGATCTCGATGTTCTCGCGGATCCCGCGCTCGGTGATCCGGCCCTCCAGGCCTGCCACGTTCAGCAGCTCGCTTTCGGAAACTTCCACGTCCTCGCGGGTCCGGGAGATCTGGTTCGCGTTGGCGCCCAAAACCTCGTCGTACACCTCGCGGGCCACCGGCACCAGGTCCGGGTGGGCCACCCAGGAGCCGTCGAAGCCGTCGTTGGCCTCGCGGGACTTGTCCTCGGAGACCTTCGCGAAGGCGAGCTGGTTGATGGAGGCGTCCTTGCGGCTAGGCACGAAGGCGCTCATTCCGCCGATGGCGCTGGCGCCGCGGCGGTGGCAGGCACGGACCAGCTGCTCGGTGTAGGCGCGCATGAACGGGCTGGTCATGGTCACCAGGTCCCGGTCCGGGAAGACGAAGCGCGGGCCGCGGGAACGGAAGTTCTTGATGATCGAGAAGATGTAGTCCCAGCGTCCGGCGTTCAGCCCGGCCGAGTGCTCACGCAGCTCGTAGAGGATCTCCTCCATCTCGAAGGCCGCGGTGATGGTCTCGATGAGCACCGTGGCGCGGATGGTGCCGCGTTCGATGCCCAGCAGCTGTTGGGCCAGCAGGAACACGTCGTTCCACAGCCGCGCTTCCAGGTGGTTCTCCAGCTTCGGCAGGTAGTAGTAGGCGCCGCGGCCCGAATCGATCAGCCGCTGGGCGTTGTGGAAGAAGTGCAGGCCGAAGTCGACAAAGGCGCCGGCGATCGGCGTCCCGTCGATCAGCAGGTGCTTCTCCGGCAGGTGCAGCCCACGCGGGCGGACCACGATGGTTGGCAGCTGCGACAGCTCGTAGCTGTGCAGCTTGTAGTCCCGGCCGTCCGGGGCGGTGAAGTCGAGCTCGCCGTCCAGCACGCGCAGCAGGTTCACCTGGTTCTTGATCACGTTCTGCCAGGTCGGTGAGCAGGCGTCCTCCATGTCGGCCAGCCATACGTTCGCGCCGGAGTTCAACGCGTTGATCGCCATCTTGCGCTCGATCGGTCCGGTGATCTCCACCCGGCGGTCCTCCAGGCCCGGAGCGATCGGGGCCACCTGCCAGCTTGAATCTTCGCGGATGTGGCGGGTTTCCTCCAGGAACTTCGGGTCCTTGCCATTGGCGATGCGCGCCCGATTCAGCTGGCGGCGCTGCATCAGCTCGGCGCGGCGGCCTTCGAACGCCTGGTGCAGGGCGGCGATGAATTCAAGGGCTTGTGCGGTGAGGATCTGCTCCTGGTAGCGCACTGGGGTAGCGGTGATCTGGATCGGGTTCAGGGAGGTGGGGGTTGGCATGATCTTTTCCTTAAAAGTTTGAGGGCGGTGGGGCCGGCGTCATTGCCGGCCCCACCGTCCGGACCGCTGGGGTCCGAGTTAGTGGAACTGGCCTTCTTCGGTGGAGCCGACCAGAGCGAGGGTGGAGGCATTGGGGTTCAATGCCGTGGCGATCGCGTCGAAGTAGCCGGTGCCTACTTCGCGCTGGTGCTTGGTTGCGGTGTAGCCGCGGGACTCGGAGGCGAATTCGCGCTCCTGCAGTTCGACGTAGGCGCTCATGCCTTCGCGGGCATAGCCCTCGGCGAGGTCGAACATCGAGTGGTTCAGCGCGTGGAAGCCGGCCAGCGTGATGAACTGGAAGCTGAAGCCCATCGCGCCGAGTTCGCGCTGGAACTTGGCGATCGTCGCGTCGTCCAGGTGCTTCTTCCAGTTGAAGGAAGGCGAGCAGTTGTAGGAGAGCATCTGATCCGGGAAGTCGGCCTTGACCGATTCGGCGAACTTGCGGGCCATTTCCAGGTCCGGGGTTCCGGTTTCCATCCAGATGAGGTCGGAGTACGGAGCGTAGGCCTTGGCGCGGGCGATGCATGGTTCGATGCCGTTGCGGACCTTATAGAAGCCCTCCGCGGTGCGCTCGCCGGTGATGAATTGCTGATCGCGTTCGTCGACATCCGAGGTGATCAGGGTTGCCGCCTCGGCGTCGGTGCGGGCGATGACCACCGAGGGAGTGCCGGCCACGTCGGCCGCCAGGCGGGCCGCATTCAGCGTGCGGACGTGCTGCTGGGTAGGGATCAGCACCTTGCCGCCGAGGTGGCCGCACTTCTTTTCCGAAGCCAGCTGGTCTTCCCAGTGGACTCCCGAGGCACCGGCGGTGATCATCGACTTCATCAGCTCGTAGGCGTTCAGCGGGCCGCCGAATCCTGCCTCGGCATCTGCGACGATCGGGACCATCCAGTCCTCGACGCTTTGGATGCCCTCGGAGAATTCGATCTCATCTGCACGGAGCAACGCGTTGTTGATGCGGCGTACGACCTGCGGAACCGAGTTGGCCGGGTAGAGCGACTGGTCCGGGTAGGTCTGGCCGGAAATGTTTGCATCCGCGGCGACCTGCCAACCGGAGAGGTAGATGGCCCGCAGGCCGGCCTTGACCTGCTGGACCGCCTGGTTGCCGGTCAACGCACCCAGTGCGTTGGTGTAGCCGCCGGTCGGGGTTTCTTCGGTCAGCTGCTTCCACAGCTTCTCGGAGCCACGCTTGGCCAGGGTGTGCTCTTCCTGAACCCGGCCCTGCAGTTTCACGACGTCGGCTGCGCTGTAGTCGCGGGTGGTCCCGTTCCAGCGTGGGTTGTTCGCCCAATCGTTTTCGATAGTTGCGATGCGGTTGTCGATCGAATTCTGCTCGGTCATTGTTCTGGCCCCTTCGCCCACATGTTGGTGTTCGCCCGAATCGGAGAGATGCGGTGAACTTCTTCGTGACACTTACTTTTCCGTAGATGCAAGGGGGCGAATAGGGGTATTCGAGGGAAAGATTCCCGGTTCTTCGAGAAAGCTGAAAAAAGTAGGTTTCTTCGCGTGAATAAGTGAAAAATGGCAGAAATGGTTGATTTGGAGACTTCGTAATCTGAAGAAGTGTTTTTCTTGAGGAATGAAGTGGTGGTGGTTTGGGGTTTTTGGGCGCGCCAAAGGCAGCCAAACCAGGTGTGTGCGATCTATGGCGGTTACGGCAGGTCTAGCGAAACGACGGCCATGAATCCGCGCCCGGAGATCGTCGGTTCGGCCGTATCACCGCCGATGACGGTATCGCGCAGTTCGAGCTTGCGCTCTTCGCCGTGCAGCGTCAGGACGCCGTTGCCCTGCAGCATGATGCCCAGCTGGCCATCGAAGAGGTACTGCTCGCGCTTCTTGGAAAGCTCAACGATGCGCACCGTGCCGCGTACCCGCTCGGGCCGGGTGAGCAGATGCAGAACCAGCAGCTCCTGTGCGGGCTGGCTGGTGGAGACCGGAAGCGTTGCCTCGATTTTCAGCGGGCGCAGCGGTTCCAGGCCTTGCGCCTGCCCGTCGACGTCGAGCTGGAGAAAATCTCCGGCTAGCAGGGTGAGCACCTGCGAGGTCCCCGCGTTGTGGAAGGACCCGGCCTTTTCGATCGAGCGAATCGAAAGTTGCCAGCTGCCCGAATCTTGGGATGCCGCGGTGAGCTGCCCGCCGTCAGTCAATTCACCGGCGCAGATCTGGCGGATCTGGCCCAGCTCCCACTGCTTCTTGCTGCTCTGGGCAAGCGGGGTGATGGAACCTGGCAGGAATTGCTGGGGAGCTTCACTCATGGTTCGAGTTTACTTCTCCAAGAGGGTCATCAGCTCATCGACCACCCGCGCGGTGCTCTGCGTGGCATCGATGACGGGCCAGCCGTGGGTTGCCGCAAGCCGCAGATACTCTGCCCGGCTGGCATGCAAGAAGGCGTAGGTTTCCGAATCCTCGCCGCGCGCAAGGATGCGAGCATGAGCGGTGCGCACGTCGACGTCGAGGACGACCACCTGCGCCCGCTGCACGCTGTTCCGGGCCAGCCAAGTCAGGAAGCGTCCGTGCGGCAACTGGCGGATGCTGCGCAGCGCAAGCTGGCAAAAGAGGTGGCGGTCCATCACGGTCACGCCCGGGAACAGCGCGGCTCGCCTAGCGTTCAAGGCGATGTTGCCGGTGCGGATCATCGTCTCCATCGCGTCCTGAAGGGCTATTGGCATAGTGAGCCCGAGCTTTTGTTCCGCACGCGTCAGCCAGCGGCGCCCGGCAGGGTTTGCCAGGCTTTGGGCAGCTTGGCCACGGAGCTCCAAGCTGCGCACCAGTTCGCGGATGGTGGTGGTTTTCCCCGCACCGTCCATGCCCAGAATAATCAGGGCCTGGCAGGAATCCTCGGCGGGGGCTCGAACGGCAGGCGTGATGGGTCTAATGGCAATGGAGGCGATCTTGCGGCTCCCTTCGAATATTGGTGGATGGACAGTGTGCTCGAAACGTATAACGAGTGGCAACGCCGTGGTGATACCAATTTCTGGCTGAAAATTCGATGTGAATCTCATGAAGGCTGCTTGTGCGGGACGCGGTTCAACGGCGGTAACCGGAGTGGCCATCCCAGGCAAGGGCGAAAACAGAACTCAGCGGTGAAAGCGAAGAAGCCGAAAACTTTGGCGCGTAAGCTAACGAAACGACGTTATCGACGCGATTTTTACCGAATTTCTAGAAAAATTACCTGTTCTTCGCTTAGGCTATGAATGTGACTGCACCCACATGGAATCGAAGCTCATCGCAAGAACCGGAAACCGATCAGGGAATTGACGCCGCCCTGGACACGCTCGCGCTCGGCCGGCGGATCCGCCACCTGCGCAAATCCCAGGGGTTGACCCTGGACGACGTTTCAACCTTGGTCGATACGGCGCCGAGCCAGCTGTCGCTGATCGAAAACGGCAAACGCGAACCGAAGCTTTCCCTGCTGAAGTCTCTGGCCAGGGCGTTGCAGGTAGGTGTTGATGATCTACTAGGTGCGGAGCCTCCCACTCGTCGCGCGGCGCTGGAAATCGATTTGGAACGGGCCCAACGCGGCCCGCTCTACGAGGCATTGGGTCTGCCCACGGTGCGGGTCGGCACGCGGTTGCCGATGGACGTGCTGGAATCCCTGGTCGGCCTGCAGCATGAATTGGAGCGCCGGCTCAACGAACAGGCGGCAACTCCCGAGGAAGCTCGTCGAGCCAACACGGCATTGCGCCAAGAGATGCGCCAACGCAACAACTACTACAAGGAAATCGAGCAGGAAGCGGCCAAGGTGCTCGCGGCGGTAGGCCACGACGAAGGCCCGCTCTCGCACCATCGCGCGGCGGATATCGCCGAGCATCTCGGCTTCAGCCTCCGGTTCGTGGGAAATCTCCCGCACTCGACCCGTTCGGTCACGGATCTGAAGAACAAAAGGATCTATCTGACCCAGACCAGCCGCTCCGAGCATGATCCGCGCTCGGTGCTATTGCAGGCGCTGGGCCACTACCTGCTCGGGCATGAGGCACCCACAAGCTATGCGGACTTCCTGGACCAGCGCGTCGCCACAAACTATTTCGCCGCGGCGCTGATGATGCCGGAGAAATCCACCACGGCATTCCTGCGCCGGGCCAAGGCCAACCGGGAACTGGCCATTGAGGATCTGCGTGATGCCTTTGCGGTTTCCTACGAAACCGCGGCGCACCGGTTCACCAATCTCGCCACCGAGCATCTGGGCATGACCTGCCACTTCCAGAAGGTCCACGAATCGGGCATCCTGCACAAGGCCTACGAGAATGACCGGGTGAATTTTCCTGCCGACCATACCGGCGCCATCGAAGGGCAGAGCATCTGCCGCTACTGGACCAGCCGCGTGGTCTTTGACCAGCTGGATAAGTTCCGCTCCTTCGAGCAGTACACGGACACGGTCAACGGGACCTATTGGTGCACCGCGCGGACCGAGCGGCACTCCTCGGGATTGTATTCACTGTCCATAGGCGTTCCCTTTGAGCATGTGAAATGGTTCCGCGGCCGCGACACCAAGGAGCGTTGCCAGTCGACCTGTCCAGATGAAAATTGCTGCAGGCGTCCACCGGCCGAGCTGTCCAGCGAGTGGTTCGGCAACGCATGGCCTTCGACGCGCGCCAACACCCACCTCTTGGCCGCCATGCCAACCGGGGCCTTCCCCGGCGTGGATGAGACCGAGGTCTACCGCTTTTTGCAGCAGCAGAGATAGCCAATAAGTGGCGATGAATCGAAGCGATTTGTTCTTGCCGGTGCGTCGGATCGAGGCAAGCGAGCCGAATGCCGAGTTGCCCGCGCACTGGCCTATGGTGATGCCGCCGGTACGCCAACTTCTGCTCGAAGGCCTGGACTTGGGAGCGGTGACCGTAATGGTGGGGGAGAACGGGGTCGGCAAGTCAACGCTGCTCGAAGCTCTGGCCATCGCGTACGGGTTGAACGCCGAGGGCGGATCCACCGGCGCCATGCATGCCACCCGGGCCTCTGAATCCACCCTCTCGCAGCTGCTGAAACTTCACCGTGGTGCTGCCGCCTCACGCAAGGGGTTCTTTCTGCGTGCCGAAACCATGCACTCTTTCTACACGTACTTGGAGGAATCGAGAGTGGGATCGGCGTTGCATGAGCGCAGCCATGGCGAATCTTTCTTGGACCTCATCGAGGAACGGATCCGGCTCAAAGGGCTGTGGGTCCTCGACGAGCCCGAGTCGGCGCTGTCCCTAACCGGCAGCGTGCAGTTGATCGAGCGGCTGCGCGGGATCGTAGAGCGCGGCTCGCAGGTGCTCATCTCCACCCATTCCCCGGTACTGGCCGCCTTCCCCGGAGCACGAATACTGGAGGTCGGTTCCTGGGGGTTCCGCGAGCGCGAATACGACCACTTGGAACTGGTCAGAAACTGGCGGGAATTCTTCACCGATCCGGACGCTTTCCTCGGCTCGCCGGAGACGGAGTAACCGCGCAGAATTGCTGCACCGATGATGGTGAAACAGATGGTGATCACCGCCGGGGGCTTGGTGATCCAGGGACCGAAACGACTGGGGGTTCTGGCCTTGCCCGAAGGTACACGCAGTCATTCGGATACCGTCTGTTTTTGTGTTGCGATGTGCCAGACATCAGTTCAGGTGCCTTCGAATGAATTTCTCGGTGGCTTCGGTCAATTGTGCGCCATCCTCGGCGACGCTGCGACCGGAACGGGCAACCTTGAATGAATGGTCACCGCCCTCGAACCAGATAAGTTCGCAGTCGGCGTTCAACCCTGCGACTACGCGAGAGATGATTGCCGGGTTCGCGAAGGGATCACGGGTTCCTTCGAGGAAAAGCATCGGTGTGCTCAGCGGGTAGAGATGCTCGTCGCGAAGCTTTTCTTCCTTCTTGGGTGCATGCAAGGGATACCCAAGAAAAATGAGCGCTTCGGTGGGCATGTCCTCGGCAACCGCCAGAGACGCCATTCGCCCGCCGAAGGATTTCCCGGCGGTAAAAACGGGTAGGTCGCCTGTCAGGTGGGTGCCGGCCCATTCTCGGACGTGTTTCCACACCGCTAGGGCAACGGGAGCCTTATTAGGAAACTTCTTCCCGGCGTCCATATAGGGGAAGTTAAAACGCAATACCGATACTCCACGCTGAGCCATTGCTTGGGAAAACCCCGACATGAAGTCGTGGTCTTTGCCCGCTCCAGATCCATGAGCCAGAATCAGAAAAGCGCTGGGATGCTCCGCGTGGTCAACGATGGCGGTGAGGGTTCCGCTTTCCCATGGGATTCTCATTTCCTGGTCCATGCCTTCAAGGCTAAGTCTTGTTGTTCGGTTCCACGAACCGGGTGTTCACCACTTTGGCTCGTATGCGCGGGCCGGGGCCCGTCACTGACCAAACGCCTACTGGGTCCACTCTGATTTGTGTTCGGTACTCGTTTCCTCAGTTCCCTGCACCTTGACGGTGAGAGTTTCCACCTGCTCCGGTCCGTGGGCTTTGCTGTTGATTTTGAGCATCATGTTGCCCGAAACGAAGTCGACGCCGGGTATCGAATCGGTATCGTAGGTGTTCCCCTGCCAGATCCCCGGGGCGAGGGTGACGACTAGCTCGCCAATTGCCGGGGAAGAGACCGAATCGATGTAGGCGTGGGGATCGGTGGGAATGCAGTCGCGATAGGTTTCGATCTTCTTGATGTTCGCCGAGCAGAATGACTCGTAGGTATCATTCATTGCTTCGAGCCACTGCACGTACTTTTCCTCGGCCCAAGCCTCCCGGTCAGCCGGGTCCGCTCCGGTGCGGGCACGCGAGAAGGTGCCCGAATGCTGCTTGTTCTCCGTGGCAAAGGTGACCGATTCGAGCTCCGGGGATTTTTTGCCGATGCTTTCGAACATGATCCGCCCCATAAATCGCAGTTCGTCCGTGGAGACTTCATGGCTTTCGGCCGATCCGTCCTGATTAAAACGGTATGAGTTGTCCAGATGAATGGACAGATGCCCGGGCTTGGGTGAATCCCACGAATTCATGAGCTTGTAGGCACCGAGAAAACCCTTGACCGACTTGATGCCGGAGTTATCCAACCAGGCCTGGATCTTGGAATCGGCCCAGTCCTGTCCGCTAGCGTCTATGCCGCGCGCAGGATCATAGTCTTGCGTCGCTGAGGATTCGGCCGCAGCGGGGCTCGGGCTTGGCGAAGGTGATGACGTCGTGGCCGAAGCCGGAACACCTGCAGTTTCGCCGGGCGGTGGGGTTGCTTGAACCGAGCAACCGGTCAGCGCCAAGGCGGCTAGCGCCGCGGTGAAAACTACGCGCAAGCGCATGAGAACCTCCGGAGACTCGAGTAAATATCAGTCTATCGAAGCAAATTCGCTCAGCAAGTTTCGGTAGTGCGTGTGACTTAGTGTGGGTCGGAAAGGCAGAAGGTAATGCCGAAGGGATCGCGCAGTACGCTCCACCCAAAGCTAGGATCCTCGGTGTGTTCTTCAACCAAGACCGCGCCAGCGGCCACAAAGCCGGCCACGGATTGTTCGCGGTCGCCGTCGGCCTCTAGATCGAGATGCACTCGATTCTTATCAGCGGAGACCGACCCAACCTTCTGGAATCCAAGCCTGGCGCTGAAGCCCGGGGCGGTAAGCATGGTGAACCCCGGGTACTGCCCGGCGTATTCGGCTCCGAGACGTTCCCGCCACCACTCGGCGGCAGCCACTTCGTCTAGGGCATCGAGGGTGATCATGGCGATGTTTGGCATGAGCTCAACCTACCGCGAGCCGGCAGTGGTTTCTAGACTTAAACGAAAAGCAGACCCAACAGATCGCGATGATCTGTTGGGTCTGGCTTTCATGGGGTCTTAGCTGCCGAAGTAGTCCATAACCGGTGCAGCCGGTTCCGCGGCTACGGCCGGAACCTGCTTGGCAACCGAGAGCTGGCCTCCGGCGAAGTCCACCTCGATGGTGTCTCCGGCGGCGACTTCGTCGCCGATCAATAGATCGGCAATGGCGTCTTGCACCTTGCGCTGCACCAGGCGGCGCAACGGGCGGGCACCAAACTCCGGGTCATAGCCCTCGGCTGCCAACCAGGTGATCGCGGCGTCGGTGACGTGGAGCTTGAGTTCCTGCCCCGCCAGGTGCTTGCGAGTCTCATCGAGTACCAGCTTGACGATCTGGGCGATCTCGGATTCGCTGAGCTTGCCGAAGAGCAGTACCTCGTCGAGCCGGTTCAGGAACTCGGGACGCATGAACTCGCGTACCTTGCCCATTACCTTGGCTCGAATTTCGGCCTTCTCGCTGCCGGCATTGATCGAGGTGAAGCCGAAGTTGCCGGCCTTGCTGGCGAGGTGTTCGCCGCCGAGGTTACTGGTCATCAGGATCAGTGTGTTGGAGAAGTCCACGGTGCGTCCGGCGGTATCCGTCAGCCGACCGTCATCCAGTACCTGCAACAGCACGTTGAACACGTCCGGGTGGGCCTTCTCGATCTCGTCGAGCAGGATCACCGAATACGGGTTGCGGCGGACCTTTTCGGTGAGCTGCCCGGGTTCGTCGTGGCCGACGTATCCCGGAGGGGCTCCGATGAGCCGCGAAACCGTGTGCTTCTCTCCGTACTCGCTCATGTCGATGCGCACCAGCGACTCGGAGGAGCCAAAGAGGTTGTTGGCCAGGGCCTTGGCCAGCTCGGTCTTGCCCACACCGGTGGGACCGAGGAACAGGAAGGAACCGATCGGACGCTGTGCCGGGGCCAACCCGGTACGGCTACGGCGTACCGCGCGGGATACCGCGGCCACCGCGTCATGCTGGCCGATGACCGAAGCGTGCAGCTGCTCCTCAAGGGAGGCCAAGCGGGTCTTGTCGTCCCCGTTGATCCGCGAGGTCGGGATGCCGGTAGACCGGGAGATCACCTCGGAAATCTGGGCCTCATCGACGATGCGGGTAACCCCGGAGTCTCCCGCCTGCTCGGCAGCGGCGATGCGTTCGGTAAGTGTTGCGATGTGGTCGCGCCACGCACCGGCATCTTCGAAGCGTTCCTCGCCGACGGCTCGGGCCTTATCGCGATCTGCTTCCACCAGTTCGTTGCGCAGCGCCTGCACGTCTTCGGTACCGCCTGCGGCGATTGACCTGCGGGCACCGGCGATATCGAGCAGGTCGATGGCCTTGTCCGGCAGGCGCCGGTCGGTCAAATAGCGTGCGGACAGCGAGACCGCGGCCTTCAATGCTTCCGGGGTGTACTGCACCTGGTGGTGGTCTTCGTAGGATTCGCGCAACCCGTCGAGGATTGCCAGCGCAACTTCCTGAGAGGGTTCTCCCACTGTGACCTTGCCGAATCGGCGGGCCAGGGCGGAGTCCTTCTCTACCTTGCGGAATTCATCCAGGGTGGTGGCGCCGATCAGGTGCAGCTCGCCGCGGGCCAGGCGTGGCTTGAGGATATTCGCGGCGTCCATATTTCCGGACTCGCCGGAACCTGCACCGACCAAGAGGTGCATTTCATCGATGAATATCAGTGTTTGGCCCTCGGCGTCGGCTACCTCTTCGAGCAGGCCGGTCAGCCGCTGTTCGAAGTCACCGCGGTACCGGGTGCCGGAGAGCATGCCGGGCAGGTCGATGGAGATCAGCTGGACGCCACGGATCTGCTCCGGGACTTCATCGGCAACGATGGCACGGGCGAGCCCCTCGGCGATGGCGGTTTTGCCGACGCCTGCCTCGCCGATGAGCACCGGGTTGTTCTTGGTTCGACGGGCCAGGATCTCAATGGTCTGGGCCAATTCGTCCTCGCGGCCGATGACCGGGTCGATCTGGCCGTCGGAGGCCAGCGCCGTCAGGTCGGTACCGTAGCGTTCCAGCATAGAGACGTCTTGCTCTTCGCCGGACTCTGCCTCTCCCGTCTGGGCGCGCTGGGCCTGCTCCATGGCTGCCTGTTGCAGGGACTGGCCGGTGATACCGTGCTGCGCGAGTAGCACGCCCACAGGAGATTCGGGGGAGAAGACAAAGGCGAGGAACAGGTGTTCCGGGTCGATGTAAGTCGAACCGTAATTTCGAGCGACCTGATAGGCATCGAAAAGGCTGCGCTGGGCGGCGGAGGAGAGGCGCGAGGGCTTCTCGGTGGCTTCTTCCCGACGTGGCAAGCGTTCGATGGCGTCTTTGGCCAGGGCTTCCAGATCAACGCCCATGGCGCTCAAGTGCTGGCCAGCGGGTTCGGTGCGAAGCAGCGCGACCAGCAGGTGCAGTGCGTCGATTTCTGCATGACCGTTTTCATGTGCGAAGGCAGCCGCGATGGACACTGCTTCGTGGGTGCGCTGCGAGAGCAGGCGGGTAATGTCGATGGGTCGCGCGGCTTGGGTGCGCGAGGAAAGGAACCGGGAGAGGAATTCCTCGAACGAGCCATCTGACGAGGAGCCGAAAAATGCTGGCAAGTGAGCCTCCTAATAGAAACTTGAGTGGTCTATGCTCATGTTCAACGTAATACGAGCGAATCTATTCCCGCAATGTCGGTCAAGGCAACAATAAGAGGCCGAGTTCACAACTCTAGGCTTGGCGGGAGATCTCAACGAGTCCTAGCCTGGCTGCGGCCACAAGTGCCTGCACACGGTCGCGTACTTCGAGCTTCATGAAGATTTTCGCCATATGGGTTTTCACCGTCGCCTCGGAGATCACGAGCTGTCGGCTAATTTCCGTATTATTGAATCCCTTTGCCAAAAGATCCAATATCTGCATTTCGCGATTAGTTAGTCCGAGATCTTCGATAAGTCCTGCAATGTCGTGCGATTTACTATAGACGTTTTTTACAGCGGAGATTAGATCAGAAGAAACCGACGGGGAGATAGCCGCCGAACCTTGGTGAACGGCATGGACTGCCGCGATGATTTCGGCCGGTTCAGTGTCCTTCACGAGGTAGCCGCTGGCTCCGGCCATGAGGACCGGAACTAGATAGTCATCAGACGAAAAGGCCGTAATTGCAAGGACTGCTGGGCTGTTTTGGGCGGCCTTGATAATTTTGGTCGCTTCAATCCCGTCCATAATTGGCATTTGCAAATCCATAAGAACAACGTCTACATCATTTGTTTCACAATAATTAACCGCACCTTCACCATTTTCTTGAGTATTAACGGTCACAATTCGACGATCAGTTGCTAGGATCGTGCTAAGCGCATGCCGAATCAGCGGCTCGTCATCGACGATGAGCACCTTAATCTGTTCCATTGGAGTCCTTTGAACGGTGGTTGGCACAAGAACCAACCTGGCATGAATCGAAGTATATAAGTTCAAGAGTTTGGGGTTTGAAATGAAAGCTTTAAAGATCTTGGCGGTGGCCGCGCTGGCGGCAACTCCGTTGGCGTTTGCCGCGCCTGCTATGGCGGCACCAGTGGCAGAGCCTACCTATTCTTCATCGGGCGTTGCGAATCCTGCCGGTTGGGGCACTGACTTCTCTAAATGGGTGTGCGAGAATTACGGCTACGCTTGCGGTTAGCGGCATATTTGACTTTACCCGCAACCAGGTAAAGTATTCCGCATATGAGACTGCGAATAAAAACCGCCCTGACTAAGCTTTTTGCTGGTCGGGGCGTTGTCGTCTGGACGGGTATTCTCGCCTTTGTCGCCATTACAGCGACTGAGGGATACACCTTGCTTCAGGACGGGATTGATAATTCGTCCTCGAGCGTTATTCGCGGGGTGGCCGTTGGGTTGCTGCTGTCCGCCTCGTTGGCGATCGGAATGCGATGGGTTGCCACCTCGCTCGGCATGTATCTAGCCACGCTCTTTTTCTTCTTCTGGGATGGCGGCCTCTTGCTATGGCTGGTCTTCTCGCTCGTTATCTTCAGTGTTCTCGCGGCGACGGTTGCATCTTCACTGGTGCGTAACTGGTATCTGGTGATGCTATTCGTGTGGATGGGGCAATACGGAGTTAGGGCAGGCAAGGACGCCATCTTGCTGGTGATTTTCGTTCCGCTTGCCCTGTTGGCCTATATCCTGGCCCGCAGCATTTTCAACTTGCGCGAACGAAATCTAAATGCGATTCGGCAGATGCAGGAGAACAGCGAGCAGAGCAGGATTGCCGTTGAGCGCGAACGCAAGAATATTGCGCGCGATCTGCACGATATCGTCGCGCACGATATTACCGTTGTGGCCATGCAGTCCAAAGCTGCAAAGTTCGCCAATAATGGGGAAGCGGCCATCGAGGCAATCGACATCATCGCAAAGCTCAGTACCGAAACATTGCATGATTTGCGCCTGATGCTAAACGTCTTGCGGACCGACGGAACGATGAGTGGCTCGCCTGGGTCCGGTGTCGACAAGCCGGCGGCGACAACTGTTTATGCGGTCCAGGGCGTGGAGATCTTCTCTCAACGATTGCATGAGTCTGGATTTGAAGTGACATCTCACACGGGCGAGAACATTTCGGCGCTCCCGAGATCTGCGCAGACCGCGCTATATCGGGTTATGCAGGAAGCGACGACCAATATCATCAAACATGGTCGTCGGGGAGGAGCCTGCACCATGTGTTTGGAGATCGTAGGGCCGAATGCTGTTCTTGAAATGACTAATCAGATGCCGAATTCGCATTCCACGAGAGAGGAGCTCTCCGGCGGTGGAATCGGGCTGATCGGTATGAAGGATCGCATGAATGCCTTCGGTGGGCGGTTCAGCACTAGCGTTGTGAACGATCAGTGGATACTTAGTGCCAGCATCCCCTTCTGAGCCCTACCCTCCTACTTAAGTATGATTTCGGAATTCTTGTAATCGCGATAAGTTATATACGTATCGGTGAAGACCGATCACCGCAGGGAAATTGGTGATGTTTTGCGAGTGGCATCATCAAGGGTTCCGCAGTGATTAAAAGGTACGTTGCGTCATGGATGAACTGATCTTTCTTCGGCGTTGTGCCCCCATCGCACGCCTGAGTTCGTTAGTGGCGCGACGTACCTTTTATAATCACCTTCAGCCTCAGAGCGCTGTAAACCACTCCCCGATTTCGGGATGACCCCATCGAGCTTTCTTGCTAAGCCTCTTGAATCCTATTGTCATTCGAGAGTGGGCATCACATGTTGGTTCAGGCTGAAAACCAGCCCCGCGAATCGCTGAGCATTGGGTCGGAAGCGGCGGATCAACTGTTTTTCGAAGCCTGCAACGCAAACACCTTCAGCGATGAACCGGTTTCGGATGAAGTGCTTGAAGCTACCTACGAGACCATGAAAATGGGGCCAACGCTCATGGATAACCAGCCGATGCGCATCCCCTAGGTGAAGAGTGCGGACGCTCGCCAAGAGATCTCTGAGACTATGGCGGGAACCAATAAGCAAAAGGCACTGAATGCGCCGGTCTTTGCGATCCTTTCTGTCGAAACCGAGTGGCACGAAGGGTTCGCGTCTTTCTTCCCTCACGCCCCGGAATGCAAGGCGATGCTTGGTGATCAGGGCATGCGCGTAGCAGTGGGCAACCATAGTGCATGATTGCAGGCCGGGTATTTCATCACGGCAGTTCAGGCCGTCGGCTTTGCAGCAGGCCCAATGGCCGGGTTCGACAACTCTGCCGTTGACGCAATCGTAAACACCGATGGTCGAAACGAGTCATTCTTTGTAGTGAACGTGGGAAAGCCTGGCGCGGATGCGTGGTTCGGACGCATTCCACGCCACGCGGCCGAATTCGCTACGGGCAGCATCTAGGCTTCGCAGTGCTTAGACACCGGAGGGGTGGGAAACGCATCGCGTTTCTCACCCCTCCGGTGTTTTGGCCCAGTTACTCAGTCATGCCGACAGGGTCGTTCTCCAGCAGGTGATCCGACACCTTGGATAGCGCACGTTCCAATGCCGCGCGCAGGATCACCGGGACGGTGATTTCTTCCTCAAGTTTCAGCATTCCTTCGCGTTCAAAGGTCCGCAAGATCGCTTCAACCCGTGGGACGGACTCTTCGAGGCTCGTGATGAGGTGATGCTGCTCAACAGGCAGATCGTCTTCGGAAGGGATCTGCAGAGCGAATTCTGTGCGTGGTGGCTTCGAGGAGGCCGCATGGGTCAATAGCCCAGCAACCATCTCGGCAACCTGTGCCTGTCCGGGAATTTGCAAGGTGGTGATCAGCACATGCGAATAGATGATCTCTGCGATGAGTTCCTTGACCAGACGAGCACCCGGTCCGCTGGAGGCTAGCAGGGCCTCTCGCAGTGATTCGGTAGGGACCGCATTCGGCGCGCTGTAGCGAAGCATCGCGGTGCCGATCAAGGCATCCCAGTAGGCCGCGAGTCGGGGGATGGAGGCAAGATCCGAAACAACTGTGCCGTCTTCGGGTTCCCAGGCATTGGTGCCTTGGGCGGCGGGTTCATCGACGGAGACCAAGAGTCCCAGCGCGCCGGCGGCTTCCTGGAGCGTCTGTCCGCTGATCATTCCGGAGGGGTCGCTTGGCTTGCCGTCTCCAACCCACTCGATCAGCTCACGTGCCGCGAAAACGAATGGCATCGCCTCCAGGACTGCGTTAGCTTCTTCGTCATCCATGAAGGGGACCACGATCGGCGAATCACCGGCCATGCGGGAGAGGAATTCAAAGGTCTCCTTGAATTCCTCGACGCTACCGCCGAAGTTCGCAGTGGTGCCCAAGAAGGTCAGGTAATGCTTGAAGATCGCCGCGCTCGCTTCGGAGACCTCTTTGCCCAGTGAGGAAAGGTGGCCTAGCTGTTCACCGAGAACGGTGGGGTCCAGTGTGGTCACGTCGACTTTATTGCGCAACTGCGCGTGCGCGATCAGCAGGGTAGTCAAACCCTCCAGGCCGGCGCGAGTTTCGCTGGCCGGCTGGTCTTCTTCTTGGAAGTGGCGGAACAGCTGCGACTTGAAGGGCTGCAGAGCCTGGCGAACCTCGGATTCGAAGGGGGCACTGCTCCCTCCCGGACGTCGAGCTGGGTGACCTGTGGAGGCCTTCTTCTTGGGGGGCTTACGTGATGCCATGATCTACTGCTGTTCCTTCGCTATGCGGGAAAAGGTCGTTACTTCCAGTCTACGCAGGGCGCTCCGCCCGGCGAGGCCGGACGATCCTTGGGAGAACCACCTCTGGGGGATACCGCAGGGATAGCCTAAAAGCTACGTATTTTATACGGGAAGCATGTGGACTTGCCGCAGAAAATGCAGATCACTTAGTTGTGTGGTTGCGGTCACCGTTGAATCCTCAGTGCCCGTTGATTTTCCTTTCTGTTCGCGCGAGAGTGAAGGTATATGGCTCCGCATGCGGGCCTCAAAAGTCGTTCTAGGAGAGTAGCCCATGGCGGTAACACCAGCACCGGATCATGTTGTTATTGTTGGCGCCGGATTCGTTGGACTGTCGACGGCTTGGTACCTGCAAGAGGCCGGCGTCAAAGTAACCGTGGTTGATCGTGGCGGTGTAGCGTCCGGGTCTTCGTGGGGTAACGCTGGATGGCTGACCCCAGCACTGACCTTGCCGATCGCCGAACCGTCGATCTTCTCCAGTGGTCTGAAAATGATGTTCGACCCGGCTTCTCCGCTGTACATCCCGCTGAAGGCCGACGCAAAGCTCTTGCGCTTCCTGCTCGGTTTCACTTGGCATTCCACTCCCAAGAAGTGGGAGCAGGCCATGCGCGTCTTCTCCGAGATTGGCACCAACGGCCTGGACTCCTTTGACGAGATCGCAGAGGCCACCACGGCCGGAGCGGGCGTAGCCGAAAAGACCAAGCCCGCGGATCCATTCCTCGCCGGATTCACGTCCGTTAAAGACAGGGAAGGGTTGCTGCACGAATTTGAGATGATCCACAAGACCGGCGGCAAGGTCGAATTCGACCTGTTGAGTGGTGACGAACTGCGCACCATCGAACCGACGCTGTCCAACAGCGTCGCGGCTGGTATTGCCATCAAGAACCAGCGTTATATTAACCCGCCTAAGTTCATGGATTCGCTGGCGGAATCCGTGATCGCCCGTGGCGGCGACATCATCGGTTCCTTCAACGTCACCGACGTGCGCGATAACGGTGCATCGGTCACCGTGGTTGGTTCGGAGGGGCGTGCGATCACCGCGGATCACGTAGTAATGGCCACTGGCGCGTGGATGACAGATCTGGCCAAGAAGTTTGGCGTCAACGTGGTGGTTCAGGCGGGACGCGGTTATTCTTTCACCGTAGAGCCTGAAGACATGCCAACTCACCCAATTTATTTCCCGGCCCAGCGCGTGGCCTGCACCCCCTTGGGAGATCGCTTCCGCATTGCCGGGACCATGGAATTCCGGGACGTGAACCACAAACTCGAGCCGAAGCGCATCGAGGCCATCGTCGCCGCTGCCGCACCGGTATACCAGGGAATCAATTGGGAGAATCGCAAGGAAGAGTGGGTGGGCGGACGCCCATGCACCGCGGACGGGCTACCTCTGGTCGGCCAAACCGAATCTTCGCGTATCTCGGTCGGAGGCGGTCATGGCATGTGGGGCGTCGCCCTTGGCCCGTTGACCGGCAAAATTCTTGCCGCGCAGATTACCGGCCAGACGGTGCCTAGCTTGGCACGTCACTTCAATCCGTTGCGCAAGGGGTTCTAAACCAGGGCGCATAGGTGCAAATGCTGGGCTCGGCTAATCATTCAACTGACATTTGCCGAGCCTTGTGTTTGTCCTCTCGCCTACAGCGAGGCGGGAATCGAGGCCGTGAGGGCCGGACAGGCAGTTACTCGTGGCGAGTGGAGTCGCCGGCAAGAATTGATTTGTAGCCTTCGCGGTAGCTAGGGAATCGGGGGATGAATCCAGAAGCGAGCAAACGGGCGTTGTTCAGCCTGCGGTCCGCAGACCGACGAGAAGCGTGGCTTTCTGCTTCGATCTCGGGAGATTTTTCTTCGAGCTCTTCGGCGAGGAAGCGGTATACGTCAGCAAGCTGTGCCGGTTCGCTGTCGGTGGCTATATAAAGGCTCTCGGCTCTATTTCCGAGTGCGGCGACGTGGACGATCGCCGCGGCGAGATCATCTCGGTGGATTCTGTTGGTCCAATGAGAGGTTCGGGGAAGTCGTGCGGTCCCGTTGCGCACCAGATCGATCAGTCGCGTGCGTCCCGGTCCATAGATTCCTGAAGCTCGGAGAATCGTTAGCGGCAGACCACTATCGGCCAGCAACAGCTCGGTTTCGGCCAGGATCTGCGATGTGGGGCGAGTCGGAGCTAGCGGTGATGATTCGTTGGCCCATTGGCCTTCCGTACCGCCGGTGACCGCGGAAGAAGAGACGTAGATAAGTCGTTGTAGGCCGGGGCATGAGGTGACCAGCGTCTCGACGAGGCGACGCGCTACTTGCAGATAGCCCCGGTCGTATCCGTCGACATCTCGGGTGGCGGGAACCGGAGTCAAAAGTACGATGTCGGTTTCCGGATCTATCTCCGGCCAGGCTTCTGGTTCGAGAAGGTCTACGCTGTGTCCGGTGAAAGAGGGCGGAAGTTTGCCGCCGTTTCGGCGCCATGCGGTGACCTGGTGGCCCGCGGCCAGGAAGCGTAAGCCTGCTTCGGTGGCGACATCTCCGCAGCTGATCAACAGTATCTTCATTCGGCGCCTCTTCTGTTGGTCGGATGGCACCATTAGTGGAGCCCTGCTACTAACCCTAGGGCTTGCAAGGCGGGTTATGTGCTTGATGAAGAGGTACGTGGTCCGCGGTTGCGGATAAATCGATAAAATAGACTGGTTGTGTGCCTTGGGCCGCGGTCTTGTTGACGGCGGAGTGCGGGTCGCAGGGGCGTTCGCATTGGATCGGCCTTTATAGATCACCATAGAAGGGTGCAAGAAGATTCGGTCTTCAATTTTTCGTAAGGTACATCCAGGCACTGCAGTCCTTGAGATTCTGCTGGTCGCGGCTTTGATTAGTGTTCTCGTGGCTATCGAACCAACCGGTTGGGATCTGTCGGTATATCGAGAAGGCGCACTGACGCTGTTGCGTGAGCCCGAAGCTCTCTACGGTCCATTCGTCGGTCCAGCGAATGCTCCGGGTTTGCCATTTACCTACCCCACATTTGCGGCTATTTTGTTTCTGCCCATGGCGTTTTTCCCTTACTGGGTTTCGGTCTCGCTCACCATGGCCGCCTCGATCATTCTGACCTACCTTGTCGCAAAAAATCTCTCTGCCCGGGTTGTGCGGAAATGGTCGACCTTGGCTCCTGTTATCACGCCATTAACATTGACGTGCCTGATGCTGATGTCCGCTCCCTTCCGGGACACGGTGTGGTTTGGCCAGATCAACATCTTGATACTTGGCGCCTGCTATCTGACCTTCGTGCGCTACAAGTCATTGATGCCGTTCGTGATTGCGGTGGGTATCTGCGCCGGCATTAAGCTCACCCCTATTGCACTACTGATTCTGCCTTTCGCAATGCGCAAGTGGCGTGCGGTGCTGGTCGGGGTAGCAACATTTATTGGTACCCAGGTTGTTGGCTTGCTTTTTCAAACGCAGAACACCTTGGACTACTGGCTAGACGTGGTGCAGGATCCATCGCGTGTGGGCAATGTGGGCTACATCGACAATGTCTCGCTTCAGGGAATGCTTGAGCGACTCAATGCTCCGTCCTTGGTATGGCTCGTGCTGGCCCTGGGTGTGGGCCTTTCCTTCGTCATTTTGCTCTGGAAGTTGCATGAGAAGGTGGATCGGGTGGTCCTGCTCGGTGTGGCGTCGGCCTGTCCGCTGCTCGTCTCTCCGGTGAGCTGGTCCCACCACTGGGTGTGGTTGCCGGTGATGACGTTCGCCTGGACCGTCTTGGCCCTGCGCTTCGCCCCGGTGCTGCGTCGCACGATGCTGATTTCCTTGGTGCTGTGCTACGTCGTGTTGTCGATTGGGGCCAAGAAGATCGTGGCGTTCGCTGGATATTTCCCGGATGGGGAATTGCCAGTTTGGTGCTACATACTTCCCGCGGTGCCCGTGCTGGTGCAACTCTTGTGTCTTGCTATTTCCTTGGCAAGCACGCGGCAAGCCAGCAAAGCGGAGCCCGCCAGTCTGCTTTCCTGAGCCGGGTAACTAGGGGTCGGCAAGCGCTGTACAATTCTTAGTATTCGAAAGTTTGTTCTAGCTAAGGGTGGTGTCTAGGTGAGCGATGCTGACTCGGTGATGCCCCCGGGGGCAACCCAAGGTCCGGTGCAGGCGGTCTCCGCCATGGGCTTCCCCTCGCCTGCGCGAGATTATTTTGACGGCGGGCTCGACCTGAACAGGTTGCTCGTCCATGACCGGGTTGCCACCTTCATCATGCGGGTAGCTGGCCACTCGATGCATTCGGCCGGAATCTACGACGGCGACGAAATTATCGTGGACCGCTCGCTGAGCGTGAAACACGGATCGGTGGTTGTGGTGAGCCTGAATGGGCAGATGCTGGTGCGGCGCTGGCAAGTTGACGGAGCGCATGTTAGCTTGCTCAGCGACGAGTCGCCGCTACCGGTAGTGCTCACGGAGGGCGATGAAGTTGAAGTCTTTGGCGTGATCACTAGGTGCCTGCACCATGTCCGCTGAGCCGGGAGCTTCCGAGCAGAGTGACCACGTGGCGCTGGTGGACGTGAACAACTTCTATGTCTCGTGCGAGCGCGCCTTCGACCACTCGCTGCGGAACCGACCGGTGGTCGTCCTATCAAACAATGACGGGTGCGTGGTGGCTCGGTCGCAAGAGGCCAAGGACCTGGGGATAGCCACCGGTGAACCGTTCTTCAAAGTGCGTCGCTATATGCAAAGCCATAACCTCGCGGTTCGCTCTAGCAACTATGAACTTTACGGCGACATGTCTGCTCGCGTCATGGAACTGCTTGGCCGCTTCGGCACCTGGCATGAGGTGTATTCCATCGACGAGTCATTTGTCGGATTGAATGGAACCCTTGAACAGGTGCGGAGCACCGCCGCGCAGATCCGTGCGGCAATCGACCAGTCGATCGGCGTGCCGGTGTGCGTCGGCGTCGCTGCAACGAAGACACTTGCAAAATTCGCAAACCATATTGCCAAGCACAATCCACATATGCGCGGGTTGTGCATCGAAGGGCTGATGGAACCGGGCCAAGTGGACAAGATCATGTCGCAGGTTCCCGCGACCGACGTCTGGGGTGTGGGGAAGAAATCCGGCGAGAAGTTGACCGGCATGGGAATCCAAAGCATCGCCCAGCTGCGCGCCGCTGATCCGCAAGTGATTCGCAAGAAGTTTTCGGTGGTGCTCCAACGCACCGTGCTGGAACTGAACGGGCAGCGCTGTATCGGGCCGATCGAAGAGCGATCGGACAAGGGCCAGGTGATGTTCACTCGTTCCTTCTCCACACCGGTTCGCACGCGCGAAGCGATGGCGGATGTCATGTCGATCTACGCGCAGAAAGCGGCAAGCCGCTTGGCACGCGAAGGACGCTATGCCAGCCTGCTGACAGTCACCGCCGGAACCAGCAGATTTGCGAACTCGGCGGCCTCATTTCCCACCGCTCAGGTACGGTTGGCCCGGCCCACCAGAGACCCGATCACGCTGACCCGAATCGCGGTCGGTGCGATGAGTGAGCTGATGGCACCCGGGGTCGACTATGTGCGTGGGGGAGTCATCCTCTCGGGGCTCAGCGACCACCCGGGGGCGGAAGAACTCGATTTGGGACTGCTCGATTCGCACAGTGCGCAGGAGTCCGAGAAGATCAACGTGAGCGACGTGGTGCAGCAGGTATCCCAGCGCTTCGGGGCCAAGGCCATCGGTTTAGGACGGGCCGGTATTGCCAAGGATCCCGAATGGTCGATGAAGCGCGAACATATGTCACAGCGCTACACCACCGACTGGGACGAGCTGCTCATCGTGCAAGCGTGAGGTTTTCGGTGGCAGAATGTCGAATATGAATACTGCGCTTCGTCGAACTTTGGGACTGGGCCTGCTCGGCACCCTGTTGCTCAGCGGGTGCACGGCCCCCACTGGCACCGCCGACCGGCCCGAGCCCGGTCAATCAAGCAATCCGAATACCCAAACGCCGGGCTCTGCAGCACCCGCGCCGAGTCCGACAGCAGCAGATCCACAGGCAGAACTGCGCGAGAAGGCCGAAGCGCTCGCCGATGAGATGAGCCTTGTCGAGCAGGCCGGCAGCCTCGTGATGGCTGGCGTATCGGCCGACGGTGCTTCTGCCGCGCAGATCCAGGCGCTCAAGCAGCAAGGGATCTCCAACGTGTTCCTGCGTGGCCGTTCGCAACTCTCGCATGCGCAGATTTCCAGCCACGTCGCGGAACTGCATGACTCATTGGCCGCAAATGTTCCAGCGGACCTGCCCGTCTGGGTTGCCACCGACCAGGAAGGCGGGTTCGTCCGGGTCCTTCAGGGACAGGGCTTCTCCGAGCTGCCCACCGCATTGGAGCAGGGTGCTTGGGATGCGAAGAGGCTTGGTGCGGAAATCTCCGAGCTGGGCGGAGAGCTAGCCGACGCTGGAATCAACGTAAACCTCGCACCGGTTGCAGATGTGGTACCGGCAAGCCTGGGTACAGGCAACGCGCCCATTGGCAAGTTCGGGCGGCAATACGCCAACAATGCGGGGGATGCCGCGGCCGCCATGCTGATTGTTAATGAGGAGCTGGCCGAGGCCGGAGTGCAACCGGTGGTTAAGCACTTCCCGGGACTGGGCAGGGTCTCTCTGAATACGGATACCCATGCGCAGGTGACCGACACAAAAGTCGGTGACGACAGCACCGACCTTGAACCTTTTGCGGCGGCGGTAGACCAAGACTTGGCCTGGGTGATGATTTCGAACGCCAGATACACCCGGCTCGATAAGGCAAACGACGCACCATTCTCGAAGAAGATCGTCACCGGTCTGCTGCGGGAGGACTTGGGCTACGAGCGGCTCATCATTTCCGATGACCTCTGCGACGCCAAACAGGTTTCCGCGGTTCCGGTAGGCCAGCGTGCGGTGAAGTTTGTTCGGGCCGGTGGCACCATGCCACTGTGCGTGGATGAAAGCAAGGCGCTGACCATGGCTGAAACGCTGGCCACGCAGTCCGGCGAAGACGAAGAGCTGGCGGGGCAGGTCCGCGAGGCAGCAATCTTGATTCTTGCCGAAAAGCTTCGCCTGCAGAGTTAATGATCGGCCCATTTTCCGGGCAGCAAAGCCTTTTGCGACAAGGGAAGACCCGGGCGAAACCCTACTCGCTAGGGAACGCCCGGGTCTAGATTGAAGGTCTGCGCGATCAAGCACAGACGCTTAGCTCAGGTGAGGTTTAACCCTTGCCGTTTCCTTTCTTGCCACCCTTGGTGATTTCCAGGACCTGTGCACGGTCTCCGGTCTGGTTCTTCTTCTCGCCGAGCGTGCCGGTGCTGTTGTGCAGGTGCAGCAACAACGCCTTGGAAGCAACGGAAGGATCTGCCACGGTGACCGGGAGCTTGGTGCCGTTCAGATCGGTGAATAGCGAACCCTGAGCCCCAAAATCAACCTGAGGTTCGGCAATATCGAACGTGACCCAGTCGGTCTGATCCACCGGGATCATCGCCCCCTGGTCATTGGTGTGGTACCAGGAGAAACTGGAGACGCTGTAGGAGATTTCGGTGGTATCCTCATCCAGGCCGAGCGCCGCAAGCGATACCGGCAAGACTGCCACATTGGTGTCGAAGCTGTTGGTGTCAACATCTCCAAGCACCCCGTTGACCGGCTGCAGATCCACCTGTTCGCCGGTCTTCAAATCGAAGGTGGCAGCGAGGTCAAGGTCGATTCCGTCGAGCGCGGTCGTGAAGGTCACGAAGTCGGCTTCGCCGTCGCCATTGGTGTCGATGTTGACATCCAATTCGGTGCCGCCGGCTAGATGCGCCCAGTTCCCCCAGGTCGAGATGCCCACGTTGAGCAGGCCATCGGCCACGCCGGTTCCCGGTGCGGTGCTTGAAGCGCCAACGTGCTGCAGATCCATCGAGCGGGCCCCTGGAACGCTGTCCATGGTCTTCGGCCCGCGTTCGCTGGAAGCACCCAATTCAAATGCGCCGAGCAGCGAGACTACCTCGGTGGCGCCTTCGCCCGCCCGGACATCCTTGCCCTTGAGCTTCAGCTCGGTGGTGTTCTCGCCCTTCTTCAGCTTCTTGACCGAAGCGGACATATCGGCAGAGAGCTTTGGAGCTGCCTGAACCGGGACGCGCAAGGTTGGAGCCTTCGAGCTGGTGAGCTCGACGCGACCGCTGGCATCGGAAACCCATGCGCGGGCCAGACCCGACTGGGCGCTGTCCATGGTCGGATCCAGGGTCTTGGTCCATGTAGCTGGATCCACGCTCAGGGTGACCTCGACGTTCTGCGAGGTTCCCGGAGCCAGGGTGAGACTCTGGCGGTCCAGCGTGAAGCTGGTGCCCGGGATCTCGGTAGCTGGCACGTAGTCGACCTCGTAGGTCTGCGTCGTGTCGCTGGTGTTCTCCACGGTGATTGAACGTGAATCGGTAAACGTTTTCTTACCGTCGATTTCAAGCACTCCGAAGACGACGCTTGTCAGATCCGCGGCCTCGGAATCGTAGGCGATGGCCGGGGTGGACAGGGCAGCTTCGGCCATGACGCGGCCCGAGCCTACACGGTTTGGACCATAGGCCTTGCCATTTGCCGCGAGGACATCGGCTGCCGCGGTGTTCATGATGGTGCTCTTGGCCTGCGCGGCGGTGAGCTCCTTATCCTGCATCACCAGGGCCGCCACACCGGCAACCATTGGGGTTGCCATGGAGGTGCCGGACATGACTGCCGGTCCGTTGCCGGTACCAACGCCTACCGAACCGATCTGTGTGCCGGGGGCCGCAACATCGGGCTTCACCACGCCGTTCGAACCATGTACGCCACGTGACGAGGAGGAGTTCAGGGTGTCCTTGACTCCGGAGTCGCCCGAAGCGGCACCCACAAACGAAGCATCCAAGCTGACCTGCAGCTCGCCAGCGTCGGCCGCTGGACGCAGCTTATTGGAGTAGTCCAGCGTGAACTGGGCGCCGGGGATGGTGGCGTTGCCGGCGATTCCGGCATCGAAGAGGTTGGTTTCAGCATCCAACAGGACGCCGGTGGCACCGGCGGCTTCGGCGTTGTTGAAGCGTGCGCCGGATCCACAAGGGAATTCGCCGTTCTCGCTCCACTGCAGCCAAACCCACTTGCCTTCCAGCGATCCTGGTTCAAAGGCCGAGCAGCCGAAAGCGTTATCGGCCGGAGCCATGGCCACTTCGCCGCTCAAGTCGGCCGGATCGGCCGCGGTGTAATTAAAGTTTGCCGAGTACTGGCCGGCGGCGGTTCCGGCAACGCCCTCGGGCGCATCGATCTGGATCTTATCCAGGGTGACCTGCGAGCCAACGGAGTTGGCGACGGTCAGCGAGGAACGCGAGTTGCCCGGCGAACCGCCGACATCGGTCACGTCCCCGGCATTGCCCGAGGCGATGACGGAGAGAATTCCAGCCTCGGAGAGCGCATCGACAATGTCATTTTCCGGATCCTGGACGGGGGAGTGATCCGAGCCGAGGGACATGTTGACCACATCGGCGCGGTCTGCGAAGTCGCCGTCTCCGTTTGGATCAAGCACGTAGTCAAGAGCCTGGCCGACTACGGCGGAGGAACCGCCGCAACCGAAGACGCGAATGCCGATCAGTTGCGCCTCCGGGGCGGTGCCCGGGCCGACCTTCATCGTGGCTACCTCATCGGCGGTCAGCGAAGCGTAATCGCCGGTGAAGGTGGAACCTTCCGCGTTGACGCCATAACCGGCAGCCGAACCGGCCACGTGGGATCCGTGTCCTGCGGCTTCGCAGTCCAGCGGGTTAGGGTCGGGATTTGGAATCGGCTGGTAGTCCGGGGCGTCTGGGTTGGCGTTGTAGTCATCGCCGACCAGGTCCCAACCGCCAATGAACTTCTCTGAATCGATGAGGCCGGAATCCGCCGTCGGGAGTTCAGCTGAAGCCTGTGCCTGCTTATAAGCCTCGATGGTTCCGGGGCCGCCAAAGCCGGCGTGCGTGTAATCTACACCGGTATCCAGCACGGCGATTTTTACGCCTTCGCCGGTGGTGTCCAACGCGGTCCACGCGTCGATAGCCTCGGTGTCGATGACGGCGCCGCGGTTAGTTGGAGATTTTGGCACGATGGCGCTGATTTTTGCGACATCTCCGCGTTCGGCCAGCGCGCGTAGCTCTTTGGCGTCACCGGTAAGCGCGACACCCCGCAAGGCGTTGGACGTTGTGTAGATGACCTCGGACTTGGCTTCCTTGGCTAGCTCCTTACCCTTGGCTTTAACTTGGGATCGGACCGATTTGACCTTTGCCTTGTCTTTTTTCTTTCCGGACTTTTTGACCTCCTGGTAAGCGCCGTCTCCTTCGAGCTGGACGAATACCGACACCTCGCCGGAGGACTTCGCCAGCTGGCCGCTGACCTTCAGGTCTGCAAGAGTTTGGCTTTTAACTATTGGCAGGGAAGCTGCATTCTCTCCGTCAGATGGTTGCGGGATGTTGGCAGCTGACGCCGGACCTGTCATCGTGACAGCCAATGCTAAAGCGGTGGCTGATCCCAGGATGAGGCGCGGCAATCGTGGATTGCGCCGAGTGACCATGATTCTCCTAGCTGAACAGGAAGCGGGATGCTTCCGTGTGAAGATGCGACGGTTTCACTCGCGGCAGGTCGGTGCGCGTTGAGTGATGACCGGGGCCGACGTCCGCTGAAACGTCGAGTCTCCTACTGAGGAATCCTAAGTGACCCACGTCATATATCAAGGGGTTATTGAATAGTGATATTTTTCAGCTAAAAACATTTTGCATATGCTTCACACCCAAAACCCCGGATCACCAACCGAAACTCGACGTACTAAGCGCCTAGTGGTTCTCTATTTTTTAGAAATTATTAACCAAGTGTTACTCCCGGGTAGGGGATTTCATCACTCGGGTGAGATTAGTAGCCGTCGGAGTCCTTGGCGAAGCCCCAGCCCAAAACGAGCGGACGCAATGTGCTCACGCAGAGCCCGTTGCATCCGCCCGTGAAGCTGCGAAGCAGTTATGGGAAATGGACCTTAAACGCGGTCGACGAAGCTGTTGACCCGTTCCTCGAGCAACCTGATCCGTTCGGCCACTACCACCATCGGGTCCGGATAAATCGGGTTCTTTGGCGGGGGAATCCGCACGTTAGTCGAGCATTCGAAGTTTGCGCAGATCATGGTGCCCAAGGTATCGCCGTCGCGGCCCGGTTGCCCTGCCCGGCGGGTACTGAACATGCTCACGTAGCAAGGGATATTTACGTCCCGGCAGATATCGCACATGGCGACACTACTGCGTTTTCGCAGTCCATCGGCCGAGCGCAGCAACAGCGCCCGAATCTGGCCGGCTGGATTGCTGTGGATGAGATAACCGCGCTGCGGCATCTTGGGATCGCGCCACCCAAGGTACTCGAGGTTTTCCCAGTCCAGCGCCGAGAAGTTTTCCGGCAAGGTCAGTTTCTTCGTCTCGCTGCGACTGGCGTTGAGGAAGGAGGAGCGAATGGTTTTTTCTGTCAATGGCTGCATTGCAGGTCCTTAAAGAGATCTGCGGGCGTACGGCGCGCGCAGAGAGTTGCGGGGAAAGGGCATGTCCCATCGGCAACGGAAAACAGGCAGAGCAGCACAATTAAACGCCTGCAACGCCTATGGCGTTGGAGCGGTGTTTGGAAGCTACCCGTCCGTCGAGGGGACGAACGGGGAAGGCATCAAAGTGGCTTGCATAGCCGACCTCCCTACCGCGTGCCCTGAGCACGCAACGACTTGACAGTGTGGTCTCCAGGCTCAAGCTGGAGCCGCGATTTTCCAATCATAGCAAAGGCCACACCCGCAGATGTGGCCTTTGCCTGCTACGACGCAAGTGCTGTTAGCGTCGGCCGCCCTGCCAGAGCGCATCGAAGGGGGTGTTTCCGGCGACGCGGTTGCGGATGCCTTCGGTAACAAAAGCCTTGGCGGTGCGCGCCGCTTCCAGCGGCGTCGCACCCTTGGCCAGCTCGGCGGTCACCGCTGCAGCGAGCGAGCATCCTGCGCCGGAGACGGCAACCTCGCCGATCTTCTTTTCGCGCAGCACTTCGAGGGTGGTTCCGTCGTAGAAGACATCGATTGCGTCTTCGCCGGCAATGCGCACGCCGCCCTTGGCCAGGACTGCGGCACCGGAAATGGCATGGATCTGTTTGGCGGCCGCAACAAGGTCATCCTCGCTGTTGATGCTCAGTCCGGAGAGCTGCTCGGCTTCGAAGTGATTTGGGGTGACAAAGCTTGCCAGCGGCAGCAGGTTCGATTTCAGCGCTTCGTCGGTGTCCAGCGCGTGCCCTGGTTCCTGGCCCTTGCAGATCAGCACCGGATCCAACAGCACGTTGTTCCACTGCTGGGATTTCAGTGCGGTGGCAACGGTGTTGATCGTAGCTGGTGATCCCATCATGCCAAGCTTGACGGTGCCTAGTTGGCCCTCGTAGCAGGTTTGGATGGCTTCGAGCTGGTCGGCGATGACCTGCTGCTCTACCGGCACGAAACGGTGATTCCACGAGGCCTTCGGGTCGAATGACACAATGCAGGTCAGGGCAACAATTCCGTAGGTGCCTAGCTCTTGGAAGGTCTTCAAATCTGCCTGCGCTCCGGCGCCTCCGGTGGCTTCCGAACCGGCAATGGTCAAGGTCAGGGCTGGGCCTGGGGTGTTGATTGTAGTAGTCATAGTCCCAATTGAAGGTAGTGCGGATTGAATAGGTGTTTAGCTTTGCTGCCAAATGCTGATTTTAGTGGCTTTGGACCAGCCTTCTGTCATCGCTTCGGAATGTTCCGCGGCGGCAACGAGAAGAATCCATGGCAAATCATGGCTGTAAGCGGCTCCGGCAAAATTTGCCAGTACTGCGCGCCGCGCCAAATCCGGGTTCGTTGGTGCGTACAGATCCGGGTCGGACAAGAGTCCAAAAGTTGAACCATAATGCATTCGTCCGCGCGCTACCGGGCGGTCGAATTCGGCCACCTCAACTACGTCGTAGTTGTCCATGGGAGCTTCGAAGGCGGTCGATGTCTCGGCCAGCTTGACGACCTGCTCTACGTCCTCCGGTTTGGCTGCCAGGAGGTTCAGCGTTGCGGTTTCATGCCAACCGGCCGAACTGAGCGAGGAGGCAACTGCCGGGTTCGGGGTCCCGAGCAGGATGACGCGACGATACTCGTTGGCTGGAACCCAGTCGTTTCTGGGCCAATAACGTAAAAGTTCAGGATCGTCGCCGTTCAGATCAACCGAGCGCAACTGATCTGGGCCGGGGAATGAGGCGATGCGGTCGCGTAGGAGTGCGTAGCCTTCAGTCCACTCCGGCAGGGGAGTCGCAGTTCCGCTCATCGTGAGATTCGCTCCTAAGCATCTCGGAAGTAATTAGGTCGGTACTTCGACTTTACGCCTTAATGGCGACGAGCACGGAACCATGAAGCGGAACCTGCGCCCCGCGATGCCACGGACCCAGCGGATCGAGCGCTTCCATGGAGGAAGGGGCGGCAACCGCCCAAATTACACCAAGGCCAGCTGCTACGAGGCCTTGGCCTTGGTGATGTTCGCCTGGCGGCTTGTTCCGGTGGCGGTACTGCCACGTTCCGCATTTTGGTCACCGCTGGAATCCATCAGGGCGAGTACATCTTCGAAAAGGGAACGCACCACCGGCAGGCGGCAGAGGATTGCAAACTTGCCGACGACGGGAGCGACGTTGCGCATCAGCGCTCGCGAACGTCGCTGATCGGGTGAACTGTCGTAGGCCCAAGCGGAGAATACCTGTCTGGACAGCAGCCAGAGGAACCTTGGCAGCTCACGCCGAATACCTAGCGGGGGAAGTGGCCGCGCGCCAGCGACCGCGCGTTCCCACAGCGACATCTCAAGCTGAGCCAGTTCGCTGTTTTCGGGATCGCGCGAGAGCAGGACCTTCAAGAATGCCGGCCCGAAATCGTGGTACTTCTCCATCACCTGCAGATTTGCGTTGAAGACCGTATGGATATTCGCTTCCAAGGTGTTGCCGTCGTCGAGTTGGCCATTGCATAGCGCGTATTGCTCCGCCCGCAAGGATAGGAGCAATTCGAGGACGATGTCTTCTTTGGAATGGAAGTAATAGTAGGCGTGCGACAGGGAAACCCCGGCCCGGGCGGCGATGGCGCGCATGCTCGCCGCTTGGTAGCCGTCTTCGGCGAAAGCTGCCAGAGCTGTGCGAAGCAGTTTGGCCTTGGTCTGCTGGCCCTTGCCGGTACGCGGTTCTTTGAGCTGCGTTGGCTCGCGAATAATTTCCATACGGGTCAAGTGTATCCAAGTATTGAACGCGTTCAAAAATCAACTCTGATTACGCTGAAGCGTGCGGAGCGAGTCACTGCCATTTTTGGTTCCTCAAATTCATATTTTGAAGAACACAATGTGAGATAGCTGATTGAAAATTTCATGGATATCAAACTCCGGTTGCCGTGAAGCAGGTCACGGTGAGTTTGTGATGGCTCCGTGGGATACTTGCAAGGCAAGTGCTAATACAGCGGGACAGCGCTCCGGCACATAACCACAGATCAGCGAAGAGTTGCTGGTATCTGGGTGTCGGTCCACGCGGAGTCTTGGCGAACCACTTTTAACGAGGAACATTTTCATGGGCGAAACTAACGCCAAATCAGTAGCCGCGCGGCCTTCAAAAGCAATTTTTGCCGCCGCCGGATCACCATACTTCTCCGCAGTGCTCGCGCTGATGGGAGCGGTCGTCATACTCTCCAATATTGGTGCGTCGAAGGGCGTGGCCATCGGCCCATTCATCACCGATGGCGGGTTTTTCCTTTTCCCATTGGCCTACATCATGGGCGATGTGATTTCAGAGGTCTATGGCCTCAAGGCCGCTCGCCGATCGATTCTCATCACCTTCGCCCTGGCCTTCTTCGCGGTGTTCGCCTTCTGGATTATGATCCAGCTGCCGTCGGCAGAATTCTACGACGGCCAAGAAGCCCTCGAACGCACCTTGGGGCCGATCTGGCAGATCGTGGTTGCCTCGGGCTTGGGCTTCCTGGTGGGGCAACTGGCCAACTCGTGGGTGCTGGTGCGGATGAAGCAGCGATTCGGGGAACGCGGGCTCATCGGACGGTTGATCGGCTCCAGCGGTGTTGGTGAATTCCTGGACACGCTGATCTTCTGCGCCATTGCGGCTCCGGTTATCGGAATCACCGATATGCCGAATTTCATCAACTATGTCGTGGTCGGGTTCGTTTACAAGACGGCGGTGGAGATCATCTTCGTGCCAATCACCTCGCTGGTGATCCGCTGGTTCAAGAAGCGCGAACCTAGCTATGCGGCGCTGCTTGCCGCACGGTAAGACACGAATCCCATCAGCAGTTTGGACGATGCCCCGGAGGCAGGCCACTAGATACTGTTGAGAGATGAGCATAGGGAACGTGCAACTGGCAGTCGAGCACTTGGAAATCGGCTACGCCGGTCAGGCCCTTTGCGAACCGATCAATCTGTCGTTGACGCCCGGTGCCGGTCTGGGAATCATTGGCGCGAATGGCAGCGGGAAATCCAGCTTGATCCGCACGGTGCTGGGCTTGCAGCCGGCGATCTCCGGTACGGTCAGCTTTCATGGTGCAGCCCTCGACGAAGGCTCGGCACGCTTCCGCAAGGACGTCGCGGTCCAGGTGAGCGACGGCGTATTCTTTGAAGAACTCACGGTGGCAGAACACCTTGAAATGGTGGCGCGAGGCCATGGGGTGCAAGACTGGAATGACGCGGTCACCCGAGAACTTGAGTTTTTCGAGCTGCAACAGGTTGCCAAGCAGCAGCCCCGGGAGTTATCTTCCGGGCAGCGGCGCAAATTGCTCCTAGCCGCGGCGCTGGTCCGCCCGGCAAGACTGTTGATCCTCGACGAACCCGAGCAGCGCCTCGACCAACGGATCAGGGTCCGGCTGTATCGCAGGCTGGCCCAGCTGCGCGAGCAATCCGTGAGCATCCTTGCGGTCACCCACGATCCGTTGATGATCCGCGACTGCCTCGAAAGTGCGCTGATGCTGCACGGCGGCCAGGTGCGAACGGTGGACGCGCAGTCCGGGGCGCTGTGGCTTGAGCGCTAGCAAGCAAGCCGACGAACTAGGCGGCTACGACCCACGGGAAATGATCACCCGGATGCGCAAGCGACGGGATCGTTCCGCGCGATTCGAGGCATTCTCCGATGCTTATATCTGGGTGCTGTTGGCGGTCATTGCCCTCGTCTATCTCTTCAGCGTGCTCTCCGGGGTGATCTTTGCCCTGCAGGGCGGTGGCATAGCGGCGCTGGATCTGCCAAGCGCGGTCTGGAACCTGCAGGATCTGGCGATCGTACTGATTCCGGCACTATTGCTCTGTGTATTTCGTGGGCTGCTCTACCTCGGCCCATGCGGGCTTTCCCCGGACAAGGCCAGCTGGTGGCTGCCGCTGCCCATCAAGCTCAGCGCCGTCAGGCAGCGTGCTCTCGGCAGCGCCATCGCGCTTGGTGCACTGGCGAATATCTTCGTCGGAGTCCTGTGGTTTGTGTGCCTCTTTGCGCTGTCCGGAGGATTCACCGCAGAAGTGCTGCTGCTGGGAATTGCTGCCGCCGCAGCATCCGGGGCGCTCTTGGGTGCCTTGGCCGCGCTCGCGCAAATCGGCGCCCGGCAAAGAGCCGCGCTCCGGGTGTGCCAGACGCTCTGGTCACTGCTCTTGCTGGGACTGAGTATTTCCTGGAGCCTGCTGCTGTTCGGGAACCGCTGGCTTCAGGGAGCCTACGGGCGGCTCGGAGAGCTGGTCTTTGAACCGAGCCTCTGGGCCGTTGCCTGCTCCGGGTTGCTAGTGCTCGCAGCGGCCGCCACATGGTTGGCGTTCAGCCGGATCGAGCGCTTGGACGCGAATTCCATGCGGCAGGCCGGGCAGGTACAGAACCAGCTGGTCGGATCGATGATCCAGATGGACCTGGGAGGAGTCCTGCCGGTGCCGAACGCGGGGCGCAACGCACGGACCAGATTGGCCCACGGTACGCTGCGCAGGTTGCCGGTGGTGCTTCAGATCTTGGTGCTGCGCTACCTGCGAGGCAGGCATTGGAATGGACCGCTGAGACTGGTCCTCACGGCCCTGGCCTTGACGCTGGGAGTCCGCGGCATCGCCAACCCGCTTGCGCTGACCGGATTCCTGGTGCTTGCACTATGCCTGCTGACGGAGAACCTCTCCCAAATGAACCGGCCACTGGCCAGCCAACCGGGTCTAGCCCAGCTGCTGGGATTGCCGCGGAGCCGGCTGGTACGCCCCGCCCTGGGGTTCACCTTGGGTTTGGCGTTCGGTGGGCTGCTCATCTGTTCGGCGTTGCCGGCCGCGCTGGGAATGATCCCGAGCGCGAATCTTTGGCCTTGGTGCGCCGGGCTGTTGGTGGCTGCCTGTGGCATCACGGCAGCGATGTGGGGCCGGGCCACGCGCGGGGAACGCGACTGGGAATCCTTGATCCTCGGATCAGCCAACGAGCTGCACACCGGTGCGTTGGCGCTCAAGGAATTTGGTCATTTCCTGCAGGCGTTGGCCTCGGGGCTGCCGATATTCTTCTTGCTTCTGGCGCCGGGGTCGCCGGTGCCGTGGGGAGTGTGGGCGCTGAGCACGCTATGCGCATACCCCGGCTATCTTGCCCTGCGCCGCGCCGGCGAACAGCAAACCGCAACGATCAGCTAGCCGCCGAGGACAGCGCGATGGCGGGCTACCCGTGCTCGGCCTGAACCGTGGTGGGCAACCCGCCGCCGTTTTTAATGCTCCGCGCCGTTAGCCGCGCAGGCCCTGCGGGTCGGGTTCGCCTTTGTAGTACTCGCCCAGGACCTTTTCCTTCAGCGCAAAGAAGCTGCCATCCTCGATGGCTTCACGGACCGAGTCCACCAGAGATACGGTGAAGTGCTCGTTGTGGATCGAAATGAGCGTGTGGCTGAGCAGCTCCTTCGACTTGTGCAGGTGGTGGATGTAGGCACGGGTGAAGTTCTGGCAGGTATAGCACGAGCAGCCATCGACCAGCGGGGTGAAATCGCGCTTGTAGCGGGCCCCCGAGAGGTTGAAGCGTCCGTGCGGGGTGTAGAACGCGGAATTGCGGGCCACCCGGGTGGGGGAGACGCAGTCGAAGGTATCGGCGCCGTTCTCGATGGCGGTGAAGATATCGTCCGGCTCGGAAATCCCCAGCAGGTGCCGTGGCTTGTTTTCGGGCAGTTCCTCGGAGCACCAGCCGACGATGGTGCCAAGGTTCTCTTTTTCCAAGGCGCCGCCGATGCCGAAACCGTCGAAGGCCATCGCGCCAAGGTTCTGGCAGGCCTTGCGCCGAAGGTCTTCATACTGGGCGCCCTGAATGACGCCGAACAAGGCCTGGTAATCCTTGCCCGCACGTGAATCGGTCAGTGCGAAGTGCTCGGCGATGCAGCGCTGGGCCCACAAGCGGGTGCGTTCCAAGGACTCAACCTGGTAGCCGCGCGAGTTCTGCAAGGTGGTCAGCTCGTCGAAGGCGAACATGATGTCTGCACCGATCTGGTGCTGCACATTCATCGAAATTTCCGGCGAGAAGCGGTGCTTGCTGCCGTCGAGATGGGATTTGAACCAGACGCCGTCGTCGTCGACATTTGCCAGGCGTTCCTTGCCTGGGGCTACCGCGTCGTCCGGACCGGACTGATCCACCGACTTCATGTCGATGACCTTCTTGAAGCCCGAGCCGAGGCTCATGACCTGGAAGCCACCGGAGTCGGTGAAGGTCGGGCCTTGCCAGCTCATGAACTTGCCGAGGCCGCCAGCCTCATCGAGGATGTCGGCACCTGGCTGCAGGTAGAGGTGGTAGGCGTTGGCTAGTACCGCTTGGGCGCCAAGCTCCGCTACCTGAACCGGGGTGAGTGCCTTGACGGTGGCTTTGGTGCCCACCGCGATAAAAGCAGGAGTTTTGATTTGCCCGTGCGGGGTGTTGATGACGCCGGTGCGGCCCAACATCTCCGAGCCTTCGGGGGAAGTGAGGCGCGTGCCTACCTCGAAACCGAATTCGGCTTGGCGGGAATGCGGGTTGCTGGGGTTAAAGTTCTTCTCGGACACGTACCAAGTGTGCCGTATGTGTAGCCGGGTGAGGAAAACGACAACCCGAAAGTGAGCCAAAACCTAGCGGTCGACTTGGTTAAAGGCGAATAATGCAAGTAACTGCACTGTGGCGAATGCGACGAAAGGATCCAGTGAATCTCCAGAATCTCAAGGAATCCGCGCGATCGTTGATAACCCTCGGACCTGCTCGGAAAGACCACTGGATCGGACTACGTACTGCCGTTGGCGTCTTCGCGCCGCTGATCTTCTTGCTCCTGATCGACCGGTTGGACCTGATGGTGTTCGTGGTCTTCGGCGCCTTTACCGGCGTCTACGGGCGCGTGGATGGCTACTGGAACCGATTGCGCATGCAGACCCGGTCCGGGCTGTTGTTCTTCGTGGTGATCGGGTTGGCGCTGCTGGCTTCGACCTTCTGGATCGACCATGACAATCCGGAACTCAAGGCCTGGCAGGTGGTGGGGGCGACAACCCTTGTCGCCGGCGTCTGCTCGGTAGTCACCGGGTATCTGCGGTTGCGTCCGGGCGGTTCGCTGTTCCATATCTTCGCCTTCGCGGCGATTGCCTCGATCGCCAAGCCCGCACCCTTTGGCGAAGCGATGTTCGCCGCGGCGGCGACGATCCTGCTGGCGCTGTTCATCGGGGCCAGCGGCGCCCTCGGCCAGTGGTCAAGCCTGTGGAAACGCACCCCGGTGCCGCCGTTGTCCGATAACGTGCGCAAGGCTATCTGGTGGGAAGGCCTGTTCTATGTGCTGACCGCTGGTGTGGCCGGTGCCCTGGCGAATATCGTTGGCAGCCAGGTCGAAGCGGGGCACAACTATTGGGCCATGGTGGCGGCCGTGGTTCCGCTCGCCGGACACACCACCGCGTTGCGCGTGCGCCGTGGCGTGCACCGTGTACTTGGCACCTTGGCCGGCATGCTGCTCATCGCGGTGTTGATCCTAATCAACCCGGCCATGTGGATACTAGTTGCCTTCATCGGGCTGTTCCAGTTCTTGGCCGAGATGCTGGTGATGCGCAATTATTTCCTCGCGCAGGTTTTCATCACTCCGTTGGCCCTGGTGGGCACCACCCTGATCACCGGGCTGTCCACCGCGGTGATGTACGACCGTGTGGTCGAAACGATCATTGGTTCCGCGGTGGGCATCCTGGGTGTCGTGCTCGGCAGCTGGTTTGGAAACCAAATCCGGCGGCGACTGGGAATCACCGAGTCAAACGGATAGCAACCTGGCTAAATATTGATTCCGACATGAGCTAATGCCTGACGGAGAATATTCCCGCGGCCCCCGGCAAACGCACCCTGAATGTCTTCGCTCAGTGCTTCCGCTGGCGATAGCCAGGTCAGTTCGAGCGCGTCTTGACGCGGGGTCGATTCACCACGCACTGGAACGATATAGCACATGGCCACGGCATGCTGGCGATCGTCGGTCAGCCCGGTCTCGCTGGGAGATGGGAAGTATTCGGCGACGGTGAAGGGGACCGGAGACGCCGGGAGCTGGGGGAGCACCATGGTGCCCAGATCCTTTTCAATGTGGCGGATCAGGGCGGCACGAATGGTCTCGCGGTACATGACTCGGCCGGAGACAAAGGTGCGCAGCATGTGCCCGGTCTCGTCGCCGGTGAGCAGCAAGCCCACCTCGTTGACGTAGCCAAGCGGATCGAGGCGCACCGGGATGGCCTCGACGTAGAGCATGGGGAGGCGTTGGCGGGCTTCGTAGAGGTCCTCCTCGTTGAGCCAGCCTGGATAAGGGTCGGGCGTACGCACGTTCATAGAACCATCTTCATACATATTTGCTCGACCGTGGTGAACTTCCCGCTGTGTTGCGCAATTCACTGCCGATCCGGACTTTCCGCTCTGGTGCATTAAAAGGCCGAACTGTAGGATTAGTTGAACCGTTTCACCTTATTTTGGCGGTATTTTTCTCCTCGAACTTCTCTCGGAAGCAGTGTCCAGCCTTGACGAACGCCCCAGAGCGCTTGAGCAAAAAGAACTTCACCACGATTACGGTGCTGATCGTATCCAGCTTCGTGGTAATCCTCAATGAGACCATCATGAACGTGGCGTTGCCCGTACTCATGGTCGAATTCAACGTCACCGCCGATGCTATTCAATGGCTGGCTACGATCTTTATGCTCACCATGGCCGTCGTCATTCCAATGACGGGTTTCCTCCTGCAGAAGATGAGCACCCGCAACGTCTTTCTGCTGGCCATGGGCATGTTTGCCCTCGGCACCACGCTGGCGGCGGTGGCCCCCGGCTTTGGAGTGCTGCTGGTGGCCCGCGTCATTCAAGCCTGCGGCACCGCGGTGATGATGCCATTGCTGATGACCACGATTCTCGATCTGGTCCCTCCATCGCGTCGCGGCGTGCTCATGGGCAACGTATCTATCGTGATCTCGGTGGCTCCTGCCATCGGCCCGACGCTCTCGGGATTGATTCTGCAGTACCTCTCGTGGCGCTTCATGTTCATCGTGATCATTCCGATTGCGATCCTGGCCCTAGTCATCGGCACTCCACGCCTAGGCAACGAGGCGGGTCAGGCCAAGACCCCGCTGTCCTTCGTCTCGATCCTGCTGGCGGTGCCCGGCTTCGGCGGTTTGGTCTACGGCCTCAGCCGCCTCTCGGCAGCCGGTGCGTCGCCGCTGAACCTCGGGATCCTCTTCGTCGCGTTGCTCTGCTTGGTGGCGTTCACCGTCTTGCAGAGCCGTCTGCAACGTGAAGACAAGGCGCTGCTGGATCTGCGACCGCTGACCTACCGCGACTTCACCCTGTCGCTGGTGCTGATGATGTTCGCGATGGTGGCGCTGTTCGGCGTGATCATCTTGCTGCCGATGTTCTTCACCAATGTGCTCGGCATGGAGACACTGACTACGGGCCTGATCATGCTGCCCGGCGGCCTGCTTATGGGTATCTTGGCCCCATTCGTCGGGCGACTGTATGACAAGGTAGGCCCGCGGCCATTGGTCGTTCCCGGTGCCTTGGTGCTCACCGCGGTGATGCTCGCCTATGCAATGATTCTGGATTCAACGACGCCGATCTGGCTTTTGGTCCTGTTGCATCTGGCGATGAGCCTGGGCCTGGCATTGATCTTCACCCCTGCGTTCACCACCGCGTTGAACCCCTTGCCGCATCACTTGCACTCGCACGGTTCTGCCCTGCTCTCCACCTTGCAGCAGCTCGGCGGCGCACTGGGCACCGCTCTGGTGGTTGGCGTAGTTGCCGCCACGACCGCTTCGAAGCTTGCCGAGGGAACCGACGAATTAGTCGCAGCCGTCGAGGGCTTCGCCCCGGGCTTCCTCGTGGGAGCCGCCTGCTCCGTGGGCATCCTCATCATCGGTTTCCTGATGGGTGGCAAAAAAGAACTCGTGGAGGCAGAATCCGAGAGTACTTCTGCCATGCACTAATCCGGCACCGTGCAAAACCCTCGCAGATAAAAATCTGTGGGGGTTTTGCCGTTCCCAAATGCGAACTCTTCTCAAATCTTCCCGTGGCCGTTAGGCTAAATCCCAAGTCAACAACGCAAAAAAAGGGGATTCGATGGAACTGCAGGATACTGTCGCGCTAGTCACCGGAGGGCTATCCGGTCTGGGCCGAGCAACGGCAAGCAAACTCGCGCAGAGCGCCACCCACGTGGTGGTGCTTGATCTTCCCCGTGAAGACGGAGACGAAATTGCGGCCCAGATTTCTGCAAATGTCCGTTACGTCCCCGCGGATGTCACCCGGGCCGAAGATGTGGCGCTTGCGGTGCAACGCGCTGCCGAGTTGGGGCATCTGCGCGTCGTGGTGAACTGTGCCGGCGTGGCGACTCCGGGCAAGGTGCTCGGCCGCGAGGGAGTGCTCCCGCTGGAGAAGTTCGCCAAGGTTCTCGAAATCAATGTCACCGGCACCTTCAACGTGGTGCGTCTCGCCGCCGAAGCAATGGCGCACAGCGAAGCCGTGCTCGATGCGCAGGGCACCAGCGAGCGGGGAGTGATCATCAATACCGCATCGGTGGCAGCCTTTGACGGTCAGATCGGCCAGCCCGCCTATGCGGCATCCAAGGGAGCCGTGGCCGCCATGACCTTGCCGTTGGCCCGCGAGCTTGCGGCGCACCAGATCCGCGTGATGACCATCGCTCCGGGAATTTTCCACACACCCATGATGGACTCGCTGCCGCAAGCGGCCCAGGATTCCTTGGGCGCGCAGGTACCGCACCCTTCACGGCTGGGACGGCCGGAAGAGTATGCGGACCTCGTGGCGCACATTGTTTCTAACCCAATGCTCAACGGAGAAACCATCCGACTGGACGGCGCCATCCGCATGGCTCCACGCTAGTCCTCGGCGCGCAACCCCCGCTGGTTGCGATGCTCGGCGTGGCTGATCTGGAACCGCCGGCTTTCGGCGCAGATGAACACGATTATTGCCATGAAAACCAGCAATGCTGCGAACCACAGCGGCGCGCTCTCCTGCCGCCAGGCCTGATAGGCGGCGGCGAACATGCCAAATCCGTAACCGGTGGCCAAGGCGTGGCGGCCGCGCTCGGTCTGCGCGAATCCGGCGGCCAGGAGGGTAGCTAGAACGGTGACGATGCTGATCGCCAGCAAGTGCTCCGGCCGGTTCCAGCCGGCCGCGGAAAACCACAGCTGCAGGGTGAAGGTCAGCGAAAAGCCGGTGAAAAAACTGACCGGCAAATCGGTTGCGATACGTTCTAGGTGATTGCGGGCGGTGTGCCTGTTCATTTGGAACATGCCGTACAGCCCGAAACCGGTAGCCAGGGTGGCCAGCAGGGCGCCAGGCCAGAGGAGGAACCCGGCGGTGAAGGTCAGCGCGCAGGCCATGAGCGCCACGGCGGATAACCCATAGACGGTGATGGCCCGCTGCCTGCGTGAAGATAGCTGGTGCGGCAGTACCGAGTATCCTGCACTGGCGATCATGGTGATCGCTATGGCCGGCCACACGAAGGCGAGCACCGGCGAGGTATCGAGCAAGCCGCCCTGGGTGCTGGAACTGGTATCCAAAGCGGTGTTCAGCGAGGTGACCAGCAGCAGGACCCCGGCCAGGGCAAAGAGCGCTGCACGGACCTTGTCGAAGTTTTCCACCGCAGGATTGGGGCGGCGATCCGGGGCGGCGTAGGGCAATTGCAGGCTCTGCTTCTGCGAGGCCTCGGCGATCGCCTCCTGGGCCGAGTCCACTAGCGAACGCAAATTCTCGGTGGGCTGCGGCTCTGCCATCGGGGTACCGTCCTTGGGTAGGCACTTCTTCGACTGCGGTATCAATAACCGCCAGGTGTGTGCAACAGCCTAGGATAGTCCAACGGATTTTAGAAGAGCCGCAGGCTAAGGCGCCTCGATTAAGCGTTGCCGCGAGCTGAAACTGCGCGGCTGCCCGCTTAGCGGGTCGGTGAATGAAATCGTGTGCGCCAGCAGCTGCAGGGGGCGCGAATAATCATCTGGTGCCAAATCCCACAACCGCGGGTAGAAGGCGTCGTTGATGATGCCCAGCCCCAGCGAGGCAAGGTGAACCCGAAGCTGGTGGGTTTTACCCGAGAGCGGGTCCAGCTCCATCAGCGCGACCGGCAGGCCGGCATGGTGACCCTTGCTGGTGCCGAGGGAACCGAGCGAGATCCGCGTCTGGGCATTGGGAATCCCGTCTTCGACGGTGGCACGCAACTGGCCTTTGACCTTGGCCATCCGGTTTTCGAAGACCAGCGGCATGCGCTGCAGCAAGCCATGTAATTCTTCGGTGCTCCGTACATTGGGGTGTTCCCCATTGGCTTCGAGCACTCGCCCGGTTTCCAAGCCGTCGCCCGGCTGCAGGGCGACGACCGCCTGGTATTTCTTGGAGATCTTTCGATTCTCGAAAAGCATCTGATATGCGCCGCGGGTCCGCGGGTTCGCTGCGAAGAGGATGACACCTGCGGTGGCGCGGTCCAAGCGGTGCATGGGAACTAGCTCGGGGTTTCCGGTCTGGTTGCGAAGGCGCACCAGCGCGGATTCTTGAATGAAACGGCCGCCCGGTGTGGAGGGCAAGAAGTGCGGTTTGTCCACGGCGATCAGGTGCTCGTCCTGATGCAGGATTTTTGCTTCGAAGGGGATCGGTGTCTCAACCGGCAAGGAGCGGTAGTACCAAATGAATTCGTGCTCGCCCAGGGTGGTACTGGCGCTAAGCGGCACCCCGCCTAGGCCCACGATTTCCTGCTCTTCGAAGCGGCGCATGAGCCCTTGCGGATCCACATGGCCGAAGCGTTCGAGCAAGTAGTCGGCCACGGTTTCCCACGGTCCGTTCTTCGGCACACGCAAACGTGTTGCGTTGACGCCATTACGAACCGGGAGTGGGGAGAGCATTGCCATGGGACCTATTCTTTCATTGCCTGGCAATTCGGGCAGTAATAGCAGTCTCGTTCCATCCCGGTTTTCTGCCCGGCAAGCTTGAATACCGCCACGCTCGTCCCGCAGCGCAGACAAGGCCTCGCGGCGCGGCCGTAGACCCATAACGGTTCTCTGGTGCGGGGATCCCCGGTGGTGACACGGCGGCCGCGGTCCTTATTGAGCTGCAGGAGACGGTGGGACATCGAGATGACCGCGGGCAGGTTCTCGACCTCGCCCACGGGGGTCAGCGGATGAACTCTGGTGAGGAACAGCACCTCGCAACGGTAGATATTGCCGATTCCGGCCAGCAGGCGTTGGTCCAGCAGCGCCTCTCCGATGACCCGCTCGGGCTCGGCGAGCAGGTTCAGGGCGGCAAGCTCGGGATCCCAGTTGTCCCCAAGCAGGTCCGGTCCGAGGTGGCCGACCAGCCCCTGCTCCTCGGCGGTGGGCACCAGCTGGAGCTGGGCGATATCAAACCCGACGGCCGTCCAGGGAGCGGTATGCAGCGCTACACGGGCGGTATGCGCCGGACGCTTCCAGCGTTCCGCCGGCGCGTAGAGATCCCACCGGCCATCCATCAGCAAATGTGAATGCAAGGTCAACGGCGCCTGCCCGCTGCCTTCGGGTGGGCTCAAGCGCATCAGCAGGTGCTTGCCGCGCGGCCGAACCTCGTGAACGGTGTAACCCGCCAGATCGGTGGTGGCCAGCTGCGGCACCCGGAAGTCGCTGCGGATCAGCCGCTGGCCGGCCAATGCCTGGTGCAGCCGTGCGGTGGCACGGTATACCGAATCGCCTTCGGGCATGGGACTCCTTCGTTTTGTCGACTACCGGCGGAACCGGATGCCCTGCGGAGTTGAATAGAATCCCGCCGTGAGCAGCGGTGCCGCCAACGGGTGGGAACTGACGGCCTGGCCATTAACCGTTGCGATGGCGATCTTGTCGATCTTCGCGGCCCGCAAGACCGCCACCAATTCGGTGGCGAGGAGCTGCCAGGCCTCTTCTGTGTGCTCCCCGAAGGTCAGGACCGTGCGGCCACCGCGTTCAAGATAGAGGCTCAGCGATCCGTCGAGCAGGCCGACCACGGCTCCTGCCTTGCGCCCCGGGCGGTGCCCGGTGTCGCCGACCGGCCAAGGCAGCGCCGCGCCGTAGGGATTGGCAGGATCGGTCGAGGCCAGCACGGTTGCGGCTGGTTTGCGGCGTGGGTCCTCGGGCAAGGAGAAGCCGCGCAACCGGTCGATGGTGTTGGATGTGGAGAACTGGGCGGCGCCGAGCTTTTCAACAAAGTAGCCGCGACGGGCGTGGCCGGCTTCCTCCAACTTGGTCAGGACCCGGTAGAGCTGGCCGAAACCTCCGGGGACGGATTCGGCGGCGACCGAGCCACGGGTGAGCACCCCGTAGCGTTCGAGCAATACCTCGGCGGTAGCATGCGCGGTGATAGTCGGGTCGCTGACCGGGACAGGAAGCAGGGACCATCTGGCCCCGCCGCGAATGGAACGGGCAGACTGCCCGGCTTGTTCGCGGGCCAAGCGGTTCAGGCCGGAAAGCCTGTTCAACCGGGCGGCGCGGGCACGCGGAGCCGGTTTGGCGATCTTGTGCGCGGTGCTGCCGCCGGCAAGGTAGCCGCGCACCGGGGCGAGGGTGTCAGGCGAAATAAGCCCCGCCCAGAACAGGTTCCAGCAGGAGTCGGTGACTTCCTGGGTCGTCGGCCGAGCCTCGTCCTCCGACCCGATGCGCGCGGCGAGCTCCTCGGTGAAGTAGGCGCCGGTGCTTTGGAATGAATTGAGTACCTTGAGATCCAGTGCGGTCAGGGCGCTGGCGTCTCCGCCGGAGAGGGTCAGTCCGGCATGCTCGGTGGTGTGCAAGGAGAGCCAACCATCCTTGCCGCCGGCGGCGCCTGCACCGCAGATCAGCACGTCGCCGGAACTGGTCAGTTCGTCGAGCCAGGCGCTCTGGTAAGCGCGCAGCCGGGCCGGGAGAATGAAGGATTCGAGGGCGGAGGCGGGCAGCTCGGAACCGGCCAGCTGGCCGATCACCTCGTAGAGCCCGTCGCTGCCCGACAGCTGGGAACCGACCTGTTGCCAGGCCGGCAGGAACCGCGCGTAGGTGGCTTGGTCGAGGGGTTCCACCTCGGCGCGCAAGGCCGCCAGGGACCGGGTGCGGATGGTGCGCAGGACCGACACGTCGCTGAACTCGTCTCCGGAAATGCCTTCCGGGACCAGTTCCAGCGGTCGGAAGGCGCCGAGCGACAACCGTCCGGCGGCAACCAGCCGGTCCAGCACCGGACGCAGCAGGGCAACTCCCAGGCCCAATGTGGCCGCCAGCTCGGTGGCGGTGAATGGCGTGTGCGTGCGTGCGTAGCGCGAGACGAGGTCTTCGACCGGATGCGCTGCGGGTTCCAGAAACACTGCCGGGATCCCGGTGGGCAAGGGCGTGCCCAAGGCGTCGCGAAGCTTTGCGGCGTCTTCGATTGCCGCATAGCTCAGCTCGCCACCCAAGCGCAGGGTGAAGGCGCGGCGGGTCGCGACCAGCGCCTCGGCGTGCGCTCGCGCGGCCGGCTCGTCGAGTTGTTCAGCTTCGTGCTCCGGGTGACGCAGGCGCCGGGCAAGTTCCGGCGCGGTGAGCGGGCCGAGCAAACGCAGCAGATCCGCGGCGCCCTCCAAGCCGGCGAACCGGCGGTTCGCCGCCAGATGCTGAAGTTGCTCACCGAGCTGCGCGATCACTTGGGCGTCGAGGACCTCGCGCACATCGTTGCGGCCAAGCAATTCGCCAAGCAGCACCGGGTCCAGGCTCAGCGCCGCGGCCCGGCGCTCGGCCAACGGAGCATCCGACTCATAGAGGAATTGAGCCACATAGCCAAAGAGCAAGGATTGCGCGAACGGGGAAGGAAGCTGAGTCTGCACTTCAACCAGGCGGATGGCCCGCGAGGAGACCTGGGAGAGGATTTCGCTCAGCGCCGGCAGGTCATAAACATCATTCAGGCACTCGCGCACGGTCTCCAGGATAATCGGGAAGTCCGGGTAGTTGCGTGCGACATCCAGCAGCTGGCTCGCCCGCTGGCGCTGCTGCCACAGCGGGGTGCGCTTGGTCGGGTTGATCCGCGGCAGCAGCAGCGCACGGGCGGCGCACTCGCGGAACCGGGCGGCGAACAGCGCCGAGTTGGCTACCTGCGAGGTGACCACGTCGACGATTTCATCCGCTTCGAAGGCAAAGAGCTCGGCTCCTGGAGGTTCGTCGTCCATCGCGGGGATGCGCAGCACGATCCCGTCGTCCGCGGCCATCGCGGAGGCATCCAACCCCCAGCGTTCGCGCACCCGGGCGCCGATGGCCAAGGCCCACGGGGCATGGACCGAAAGCCCGAAGGGAGAATGCAGGATCACCCGCCAGTCGCCGAGCTCGTCGTGGAATCTTTCGATAACGAAGTTCTGGTGGTTCGGTACCTGGCCGGTGGCACGGCGCTGCTCGCCCAGGTAGTTCAGCAGGTTCTGCGCGGCGTAGGGATCCAGTCCGCCGGACTCTAGCCGGGCCGCGGCGCTGCCGCCTTCCTCGGCAAGCAGCCCGGTAGTGAATTTTCCCAATTCGGCGCCGAGCTCAACGGGGCGTCCCAGCCCGTCTCCGTGCCAGAAAGGCAATTTGCCCGGCTGCCCGAAGGCGGGGGTCACCAGCACCCGGTCATGGGTGATGTTCTCGATGCGCCAGCTGGTGGCGCCGAGCGCAAAGACATCCCCGACGCGGGACTCGTAGACCATTTCCTCGTCGAGCTCGCCCACGCGTTTGGGCGCCTTGTCATCCTCGGACCCTGCGAGAAATACCCCGAATAGGCCCCGGTCCGGGATGGTTCCGCCCGAAATTACCGCAAGCCGTTGCGCACCGGGGCGGGCGGTGAGGGTACCGGCGTCGCGGTCCCAGATGAGCTTGGGCTTGAGCGTGGCGAACTCATCGGAGGGGTACTTGCCCGAGAGCATATCCAAGGTCGCCAGGTATACGCTGCGCGGAAGCTTCTGGTAGGGAGCCGCCCGGCGGACGGTATCGAACCAGGCCTCGACGCTCAGCTCGTCCATCGCCACCGCTGCCAGGGTTTGCTGGGCGAGCACATCCAGCGGGTTGGCGGGGATGACCATTTTCTCGATGGCGCCCGCTCGCATCCGCGTGACCACCAAGGCGGTGGAGAGCAGGTCCGCGCGGTGCTTCGGGAAGAAAATGCCTTTGGACACCGAACCGACCTGGTGCCCTGCGCGGCCTACCCGCTGCAGCCCGGAAGACACCGAATTGGGGGACTCCACCTGGATGACCAGGTCAACGAGTCCCATATCGATACCGAGTTCCAAGGAGCTGGTGGCGACGACCGCGCGCAGGCGGCCGAGCTTCAAATCTTCTTCGATTTGGGCGCGGGAATCCTTGGAGACCGAACCATGGTGCGCCCGGGCCAAAAGCGGTGCCTGCGGGTCGCTGGGCGCGCTGGATCCGGCTTGGGCCATCATCGCCGCCGGGCTGGAGCTTGCGGTATTCTCGGCGGCGAAGCCTTCGCGTTCGGCGTAGATTTCGTTCAGCCGCCCGGTGAGCCTTTCGGCCAGCCGACGCGAGTTGGCGAAGATGATCGTCGAGTGGTTTGCCAAGACCAGGTCCACCAGCTGGTTTTCCACATGCGGCCAGATGCTTGCGCCGGCCGTTGGCGAAGAACCGGGGCCCAAATCGTGGGCGCCCGCCGCCGAGGGTAGATCGGTCATATCCTCTACCGGGACCCGCACCGCCAGTTCCCATTTTTTGGTGGAAATGGGACGCACAATATTTGCCGGGGCCGAACCGGCCAGGAAGCGGGCTACCTCTTCGGCAGGTTCCACGGTGGCCGACAACCCAATGCGTTGGGCTGGGGTGGGCAGCAGGGCATCGAGGCGTTCAAGGGACAACGCCAGATGGGTGCCGCGTTTGGAACTGGCGATGGCGTGGACCTCATCGATGATGATGGTGTGCACCGTGGCCAGGGTTTGCCTCGCCTGGCTGGTCAACATGAGGTACAGGGATTCGGGCGTGGTGATCAGGATATCCGGCGGGTTCTTCAGTAGCTGACGGCGCACATTGGGGGGAGTGTCTCCCGAGCGCACGCCCACCGAAACCGAGGGCTGGGAGATCCCAAGCTGATGGGCCGTGGCGCGGATTCCGGCTAGTGGGGAGCGCAGGTTTCGTTCGACGTCCACGCCCAGCGCCTTCAGCGGGGAAATGTAGAGCACCTTGGTGCCGCTGCCCGAGCCTTGGGACTTCTCCGGCTCGAGACCCGGAAGGGCGGGCTTGGGAATCTCGGCCTGATGGAGCCGGTCCAGCGCCCAGAGGAAGGCTGCGAGGGTTTTGCCCGAACCGGTGGGAGCGATCACCAGCGTATGGTGCCCGCTGGAGATTGAATCCCAGGCGCCTTGCTGGGCCGCGGTTGGCTCGGTGAACACGTCAGTGAACCACTGGCGGGTCGCGGCACCGAACCGGGAAAGAATCTCACTCATATCTTCGATCTTAGGGGTGCGAACCGACCAAGCGAGGCCTTGCGGCATCCAAAGCCGAACTGAATTGCGCTGCTGCCAGGGGCGCTATTCGCTCTGTCTGCCCCATAGCGTGACGCACATGCTCAGCTTCGACAAATTAGGTTGCGTTTCTTCGCTGTTGGGAGAAGTAACAAAGCAGGACCGAAGAAACTTCGGTTCCACTTCAGGACGTGGCGCCACGTCCTGAATCAGTAGGGCAGGCATTTATCTCTCGTTTACCGATGATGCTAAGCAACTCAGCACCGTCTCTAGGCTCAACTTATCTCTGTGGTGTCCGGTTCGTTCTGAAAATTTCGACACCCCTACTTAAGTATGATTTACAAGTATTTCGGCATTGACTATGCTCAATATAGCAAATCGTCAGGAGTAAGCAGGTCTTCTGTTCGGTGAGCTTTCCCTTCGAGGGCACGGTACCCCTCGGTTTAGGCTACAGGCAACGCAGGAGGAAAATGCTGAAATTTTTTGGACTAACCAAGGATGACGCAGATGATGGAACATTGCCCATCTGGCAGGGTGCAAACAAGAAAAAACGGGTAATCTACTTTTCAGTTTCCCTAGTTCTGGCGATAGCTGTCTTTTTTGTAACGTCATGGTTGCTCGCAGACGTGCAACCAAAAGACTTCACCAAATATATCCCCGGCATGTTTGCATCGGGACTGCTCTTGTTTTCTACCGTGGTATCTGAACGCTCACTGCTGCGTGCTAAAGAAGGGCCCACGCGAAACGAAGACGAGCAGTAAATAGATAAGGCAACGTCCTTTTGTTTATATTTTGGAGAATGTGTGTCGATGTTTAAAAGCGCGTTGTGATGCTTTGCTCGGGGGTTCTCGTAGGAACTCTTCTAGTAGCAGCACCAAGCAGTGCTCTTGCGGCTGAAAGCCCTACCGTACCTTCAGTCGCTGTCGGGCAGCCCAAGGCGGTGGCGCTCGATCTGACTTCAAACCGGTTCGAAGATTGCCCTACGACAAATATTGAGGCCCCGAAAGCTAGCAAGCTCGGCGATAATCTAGGTCCCGGAATCACGGAAGAATTTGATACGGCAACACTCGTGGTTATCAACAAGTCGCGGATCGCCGCGGGCGAACCGGCTTTCGGAGTAAATGTCAAAGCTATGCGTTATTTCGATTCTGGACGGATCGCAACCCTGAGCGCTAACCCAGATCTTTCATCAGTTATCCAACGGCTGCCGAAATCCTCTACCAATGGATTCCCGGTGGCCGTTGCTGATTCAGTCCGCGCCAAAGGGCGCCTGAACCACCGACGCTGAATGCCAGGCTCCACGCACCCGGACCAAAATAGCCTTTCAAAACCTAAGAAACAAGGGGAACAGCTACTTCCCGTTCAGGCAGTCAGCAATCCGTGCCGCCACCGCTGGAACAGCTTGCCGATACCCTCCTGCAACTGGCATAGCAACTGTGCTTCTGGCGCTCTCGCCGGGATCAACAGCCGGCGTTGCCGACCACCTGAAACGATTTTCCCTGCCATCGAGAACAACCGGTACCGCCACCGCTTCAAATCCCACACCGAAGCCTCATGACCACCAGGCAGCACCGCCAGCTGCAGCCAAGACACCAAATTGACCGCGAACATCGCCAGGTCCGCCCATGCCTGATTCGCCGCAAAAGACCAATACGGCAGCTTGCCCAACCCCGTATTCTTCAACGTTTTGATCCGATTTTCGCACCTGCCACGCGCCCGATGCCGGGCATCGAGGAACGCCACGTTGAACCGTGGGCTGTTGGTCAAGAACGCGGTCACCCGGTTGCCGTCCGTATCGAACAGGTTCGCTTTCGCCCCGGGATGCAACGGCTCAGCACGTAGGTAAATCCGAGTTCCAGGCGGGTATTGCCTCAACTCCAAGACCTTCGTTGCATCAATCACCCACGCGTTATCTCGTTGACCACCATCAGCGTCCAGCGCTGGTTCCCAGTACTTCTTCTCATCGATCCACCGGATGAACCGCTCCTTGAGCACCGGCAAAGAATACGAGGTGGAGAATTGGACCCCCAATGAATCCAGATGGTGCAAGAACTCGCGGGAAGAGCCGGCACTGTCGGTACGGACCAAGATCTTCTCACCACGAAGGTTCCCGTCCTCGTCATAGAAATTTTCAGGCAGTTGGGCTAGGGCTTGGCTGAGCACCTCGATATGCGAGGCGGCGGAATTCGCGCCCCGGTTGCCTGGGCGCAACTGCACGGCGAGGACTTCGCCGGTGCCGTTGGCTTTGCCATAGTCTGCCATGGCGATCATCGGTGAGAACCCGTATCCGCCTTTGTAGGTGCCAGCACTATTTTGTTTCTCGGAATGAACGTGCACCAACGAGGCATCAATGTCGATGGTTAAAGGGTTCTTTGCCGTGGCCTGCCGGGCAGGATTCCGCGGCCCGGCAGCATTCCAGACTTTGGTGCGCAGGCTGCGGGTCATGGTGGCGAACCCGTAGGAGAAAGCTTCTGGCTGATCTTTGATCCGGCCCATGAACCGGCTGACCGTGGCATCCGACGCCACGGAGCCAAAGAGCTCTGGTGCGGCTCGTAGCTGGTCGATGTCTGTGGCTTGCTCGCCGCCAGCCGCCAAGGACAGGGCCAGTGCGCCGAGGATGTTTCCTGGACGGTGCGTTGCGGTGGCGGGTACGAATTGCGAGAATCTGTCTTCGCAGACCCTGCGGAAGTCCACCGCGTTCAGGAAACTGGTCAGCACCGACAACCCTGCATGGGAGACCAGGGTTTGGCCGGTGAGTTGGGTCGGGATGGCAGGGAAAACTTGGGTAGAATGGTTCACTGAAAAGGTGATCCTTCGAACGGGTATTTTGGAAGCTTAGACACTCCCATTTTCCCAGTTCAGGTCACCTTTTCATCTTTTAAGTCAGTTAATGACTACCGGCCTTCATGAAATACCCGGGCTAGAGCAGATCTGCCTTGAAACCTACGACCGAATCGTTGGGCTGGAACTTGAAGACCTCACCGTTGACGGATGCATCGTCAAAGCACCTTGCGGTGGCGAAGCCGCCGGGAAATCCCCGGTAGACCGCGGTAAACAAGGTACTAAACGCTCACTGCTGACCGACGGGAAAGGTATCCCTCTGGGCTGCGTGATCGCACCAGCTAACCGCCACGATTCACCTTTGTTGCGCCCCACGTTGGAACGTCTTTCACGCTTCGCCTACTTTCTTCCAGAGCGGATCACCGTGCATCTGGATGCTGGCTACGACAGCCAGAAAACCCGTGACCTGCTCGATGAGCTGGGGTGCGGCTACATCATCAGTACCAAAGGTGAACCGCTGCAGGCTGGGGCGCGATGGGTGGTAGAACGAACCAACTCCTGGCACAACCGTGGGTTCAAGAAACTGTCCATCTGCACTGAACGTACCGCACGGGTCATTGACGCTTTGATCAGTTTCGCGAATAGCATCATCATTCTTCGAAGGTTGATCAAGGAAGCATGGGTGAGTCATCGTTGGGATTCAAGGCCAAAACGAAAGCCTAAATAATCGCGTTGTGCCTATTGGCGGGATTTCTTAGGGTAAAAATATCTTCCCCACCACTGAACAAAAGCCTGGAACACCTATGCTCATGGTGCTCCGGGCTTTTGCCTTGACTGCCGTAAGTACAGCATTAGTCCTCAGGCAAACCGCCCTGGACAGCTCGCGAAAAGAGCTGTCGTGCCGCTGGAGCCGGTCCAGCGCCCAGAGGAAGGCTGCGAGGGTCTCGCCAGAACCGGGAAAGAATCTCACTCATATCTTCGATCTTAGGGGTGCGAACCGACTAAGCGAGGCCTTGCGGCATCCAAAGCCGAACTGAATTGCGCTGCTGCTAGGGGCGCTATTCGCTCTGCCGTCCTCTGCTGCCCGGCCCGGCGGTTGACCTGACCCCCAGTCGCAAATGCGGCTTGCTGCGCCAACTCGTTTTGGCTCTGGCCATCGAATGTGAGGCTCGCGTCGAGCCGCTTCGAGCGGTCGAATCCAATCGAATATTTGAACGTTAAAGAATGCGGTAGGGTGAGCTTTGGTCGGTTTTTCGCGTTGCCGACCACCGATTCCGGCCAAAAATCGGTGATTCTTGGCACAATCGAGTGCCCGGAATGAGAGCTGAATCGCTCCACCTTGTAGTGCCCATCACCCTTCTGACCCCATGTTTCGGCACTTTAACTGGCGTCCTGCTTCCAGCCCCGGCAGCAGGCAGGCAAATTGGCGGTTCGAATTAGTTCCCTAGAATTTTCTCTGGCCGAGAATTTGCTGCTGATCAAGCGCAAGGGCCGAACCGAGTGAAAGAGGCAGCTCCGTAAAGCCGAACTGACCGAACGTATCCGCGACCCCGCGGCCAAGCTGAGCGAAGGAACGAGATGACCTTGAATGAAGCCGGACCCTGGTCCGGGCGCGATGACGGTCCCGGGGTGCAGAACGCACGCTGGCACAACACCATCAAGCCGTGGCGGCCAGGCGCGGGAGCCGGTGCCACGCTGCTGGGCTTCGCCAGCGACGAGGGCGTGCGCCGCAACAAGGGCCGCACCGGGGCCAAGACCGGCCCCGCGGCGCTGCGCGCGGCGTTGTCTTCCATCGCTCTTCAGGAGCCGGCCAACCTCTTCGACGCCGGTGACGTGATGGTTGAAGGCCAAGAGCTAGAAGCGGGCCAGGAAGAATTCGCGAATGCGCTAGCCGGCCTGTTGCGCGACGGCCAATTCACCGTGGGGCTGGGCGGCGGACACGAGATCACCTTCGCCTCTTATGCAGGCATCGCCAAAGCGCTGGGTGCCGCCGGTCCGTGGAGCCTGGGCTGCCTGAATATCGACGCGCACTTCGATTTGCGCGTCGCGCAGGCGGCTACCTCGGGCACCGGGTTTGCGCAGATCGCCGCGGCCGAGGCGGCCGCGGGCCGTCCATTCCGCTACGCAGCGGTGGGCATTTCCGAGGCGTCCAACACCAAGCTGCTCTTCGACCGTGCGCAGGACCTCGGCGTGCAGGTGCTGCTCGACACCGAATGCCACCTGGGCAATCTCGATGCGGTGCGGGAATTTGTTGCCGGCTTCGCCGGCTCGGTGGATCACCTGTACCTGACCATCGATCTGGACGCCTTGCCCGCGTCGGTGGCGCCGGGGGTGAGCGCGCCGGCCGGCTACGGCATTGTCCTGGAGGTGGTGCGTGCCATCGTGCTGGCGGCAGCGGCCAGCGGCAAGCTGCTTCACGCAGACATCGCCGAATTGAATCCCGACTTCGACATCGACCAGCGCACCGCCCGCACCGGTGCCCGCCTGGTCCACGACCTCATCATGAGCAAAGGGTAAAAGCTATATGGATATACAACTTGACCTGGTGCAGACTTCGGCCCTGGCGATGATCTTGCTGGCCGGTGGCGAATGGGCCCGGCGCAGGATTGGCTTCCTGCAGCGCTTCTGCATCCCGGCCCCCGTGGTGGGCGGCTTCTTGTTCGCGCTGCTGGTGCTGGCGCTGCGTCAGACCGACGTCGCGCAGATCCAGCTCGATACCACGCTGCAGACTCCTGCCATGGTCGCGTTCTTCACGACCATCGGCCTGGCCGGTTCGCTGGCCACCATCAAAAGGGGCGGCAAGCTGCTGCTCATCTACTTGGTGGCCTGCTGGTCCCTGGCGATCATGCAGAACGTGATCGGGATGGGGATGGCCAAAGCCGTCGGTATCGAGCCGATGCTCGGCATCATGGCCGGGGCGGTAGGCCTCGAGGGCGGGCACGGCAACGCCGCGGCCTTCGGCCCGACCGCCGAGGCCATGGGTTTCGAGGGTGCGACCACGGTGGCGATTGCCTCGGCAACCTTCGGCCTGGTGGCCGGCAGCATGCTCGGCGGCATGACCGCTAACTTCCTGGTGGCTCGGCATAACGTGCAGATCCCCGAGAAGGCCGGGCTGCTGGGCAAGATGGCAGTTGCCGGGACCGTAGCCAAGAACATGGTGACCGGCGCCAATGCGGCCGGAGGCAAGGACGGCGCGGCTGCGGTAGCCACCGACCGGCGGACCGGGGACGCCAACGCCGAGGGCGAAGGACTCCAATACAACCGGCTGCTGACCGTCTTGGTGGTCATTGCCGCGCTCATGGTTGCCGGCACGGTGCTCGGCGGCTGGCTTTCGGAGATCACCGGCCTGACCCTGCCCGCGTACGTGGGGGCGATGATCGTTGCGGTGATCTTCCGCAACGTCAATGACAAGCTGGGCTGGTTCAAGATCAGCGACGAAGCGGTCGAGCTGATCGCAAAGTTCACCCTCGGTTTCTTCCTGACCCTGGCGATGATGAGCCTGAAGATGTGGGAGCTCGCCTCGCTGGCCGGCCCGCTGGTTCTCATCCTGGTGGTGCAGGTGCTGTTCATTCTGGCGTTCGCCGTATTGGTGGTCTTCCGGATGCTCGGCAAGGACTACGACGCGGCCACCATGGTCGCCGGCTTCATCGGCCACGGCATGGGCGCCGCACCCAACGCGCTGGCCAATATGGATGCCTTCAACTCCAAGTTCGGCGTCCGCTCCGAGCGGGCGTTCCTGATCGTCCCGCTGGCCGGCGCCGTGCTGATCGACATGGTGGCGCTGCCATGGATCGTGTGGTGCATGAACCTGGTCGGCTAGCCGAGCCAGAGGAGCCAACCCGCCGGCCACTGGCCGGCGGGTTGCTGTCTTTGCGTCCCGAGAAATCGATCTCTGTTGCCGGTTTTGCCCCAGGGACTGCGCCAGCTTGGGGTGTTCCAACTCTAGGTCCTGTGCGCTAGCACCGGTCTACACGTGGTGGTATTTGCCTCCGGCGAGGATGTCCTGGGCGCGGTAGAGCTGTTCGGTGAGGATCAGCCGCACCAGTTGGTGGGGGAAGACCAGCTTGGACAGCGACCAGGCGAAGTTCGCGCGCTGGTGGACCGAGGCGTCCACCCCGTAGGCGCCGCCGATGATGATGACGACATTGCGCGAGGAATCGATCGGAGCACGAAGCGTGTCCGCCAGCGTGGGGGAGTCCACGTTCTTGCCGCGTTCGTCCAAGAGCACCACGAAGTCATCCGCGGAGATCTTCGCCAAGATCCGTGCCGATTCCTCGGTGCGTGCCGCGTCGTTCTCGCGCGATGAATGGTTGAGCAGCTGCCAGGACAAATCGAAGGGCTTCTTCAGGCGTTTTGCGTAGCGGGAGATTCCCTCCTCCACCCAGGACTCGTGCTTCTTGCCAATGGCTAAAACCTTGATCGTCATGTGACTATTCTTCCGCATGAGCCGGCATCGCCGGTGCGCCCGGCTGGCCACTACGATGGAAGTCATGAGATCTTCCTGGTACTTCCGTCAAGGTCAACGGCCCCGCGGCACGCAGATCCTGTGGATCATCTTTGGTCTCGTGGTTGCCATGTTCTATTTCACCCGCCGCGTGCTGGTCTCGCTGCATGTGGGCGGCTGGGCCAAAGACCTGGATGAGCCGGCATACCGCTGGGTCTTGGAGCATCAGGTCCCCGCGTGGCAATCCCTCGCCGACCTGCTGTACTTCTGGGGTTCCACCCCGGGAATGACGCTGATCATGCTGGTGCTGACCGGGTTGCTGTGCTGGTTCACGCGCAGCGTTTGGCCGTTGGCGGCGGTCGCATTAACGGCGCTGGTCTCGGTGCTGCTGACGGTGCTGCTGAAGGCGAATCTTCGGGTGCCGCGTCCGCAAGGGATCCCCGGCGGACCTGCGCCGCCCGAATCGTTCTCGTTTCCCAGCGGGCATACGCTGAACGCGATGGCGCTGATCGGCATCGCCAGTTACCTGGCCATCGTCTACGGACTGCGCCGCTACGCCTATCTGATCGCGACCCTGGCCGGACTGTTTATCCTCGCCATGGGTGCCTCGCGCATCTACCTTGGACATCATTGGGTCTCGGATGTGGTGGTGGGGCTGCTCATCGGGGCCGCCTGGGCCGCGGTGGTAGCGATCCTGCATTTCTACTTCGTGCCCCGGCGGTCGGTGGCTAGCCGCCCATCACGCGGATCGGCGAACCCTTAGCCCAGGCGCGGATGTTTTCCACCGAGTCACGGTAGAACATTTCGAACTGTTCGGCGGTCACGTAGCCGATATGCGGGGTGGCGATCAGCCCGCGCGTGCGGGTGAGCTGGTCGAGCACCGGCAGCGGTTCCACATCGAATACGTCCACGGCCGCCAGCCGCAGCAGCTGGTTTTCCAAGGCGGAGATCAGCGCCGGGGTTTGCACGATGCGGCTGCGCGAGGTGTTCACCAAGATCGCTTCGGGCTTCATCCAGGACAGCTGCTTGGCGGAGATGGCCCCGGTGCTGCGCGCGGAGAGCTTCAAGTGGACGGTGAGCACGTCGCTGGTGGCGAAGAGCTCGGCCTCGGAGACCAGCTCGACGCCCACTTCGGTGGCCCGGGCCTTGGTCAGGTTCTGGCTGTAGGCGATCACCCGCATGCCGAAGGCCAGTCCGACCTTGGCCACCCGCGAGCCGAGATTCCCCAAGCCATACACGCCCAGGGTTTTCCCGGCCAGCCCGATGCCGAAGGACGACTGCCAGGGCGCGGATTCGGTGCGCGGCGAGTCGGTGGAGAACAGTTCCACGTCGAGCCGGCGGGCGGCGGCGAGAATCAGCGCCCAGGTGTGTTCCACGGCGTCGGTCGGAACGTACCCGGTATGGGTAACGAGCACATCGTGCGCCGCGGCAGCGTCCAGGTCGATCGATCCATTGCGCCGGCCGGTGGAAACCAGCAGCTTCAGGTTGGGCAGCCGCTGGAAGCGGGCTTCGCTGAAGGGTGTGCGCTCGCGCATCGCCACGATGGCATCAAAGGGTTCCAGCGCCGCGCAGACGGCGCTGTCCTCGTGGCCGAGGTGCTCGTTGAAGACGGTCAATTCGGCGTTCAGCTCGGCCGCGAGCTCGTCGAAATCCGCGAAGTCGCGAGCCGCGTTCTGGTAGTCGTCCAAGATAGCAATGCGCATGCCTTCATCATATGCGTGGGCGGGCTTTGGCACCGCAGCTTTGAGCCAATGAGTCGGCCGCGCGGGACCGGAAGGGCAGGCGAAGACACAAAGAAGGTGGCGTCCGCATTGGACTATGCGGACGCCACCAGCAGCTGCTGCAGATTACTCGATGACCTCGAAGGAGAGCTCCTCGGTGAAGGAGCGGCCGTGGACATCGGTAGCGGTGACCGTGGCGGTGTGTGCTCCCACCGTCAAATCCGTGGGCAGCTCAAGACGCCACAGGTGGTTGGTCTTCTCGGCCAGCCCGCCACCGTGGACGAACTGTTCGGCGATGGCCACCGGATCGGAGTATTCGGCGCCCACCAGTGGTCGTTCCCCCGCCATCTGCTGGGTGCGGGTGGCCAGCGAAGCTTCTTCGCCATCCAGAGTGACCTCCACGCTCGATCCGGTGCTGCCCATCCAGAAGTTCGTGGTCAGCCAGGTCTCTGCGGAGAGCTCGGCTTGGCTCACGGACAGCGGATTTTCAAGTGGGTCCACCGTGCCGCGTGGCTGGTCGACATTTTGTGCGTACCACTCGCGGTAGGCCGGGGTGTTCAGGCCCAGGGCCATCTGCTTGGTCTCGTCGCCGCCGGTGACGGTGAAGCGTTCGGTGATGACGTCATTCTTGATATCGAGGGTCAGTACACCCGGAGGGGTGCCATCACGCTGAATGGACGTGGGGTATCCGCTGTCAGTGACTCGGCCCGCGTACCACTGCCCGGAGACCGCCGGGACCGTCAGGTGGGTGAAGGGCAGTCCCTCCGCCCCAACCTCGTCACGCCATCCGTCCAGCAGATCCCCGGCACGCAGGTTCTCGGACATGTGGGTATGTCCGCCCAGCGACACGACTTCGCGGCCCTCAAGGATCTCGTAGATTTCCTTGACCTGCTTGGTGGTGTGCGAATCGCTGTAGAAGAATTCCAGCAGCGGGCTGTGCCCGGCCAGCACGATGGCCTTGTTCTTGGGAACGTTGGCTATATCCGCGCGCAGCCATTGAAGCTGCCGCTCGCCCAGATCATAGGTGTAGTCGCTCTTCTTGGCGGGAACTTTCGTGGGGTACGCGATGGTGCTCAGCGCGACCACGTGCGTCTTGCCAGCGTCATAGGAGTAGTACTCCGGACCGAATTGGGCGCGGTAGCTGTCGAATTCGTGCTCGCCGTCCAGGGCGTCAAAGTCCATGTCGTGGTTGCCCGGAAGGAAGCGTGCCGGCCCGTTGAGCATGGAGGTCAGCTCTCGGGTCTGCGCGAACAAGGACAGGTCATCTCCGACCAAGTCGCCAATGAACAGCGCCCCGCATCCGGTGTAATCGGTGCGCTCGGCCAGATCGGTGAAGACGCCGTTGCGGGCGAATTCAACTTCTTCCTGGTCGTAGGTCTGCACGTCCGCGCCGATGAGGCAGCTCTGCTCCGGGGACTGGGTGGCGGAGCTGCGGGTCAGCGGGAAGTTGACGGCTTGCGGCAGCGGGCCGGTGGGCTCGATTCCGCCGTATTTCAACTCCGGTGAACCTTCCGAAAGGTGGGTGTAGGAGAACTGGGCGACGTTGTTTTCATCAACCGGCACCTGGTAGCCGCGCGGTTGGGTGACGAACATGGTCATATTCTCGAAGGACGGCAATTCGTAGCGTCCCTGGCCGTCCGTGGTGGTCACCTCGCGTCCGTTGGAGACGGCGACCCCTGGCCTGCCCGGCTCGTTGGAGTCATGCTTGGAGTTTTGGTTGCTGTCCTCGAACACCACACCATTGATGGTGTTCGGGGTTACAGCCTGGTCTTGGGTGGAGGTGGGAATCGTTTCGACGGTGCCGCGGTAGGCGCTGGATTCCCAGGTGGCGCCGGATGTATTAGCCGGTTCCGGAATAGGGGAGGAATTCGCTGCGGTAAGGGCAACTGAGGTTGCAACGACGACCAGAGCGCCTGCGGTGAGTCGTACGGGGGTGATGCGATTGGTTTTGCCGGGTCGAGCGAATGATTTCACGAACGTTCCTCCGGGGTGGTGACCATCTGCCGGACCTTTGACCGGCCAGAGCCAACGTTGCCAGCCGGAGGTAAATAGCAAGCCCTGCTGAGGTAATCTCGAATAATCGATCTCGTTAAAACTAACTCGGTGTCTTGGGCTTATTTAACGTGTTCATGCGTCGAATACTAGGAGTCAGAAGTGGATTTAGCGCATATATTGCCGGCAGGGCGGCGCGGGCGACGTCTGCTGTGGGAATTTGCGCTGGCCGGCGAAGAGCAGGCGCTGCCTGCATTTGATGAGCATCCGCTGCGTTCGGGAATGTTCCATGCCGCTTATCAGGTAGAAGCATGCCGCGGTGATTCCGTGGTCATGTTCGGGCCGGGAGCCGAGGTGGGACGCGGGATCAAACTCAGTTTGGAAGAGCTTGCCGAACTCTTGAATGCCACCGAGCTAGTTGCGGTGACCGACATGCTCCTGAAGGCGGCGCTGGAACGCTCAGTCGATGCTGCCAGATACTGGCAGGAGCCGGATGGCGAAGACACGCTGTTGGCCTCGCCGGTGCTCGCGGAGCCGCTGCAACGAATCGCTGGACACATTGCGGACTCCGGCAATGCGCAATGGTGGTGTGCGCCCGTTGATCTGCGCTCACAGTTTCACGTGGAATTTGATCAACTAGATCCCAGCGCTTCGGTGACACTCGCAGACCGCAGCGTGGCCAACGAGCTCAAGCGCTGGAAGGAACTGCTGATCCTGACCGAGGCACGTTTCGCCGCCGAAAAGCCGACACCGGCCAGCGCAAACCTCGGTGGCGATTGGTGGTCAATGCCCAGCATGAACCTCGTGGCCACCAGCGGAATTTTCGCCGACAAACAGCCGTTGGGCTTGAGCTGCGTCGAAGACGGTTTCGGCTGGGAACAAGCGGTGACCCGAGCGGCGAGCGTGCCGCCCTCGGTGCGGATCCTGGAGATCTCTTTTGCCGCCGATTGGGTTCGGTTGTGCCGCAAATACGGCATCGAGGTCACCGCGGGCAAACGCCATGACTGGTATCGAACCACCGGCCGCGACGGCTCCTGGGTGATGCCCGACTGGTCGCTGGTCGCGCAGCACTACGACGGCGTGCATCTGAGCGTGGCCGGATATCTGGGCCTTGCCGGAGAATGCCTTGAAGTAGACGAAAATTTCGCCAGCGCGATCGCCGGATGGGACCCGGATAAGACCTATTGGTTCACCGATGAAATCAGATTCTATGCGGAACCCGTGAATTGGAGCTGCCTGGATGCAAACAGCGAGGCGCGCCGTTGGGTTTGCACGACGGGACAATAGAGTTCATGAGCAGGTCACGGGCGCAGCTGAACGGCCGGAAATCTGGTGCAATGGAAGCTATGACTGAAGCGAAATCCGAAAACCTGGCCGCTGCTACCGAGATCCTGCTGCAATTGCGCTGGTCGGATCAGGACGCATTGGGGCATGTGAACAATGCCCGCATCGTCACGCTGATGGAAGAGGCACGCATTCGCTGGACTCGTGAAGACGGCAAAACCGGCCGCTTCGAATTCGGCACGGTCGTCGCCTCGATCCAGGTCGACTACCTGCGCCCGCTCTACTACCAGCCGGAAATGCTGATCCGCATGGGGATTACCCGCATCGGGACCAAATCCTTCAGCGTACGCGGGATCGGCTACCAGGAGGGTCATCCGGTCTTCGACTCGACAACGGTGATGGTGCCTTTAGCCGCGGATGGCAAGTCCTCTAGGGCCCTGAGCGAATTCGAACGAAGCTGGCTTGAACGTTCAGTGATAGAAGCGCGCGCCTGAGCCATCGATAATTGCATAGACCGGCCTATTTGTCTCACGTGCTTTCTATGATGGGTAGAACGGCAACATCAATTCAGGCCGTTGAAGAGTTGGAAGAAGTGAGTCGAAAACGTGGATTACTACGCCGTCCAAGGATTGCGCGAGAACCATCCCGGGTGGGCGCTGCTGCGCGCTGACCATGCGCCGCTGGTTGTCGCGTTCTTCGCCGCGGCTTTCATTGAACCGAATCGCCGCAACATTCCACGGCGGGAACTAATTGATGCTCTTGACGACGTGCTGTTTACGGTTCGTGAGGGACTGGGGGAAGGAAGCTTCCCACGCGCCGCAACGGAGTACCTTGATAACTGGGCCGCTCCGGAGAAAGCTTGGCTTCGAAAATTCTATATTGCCGGTCAGGACGACCCGATCTTCGACCTGACGCCTACCACCGAGGACGCGGTGCGTTGGGTTCAGGCGCTGCAAGGCAGAGAATTCGTCGCCACACAATCGAGGCTGACCGGGATATTTTCCCTGCTCAAGACACTCGTTCGCGGTTCAGAAACCGACCCTGAGGTCCGTCTGGCACAACTACGCGCCGAGCGCCTAGCGATCGATGTGAAGATCGAAGCGGTCGCTGCCGGTGATATGCCGGTAATGTCTGCTCCGGAAGCCCTAGACCACTACCAGCAATTGCGTGCTCAAGCCCAGGATCTGCTCTCTGACTTCCGCGAAGTCGAACAAAACTTCCGTGACCTAGACCGCCAAGTGCGTGAACGAATTTCCACCTGGGAAGGCACCCAAGGCGAGTTGCTGGATGCGATCTTCACGAATCAAGAAGATATCTCCGGATCGTTGCAGGGACGAACCTTCCAGGGTTTTTGGGACTACCTGATGTCGCCAGCGCAACGTTCTGAATTGAACGAGCTACTGGAACAGGCAACACAAATCCCTGCACTGCAGCGGATCGAAGGATTGGGCGAGATTCTGCATCTTCAACGCGACTGGTTGCCTGCGGTAGAACAGACCCAAGGCACGGTGCGTCGGCTGTCTCAGCAGATGCGCCGGCTGCTAGATGACAAGGTGTTTTTGGAGAACAAACGCATCATGCAACTGATCCGAAGCATCGAGTCGAATGCGTTGGTACTGCGCAACGAACCACCTAGCGGAATCATCGCCGAAATCCCTGCCCAACAAATTGAGGTAGTCCTGCCCTTCGAGCGGCCCCTGTATAAGCCAGGGACTCAAGTAGTAATCAATGATGAGGTAGAAATTTCCGAAGATAGCGAAGTCGATTCGAGCGCGCTTTTCGACCAGTTTTATGTGGATCGCAGCGAACTTCAATCGAATATCGAGGAGGCCTTGTCACAGGACTCGCAAGTGAGTTTGGAAGAGATACTTCAGTTGCATCCTTTAGAAAAAGGGTTGGCGGAGATCGTCACTTATTTCCAGATCGCGGCAGAGTCCAAATGGGCGAATATTGATGCGTCGCGGACCCAGACGCTGAGCTGGACGACAAATTCCGGTGCGCTGCGTGAAGCCACTGTGGAGCACATTACATTTGTGAGGGCTGACTAGAGATGACCGAAGCATTGCCATTCGATACCGACGCAGCAGCAACAGCAACCGCGGCCGCTCTGCCCACCGATTCGCTCTCCCTGGTGGTCACTCATCTGCTTAAAGGCGTGATCTACCGCGAGTCAGATGAAAAGTTGTGGCAAGAGCTAGGGGAGAACATCAGCTCGGCGCGGGATTACGTGGCGGTGCTTGGCCTAGAGCTATTCCATGATGATATCGAAGGCTACGCATTCTTGCGTTCGAAAGCCGCAGAAGACTCCAAGCTGCCACGATTGGTAGCTCGCAGGCAATTGACCTTTCACGTCTCCTTGCTGCTCGCGCTGCTGCGGGTGAGGCTGGCCGAATTCGACCAGCAGACCGCCGAAACGCGTCTGGTTATGACGCGCGAACAGATCGCTGAGCTGGTCTCGGTATTCATGCCCGAAACCAGCAATGAGGTCAGGATGTTCGATCAACTGAACGCCAGCATCAAGAAGGTGGCCGAGATGGGCTTCCTGCGTAAGCTTCGCGGCAGCGATGACAGCTTTGAGGTTGCGCGGATCATAAAGGCATTCGTCGATGCTCAATGGCTCGGGGAACTCGATGCACGCCTAGCTGATTACCGCACCGCCTTGGAGGAGAAATAATGGCATCGAAAAACACCTCGGATTTGCAAGACTCGCTCTTCAACTCCACACCCGATGTTGCCGCGGCGAAACCAGAGCCAACCAAGTCGAGCGAGCCCTTGCCCAAGGCGAACGGCCCACGCGTTGAACAGACCGAGACCTTGGAATTCGAAGGACATGACCCCGGTTTTCGATTGCGCCGGCTGGAGATCCTGAATTGGGGAACCTTCGATGGGGCGGTGCGTCGCTTTATTCTGGACGGTGAAAACAGTTTGCTGACCGGAGACATCGGCTCGGGCAAATCAACCGTCGTAGACGCGATCACGACTCTGCTGTTACCGGCCCATCGGATTGATTTTAATAAGGCCGCCGGGGCCCAGAAAAAAGAACGCAGTCTCATGTCCTACGTGCGTGGCTTCCATAAGTCAGAACGCGGTGGAGGAGACGCTTCAAAACCTGTAGCTTTGCGTAAACCTGGCAGCTACACCGTGGTACTGGGCATTTTCGGCAACGCCGAGATGGACAAGACCGTTAGCCTGGCGCTCACCTTATGGGCCACGCAAGAAGCCGGGCAACCTAACCGTTTCTATTCCCTTTCCGAGTCGGAGCAGTCAATCACCGGGAACTTCGCCGATTTCGGTGGTGACCCGCTGAAACTCAAACGACGGTTGCGCGGCGACGGCGTGACCGTCTTTGACACCTTCGACAGTTATGAATCGGCGTTTAAGCGACAGTTCGGCATTTCTGGTTCCCAAGCCATGGAACTGTTCCACCGCACGGTGTCAATGAAGCAGGTTGAGAACATCACCAGCTTCGTGCGCACAAATATGCTAGACGACGATGACGTGGCTGGTCGGTTGAAGAACCTGATCCTGCATTTTGATGATCTGAAGAAGGCCCACGATGCGGTGCGCCGGGCCAAAGACCAGATCGACATGCTTGTTCCGATTCGGGAACATGCTCAACGGCACCGGCAATTATCCGCAAAAGAATCCACGTACCGCTCGGTGCGCGAGGAACTGACCCCGTGGTTCATGTCCAGACAGCTGGAATTAAGCCTGGAACACCAAGCGGAGCTGGAACGTGCCGCGACCAGGCTTCGTCGGGATTCTGCTGCCAAGAAAGCCGGGGTTTTCAAAGCGCAGGAACAACTAGCTGTGATTCGCGAGGACATCAGAGTCCACGGCGGTGGCCGGCTGGCAACCATCGACAGCGAAATCCACGCGGCTACCGGTCGTCAAGAGTCCCAAAAGGCCAAAGCCGAATCCTATGCAAGCTCGGCTGCCCTGCTGGTGCTGCAGCCCGTCCGAGACCAAGTGGATTTCGATGCGAACGTGGCCGACTTACCTGAAGTTACCGTGCGATTGGAGCGGGAGGCTGCGGTACTCAATGACGGCCACGGAACGTTGCTGGCGTTAGTTGCGGAAGCCAAAGCCGAAGAACAGTCGCTGCACGAGGAACTCGCGTCCCTGCAGGCGCGAACGAACCTGCTTCCGCGCGAACAGCTTGAAATCCGCCGGCGACTTTGTGAGGCGACTGGGCTGGAGGAGACGAATCTGCCGTATATCGGTGAACTCTTGCGTGTGCGTCCCGGCGAACAGCTCTGGGAAGGCGCCGCCGAGTTGGCGCTGCGCGGGTTTGCACTGTCATTGCTGGTGCCCCAGCAGCATTATGCTGCGGTATCCGTTTGGGTAGACCGCAACAACCTTCGCGGGCGATTGGTCTACCGCAAGGTCGATTCGCAACCAATGCAAGCTGTGGAGCAACGTGCCGGAACGTTGGCGTCCAAGATTGAAATCAAGGTAGGGACGCAGTTCCGCCCATATCTGGCTGCACAGCTGAACACACGTTTCGACCACCACTGCTGTGAATCCCTGGATGAATTTCGTCGCCATGCCAAAGCCGTCACACCCAACGGCCAGTTAAAAACCGGTGGAGGGAGACACGAAAAAGATGACCGCCCTGCGCGCCGGGATCGGCGGAACTTCGTGCTCGGCTGGGATAACCACGAGAAAACCACCACGATCCGGCGGCTCGTGGATGAGGCGGTAGCCAAACGGCAGGGAATCGAACAGCGAATTGCTGTGGTGTTGCGGGAGCTTGGAAAACTTGGAGCGGCGCAGCGCGCGGTTGGCACGGTGGAGGCGGTTAAAACTTTCGCCGAAATCGGCTGGCAGCTCACCACCAGGGAAATCGACAGATTGGTGGCGGAGCACAGGCAGCTGTCTTCGGCCAATGACCAACTCGCATTGCTGGCCGAGAAAGAGTCCGAACTGGTGCTTGAGCTGAAAAAGCTGCAGGATCAGGCCGAACAGTTTGGCATTCGAATTGGTAAGAACGAGCAAGGGCTCGAGGATATCGCTGGGACCATCAGCTCATGCGCGAAATCCTTGGAGCTGCGTCCGGTAACCACCGATGAACAGGTACTGGCCGAGCTCGGGCGGCTTACGGGTGAGGCGTTGGGCGAGGCGGAACTGAGCTACAAGAACGTCCCGGGAATAGAAAGCTCGGTGAATAAACAGCTCACCGGACACATCGACAACCTGAACAAGCAGGTCATCAGGGCCGGTGAAAGAACCCTGAACTTGATGGGTGCTTTTCGGGCCAAGTACAAGGAAGAGTGCACCGAATTCGACGAGGCGCTGGAGGCTGCGGACGAGTTCATCGCGCTGCTCGAACGACTGCAGAAAGATGACTTGCCACGTTTCGCGAGCAAGTTCAAGGAAGCGTTGAACCAGAATACGATCAACGAGATTGTCGCGTTCAACGCCTTCCTCGATGCTCGGAAGACAGACATTACCGGCCGTATCGATCAGATTAATGAATCGTTGGCGCAGATCGAGTACGACCCGGCCCGGCACATTCAGCTCGAGCATCACCAGAGTTCGGACCAGGAGATTCGCGAATTCGTTGTCGACTTGCGGGCTTGCTCCGAAGGAGCATTGGGGGAAAGCGAGCAATACTCTGAGCTGAAATTCGCCCAGGTGTCCAAGCTGGTGGAGCGTTTCCGTGGACGTGACGGGCTTACCAGCCTGGATCAGCGCTGGACCGCGAAGGTCACCGATGTTCGCAACTGGTTTACCTTCAGTGCCTCCGAAAGGTGGAGCGAGACCAACGAAGAATTTGAGCATTTCACTGATTCGGGTGGAAAGTCAGGAGGTCAGAAAGAGAAACTGGCCTACACCATCCTTGCAGCGGCGCTGGCTTTCCAATTCGGGCTGGGCGGACGAAAGAGCGGGGGAACCGAAACCAAACGGAACTTCCGATTTGTCGTGATAGACGAGGCCTTCGGCCGAGGTTCGGACGCTTCGGCGCACTATGGCCTTCAGCTGTTCAAACGGCTGAAGTTGCAGTTGCTGATCGTCACCCCGTTGCAGAAGATTCACGTGATCGAGCCCTTCGTGGCGCATGTCGGATTCGTGGACAATCCTTCGGGACAGGCTTCGCAGCTGCGGAACATGACTATCGCAGAGTACCGGGCCGAGAAGGAACGCCGTGGCAACTAAGGAATCCGGGTGGACCACAGTTTCTGGCTTGCGGGCGGCGTCACTGAAAACCTGGGAGCGCGGACAGCTGCTGTGCGAGCTGCTGGAGCCAACGGGAGTTTATCCGCGCCGCAGGCCTTTGAAATCGCCAAATGCCGGGGAGTTGAGGCAGCGATTTGGCGAGGCGAAGAATTGGGTGAGCGAACTTCACCGGGCAGCTTCCCACTACCGCATTGAGTCCAAGAGCATCGGACACCAAAGCATTGGTGCCAACGATGTACCACAGGCGGCTTGGTTCGATACCGTGCACCAGGAGATCGCATTCCTGGGCAAGGGGCGGGAAGCTGCGGCATTCACGCATTTAGCCTCGGCACTATTGGGGAATGAACCGCAACTACGGCCCTGGGTGCTTGCTCGTCCCTTCCGGCTCGCGGCGTTGGGCTCCGAGTCGCTAGCCGCGGCAAAGGTGGCCCGATGGCTGGTGGAGAACCGCGAACCGGGAATTTACCTGCGACAACTTGCACTTTCCGGAGTGCACACAAAGTTTATAGAAAAGCATCTGCGCGAGATCGACGAGATGGCGGCGGTGCTCAGCGGCACGGTAACTCCCCGCAGTTCCACAATAAAGTCCTTCAAATTGCGTCACGGGTTCAAGCTGGAACCGGACACCGTGCGTGTTCGGGGGTTGGCCGAAACACTGGGCGCACCGGGTGGCGCCGAAGACCTTGAAATGACGGTCCAAGCCTTTGCCTCGATGTCACTTGCGGTGCGTACGGTTCTCGTGACCGAAAACCGGACCAATTTCCTGGCCATGCCGCTGATGCCGGAGAGCTTGGTCGTTTTCGGCGCAGGCTACGGGCTGGATGGACTGGCCGCAGCCGAATGGGTGAATGCCTGTGAGCTTGTGTATTGGGGAGACCTGGACACCCACGGTTTCGCAATTCTGAATCAATTGCGCTCGCACCACGGCCACGTTCGCAGTGTGATGATGGACCGGGAAACACTGGAAGCGCACCGCGAATTCTGGGGCACCGAAGGCAAACCGTCCAAGGCGCGGCTGGATCATCTCACTGCGGCAGAGGCTTCGCTCCTGGCAAGCCTCCGCTCGGATGCCGACAGCCCGCAGCTGAGGTTGGAGCAGGAACAGATTAATTGGAGCTATGCGGTGGAGGAGATTGCCAGGGCCTGCGGCTGGGATCTTTCCACCGTGGTCGAATAGCCGCCGCGGCTACCGCACCCTTGCGGGAACTTCGCAAATGAGGCTTGGCTACTCGTTCGCGTACTCATCCAAGACCTTCTTGCCGATCTTGAACGCGACATTCGCTGCCGGGACCGAACAGTAGATGGCGCACTGCAGGAAGACTTCCTTGATTTCCTCGGAAGTCATTCCGTTGCGCAGGGCGGCATGCACATGCATTTCAAGCTCTTCCCAGTAACCGCCGGCAATCATGGCGGTCAGCGTGATGGCGCTGCGCGTGGTGCGCGGCAAGCCGTCACGCGTCCAGATGGTGCCCCATGCGTAGCGGGTGATCATTTCCTGGAATTCGTCGGTGAACTCGTTTGAATTCTGGGTGGAGCGGTCCACGTGCTCGTTGCCGAGTACTTCGCGGCGAACCTCCATTCCCGCGTCGTAGGCATCGCCGGGCAGTCGTTGTGAATCAGGCATATCAGCGGCTCTCTTAATTAATTGGCCAGGAAGAACTCAGCCAGCAAGGCTGCGGTCTCTTCGGGTGCTTCGGCCGGGGCCATGTGGCCTGCGGAATCGATGACCGCCATAGATCCCTTTGGAGCAGTTTCAGCGATGAACTGAGCGTCCGCTGGAGGGCAGACCTGGTCCTGTGCGCCGTTGACGGCGATGATCGGATCGGTGGTTGCAATCAGCTGTTCGCGCACGTCGAAACCGGCCAGCGCGCCGCAGGCGTGTGCGTAGGCAAAGCGGTCCGCGTCCTGCAGGCTGTGCAGCAGGTCGGTGGAGATCACCGGCTCCTTCTCGATGAATCCGGGTGCGAACCAGCGTTCGGCGGACCCGGCGACCATGGTCGGGGTTCCGGCTTTGGCCACCAGTTCGGCACGTTCGGTCCAGCCCTCGGGGGTGCCGATCTTCGCTGCGGAGCAGATGGAAGACAGCGCGTTGAAGTAGCCCGGGTAGTCCACGGCCAGTTGCAGCGCGGTGGCGCCGCCGAGTGACACACCGGCGTAGTACAGCTTGCTGCCTTCGGCGATAATGCCATCGGCACGCAGTGCTTCGACTACCTTGGTGACACCGGTGGCCAGCTCAGACAGGGAGAATGCTTCGGTGGATGGCTTGCTTTCGCCATGCCCCGGAAGATCCCAGGCGATGACCTGGAACTTTTCCTTGAGGTAAGGCAATGCCGGGGCCCACAGCGGCAGGACGGCGGTGCCCAGCGACGGGCCAACGATGAGGGTGGGAAGTTCTTTGTTGGTGTGCAACAGGGAGGGGGTTAATTGTGGGACTGCCATAGTTCCTTCCGTGCCGAGTATTCGGCGAGTACGGTTTCGGTGAAACGATCCGCGGCACCGAGGTAGCCGGCGGGATCTAGTAATTCGAAGAGGTCTTGGTCGCTCAGATCATGCATTGGTATTTCCAAGCGCAATAGCTCGCGCAGGGAAATATCATCCTCCAGGCTGCGGCGCACCAGCGCCTGGATGGCGGGCTTGCCGCCGGAGACCAACGGTGCCAGAACGGTAGCGAGGCGTTCGGAGAGCACCGCATCCCCGCCCAGGGCGAGGTTCCGCTCGATGGCTGGAAGATTTACGATGAGCCCGTTGGCGAGGGAAGACCCATGGAACGCTGCGCCCGAAGCCAACCGGGCCAGTTCGCGCAGTGCGTTCCATTCGGAGTGCCAGCCGCCATCCGGACGTTCATCTACGGCGGTGCCGGCAGCGGTGAACAGCGTGGAGAGCAAACCGGGGGAGCTGAACGCAGCATTGCGCAGCAGTATCGAACGTACCGGATTCTGCTTTTGCGGCATGGCCGAGGACCCGCCCTTGCCGGCTTCGCGTGGTTCGGACAGCTCGCCGATTTCCGGCCGGGAGGCGGTAAGCACATCTGCGCCGAAGGTCCCCAGCGCGGCAATGGTTGCGGCCAGTGCTGAACCGATCTGCACAATGGGCATCCGGTTGGTGTGCCACGGGGTGCCCGGATCAGACAAGCCCATCAAGCGCGCCAAATCCGTGCCCAGTTGCTGGCTGGTCGCTGGTGCCCCGGTTCGGCTCGACAGGAACTGCTCGAGGGAAGCGAGGGTTCCCACTGCGCCGCCCCACTGCAGGGACAGCTGCTTCGATGCGGATTCCAGCTGCTGCTCGGCGCTGAGCACTGCCGACAACCAGCTGGCCGCCTTCCAGCCGAAGGTGGTTGGCAGCGCGTGCTGGGTCAGCGAGCGGGCAATGCAGATAGTCCCGCGATTGGCCTGCGCCAGGTGAGCCAGTCCCTGCGCGGCACGGCGCAAATCTGCCAACGTCTGGCCGGCAGTCTTGGACAGAACCAGCATCAAGGCGGTGTCGATGATGTCTTGGCTGGTGGCCCCGCGGTGCAATGAGGCACTTGCAGATTTTGGCGCACCATCGGCGTGGAGCAACTCGCGCATAGTGCCCAAGAGCGGGATCAAGGCATTGGCTCCATCAGGAGTTTTGGAAGCCAGCAAGGCCAGATCGTAGCGCTCTACCTTGGACACTGCCCGAACGGCCTGCGCGTCTTGGCCGGTGCACAGGCCTGCTTCAGCCTGGACTTGCACCCAACCGGCCTCAACATCCAGCATGGCCTGGACGAAAGCGGCATCGCTGGCCAGTGCCGCCACTGCGGTCCCGGCCCATGCGGGGGAGAGCACGCCGTAATCTGCGCCGTCCATTCGTTTCCTCGCTTCTTCTCTGCAAGGGCGCCTGCCCCTGCTCTAGAACTCTAGTGCCCTGCAACGGGCAAAACCCCGCGGGGTGCCCCGGCGCCCGTAACACTTCGGGCGTCGGGGCGAACCAGCGGGGTGTCGGCTAAGCCTTAGTTTTCGCGTGGGTAGGAGAGGAACACCGTTTCCAGATCTCCTTGCAGGCGAATATCAAAACGTAACGAACCATCTTCTTCGCGGGTTGCGATCAGCGTCTGGCGTTGTTCGTCATCCAGCGAGGCCAGCAGCGGATCGCTGGCCAGCGCCGCGGTGTCCTCGGGCAGGTAGATGCGGGTGAACAACCGGTTCAGCAGGCCGCGGGCGAAAACCGTGAGCATGATGAACGGCGCCTTGCCGGCCTCGGTGGCGCCCGGGTTCAGCGTGGTGAAGGTGTAGTGTCCGACGTTGTCCACCGCGGTGCGGCCCCAGCCGGTGAAGGTGTAGCCGTCGCGAACCAGCGAGCCGTCCTTGGAGACCACGTTTCCGTGCTCATCGGCCTGCCAGATTTCCAGCAGTGCGTCCGGGATGACCTCGCCCTTGCCGTCGGTGATGACCCCGTGCAAGCGGACGGAATTCGGGTTGGCCTGGTTGACCAGCTCGTTGTCGTTTTCGTATGGAAGCGCGTAGCCGTAGAACGGGCCGATGGTCTGTCCCGGGGTGGGGGCTAGCTTGAGTTCTGGTGCTTGAGACATTTAGTGATCTCCCTCTTCGTCTTCCATCCAGGTCCGGTTGGACCCGGTGAGCACGATGTCCCAGTTGTATCCGGTGGCCCATTCGTGGCTGGTGATCGAGTGGTCGTAGCTGGCGACCAGGCGGTCGCGGGCGTCCTTGTCCGTGATGGCCTGGTAGATCGGGTCCAGGCTGAAGAGCGGATCGCCCGGGAAGTACATCTGCGTGATCATGCGCTGGGTGAAGTCGGTGCCGAAGAGCGAGAAGTGGATGTGCGCCGGGCGCCAGGCATTGTGGTGGTTCTTCCACGGGTACGGTGCCGGCTTGATGGTGGTGAAGGAGTATTCGCCATTGGGTCCGGTGATGGCGCGGCCCACGCCGGTGAAGTTCGGGTCGATCGGGGCGGGGTGCTGGTCGCGCTTGTGGATGTAGCGTCCGGCGGCGTTGGCTTGCCAGATTTCCACGAGCTGCCCGGCGACCGGGCGGCCGTCGCCGTCGAGCACACGCCCGGCGACCACGATGCGCTCGCCGATCGGCTCGCCGTTGTGCTGGATGGTCAGATCCGATTCCAGGGCGTGCACGTCGCGCTCGCCGAAGGCCGGGGAGTGCAGCTCGATGGTTTCGGGATCCACGTGGTGCAGGTTCTTCGTGGGGTGGCGCAGCAGCGAGGAGCGGTAGGGCGCGAAGTCGATGCGCGGCTGCGTCTCGGCCTTCTTGCCCTCGACCACCGACTGGCGGTAGGCGGCGTGGATGTCGGTGATTTCCTGGCTGATGGATTCTTGCGAGAGCGTCGTGGCTGCGGGGTCCAGCACGTGCGAATCGTTGAACGTCTCGTTAGCTGTGGTTTCGGTGCTCACTGCGTGCTCCTTTCGAAGGGGGCGTACGGGTGTGGTGGAGAAAAGGCTGGGGTGAAGGCTAGGCGTGCGGCCAGCCGGTATAGGACTCGGCCAGGTACTGCATGCCATAGCGCGAGGAGGTCACGGTATCCAGCTCGCCGAGGGCGCGCCGGGCCATGAACGGATCGGCACCAACGGGGGTGTGCAGCATCGAGGTCATCCAGTAGGAGAAATTCTGTGCCTTCCAGACCCGCTTGAGGGCCAGCTCCGAATAGCCGCCCAGCAGCTTGTCGCTGCCGCTGGAGAAGTAGGAATCCAGCGCTTCGAAGAGCACCTTCACATCGGCAAAGGCGAGGTTCAGGCCCTTGGCCCCGGTGGGCGGAACGGTGTGCCCGGCATCGCCGATCAGGAACATCCGGCCGTGGGAGAGCGGCTCGCGCACAAAGGAGCGGAAGCCGAGCACGGTCTTATCGAAGATTTCCCCGGTCTGCAGCTGGAAGTTGTCCGGGCCAGCAACGCGGCGCTGCAGTTCGGACCAGATCCGGTCATCGCTCCAGGCGTTCACGTCTTCATTCGGGTCGCACTGGAAATACATGCGCTGCACGGTGTCGCTGCGCTGGGAGATCAGCGCGAAGCCGTGCGGGGAGTTCGCGTAGATCAATTCCGGTGAGGACTTTGGCGCCTTGGCGAGGATGCCGAACCAGGCGAAGGGGTAGGTGACCTTAAAATCCTTGCGCAGAGTTTCCGGCATCTGGCGGCGTGCGAAGGACCGTGACCCGTCGGCCCCGACGATCACCTCGGCGTGCACCTCGAAGAGGTTGCCTTCCGCGTCGGTGAAGCGGAACTTCGGGGTGGAGGCCTCCATCTCCAGGATCTCGGTGACCTCGCAGGAATAGCGCACATCCCCGGCATCGCGCTGGCGGGCCGCGGCGAGATCCACGAAGACCTCGTTCTGCGCGTAGAGGGTGACCGTCGCGTCGACCAGATCGCGGAAGTCCAGCGGGTGCGATGCGCCGTTGAAACGCAGGTCGATGCCGGCGTGTTCATCGCCTTCGGTGAGCACGCGGCCCTCAACACCGGAGTCGGTGAGCATCTTGACCGCCTGGGCTTCGAGGATGCCGGCGCGGTGGGTGTTGCGGATCGTCTCGTGGTCGCGCATTTCCACGACGAGGTTGTCGATGCCCGACTTCGAAAGCAGGTGCGAGAGCATCAGGCCTGCGGGGCCGCCGCCGATAATGCCGACCTTGGTCTTGATGATCCGTGGACTCTGAACCATGGGAACCTGCCTATCTGTGCGGGACCATCCGCATCGAATTTCGGCGGCGTTGCCGGAATTCCTGCGCGCGGTCGAGGAGGTGGAACTTCCTCAAGGATGCGGTGGAGTCCGTCGGGCCGGCACTCGATGTCTCATTGAACGAGAAAACTTGGTCTTTGGTTACGTCTGCTCATTTCGAGATTGCCACGAGCGGCTTTGCGCCTCGGTCGGACTGTCGGGCCGCCAATAGCGCGCAACGCCGAGCTGGCTTAGGGTGGGGTCGTAGAAACCCGGGTTGGCGGTGCGTGTATTCGCCAACTTCGGTCCGCGAATTATTCTGTCCCCGGCCCCAAGGCGCGGGAAATGCCACGGGCCGCGGTCCGCAGCGCCATGACGGCCGAAGGCAGCAGATCGGAACCCCGCGGAACCACCACGGACAGCACGGCCAGCGCGTGGCCATGGCTATCGAGGATCGGTGCGGCGGCGCCGGTGGACTCCGGGTCGATGAACCCGTCGAAGGTCGCGAACCCATTGCGCCGGATCTCCGCCAGCTCGTGGCGCAGCTTCGGGTGCCGGGAGAGCATGGCCTCTGCATGGCGTTCGAGATAGCCCTCCAGTACGCTCGCGGGGGAGTAGGCCAGCAATGCCATGCCCATGGAGGTCAGATGCACCGGCATCCGCCCGGCCACATTGGCCTGGTTGACCACGGAGCCGGGTCGGGAGAGCCGCTCGATAACCAATACGTCATCCTCGTGCAGCACCGCCAATTGAGTATTCTGGCCCACCAGCTGGTTGATGTCCTCCATGAAGGGCAGGGCCGCTTGGCGCAGGGTCAGCGTGGAAGCGCTGCGGTTGGCCAGCTCCCAGAGCCGCAGTCCCAGGCGCACCTGGCCATCAGGCTCGCGGGCCAGCAGGCCGTGGGCGATCATGCTTTCCAGCAACCGGTAGGTGGTTGCCCTGGGCACGTCCGCCCGGCGGGCCAGCGCATTGACCGTCAGCGTTGGATTTTGCGTGTCAAAGGAATCCAGGATCCGCACCAAGCGGTCCAACATTGAATCCCCGCTGGGCGAATTGGCCATGGCTCTACTCTATTCCAGCAGAATCGCTGAACCCGATTGCTTGGTGTTCCAGCTCGTTGATCAAGCATTCTCCCTGAATTTCCGGTGAACTAACTGTTCACTATTCATTCATCGATTTTAATCATTTAGGGGGATAGATTCTTTTCATTGAGAGAATCGACAGCGATAGCAGGGGAATGATGGGTCAGAAAAATGCACAGACCGTAGTGGCGCTCGCGATGGTCGGGGCACTAGCTCTGAGTGGTTGCGATAGTGCATCAAGCGATACCGAAGCCCAATCCTCGGCTGAATTGTCGAAGCAGCCAACTTCTGAGTCATCGACTATCCCAGCTGATCACCTGGAATCGCCCCCTGCGCAGCCGGCGAAGCCAGTAAAGCCTGCTGCGCTTGCTGAGAATACCGACAAGGGGTTGGGGGCGGCAGCCAACTACTGGGTTGAGTTGCGGAACTACGCTGTTGCAACTGGAGACACCGAGCCCTTCAGGGAATTCTCTGCTCAGGATTGCATTCTTTGCGAGAAGCTAGCTGTCCAGATCGATGATGCCTATGCTTCGGGTGGTCGCATCGAAGGCGGTGAATTCTCTGTTGTAGAAGTTTCAGGTGTTACGGACCAATTCGGCGAAGAAGACGGGGCCGAGCAAGTCTCCATGGCGATTCTCAAATTGGAGCGAGCCGCCGGCGAAGTGATTGACTCTGATGGCAAAACAACAAAAAGGATTGAACCAGTCTCATGCGATGAAGTCGATTCGAACTGGGACGAGGTTGCCTACGATCAAGACGGAGAATTCATCGGATCCATCTGCAGTTTGGTTGCTTCGAATCCGGAATTCGTCGATTCAACTGGCTGGCAGCCGTTGGATGTGATGGTCAACGCGCAGTGAAAGTCTTGGATCCCACGGAGCCCTAATCGCCTCGCTCGATTAGGGCATTTTTGCCACGTACCGGCAGTTTTGCAAAGTGAAGAAGCCTTGAAGCTACGCTCGCCAACTGCTAAAGTTCATACTACGAACAGAAGTTCACAATGTGAACAATACGCAGCGATGGAGCAGTGGATACATGCAGCAGGCCTACCTATACGACGCAATCCGTACCCCGTTCGGCAAAATCGGCGGAGCCCTTTCCTCCCACCGTCCGGACGACCTCGCGGCGCACGTAGTGCGCGAGCTGGTAGCCCGTGCTCCCAAGCTGGATGTTGCAGACATCGACGAGTCGATCTTCGGCAATGCCAACGGCGCCGGCGAGGAAAACCGCAACGTGGCCCGCATGGCCACCCTGCTCGCCGGGCTGCCAACCTCGCTGCCGGGCACCACGATGAACCGCCTGTGCGGCTCCTCGCTGGATGCCTCCATCGCGGCCTCCCGCCAGATCGCTACCGGCGACGCGGACCTGGTACTGCTCGGCGGAGTCGAATCGATGAGCCGCGCCCCATGGGTGCTGCCGAAGACCGAGCGCCCCTTCCCGATGAGCAATCTCGAGCTGGCGAACACTACCCTGGGCTGGCGCCTGGTCAACCCGGCCATGCCGGGACAATGGACCGTCTCGCTGGGCGAGGCCACCGAGCAGCTGCGCGAAAAGCACAGCATCACCCGCGAGGATCAGGACGAATTCTCCGCACTTTCGCACCAGCAGGCGGCAGCGGCCTGGGACGCGGGCAAGTACGACAATCTGGTCGTTTCGGTGCCGCCGGCGAACAAGCGCGGCACCGAGTTCACCCGGGATGAAACCATCCGCGCGGATTCCACCGCCGAAACCCTGGCCAAGCTGCGCACCGTCTTCCGCACCGGCGAGAACGCCACGGTCACCGCCGGCAACGCCTCGCCGATGAACGACGGCGCCTCGGCTGCCTTCATCGGCTCGGCGCGTGGCGGCGAGCTGCTCGGCGCCGCCCCGCTGGCCCGCATCGTGTCCAACGGCGCCTCCGCGCTGGATCCGCAGTTCTTCGGCTTCGCACCGGTCGAGGCCGCGAACAAGGCCCTGTCCAAGGCCGGGCTGAAATGGTCGGATATCGCCGCCGTCGAGCTGAACGAAGCCTTCGCGGCGCAGTCCCTTGCCTGCATCCGCGCCTGGGATATCGACCCGGCCATCGTCAATGCCTGGGGCGGCGCCATCTCCATCGGCCACCCATTGGGCGCCTCGGGCCTGCGCATCCTGGGCACCGTGGCCCGCCGCCTGGCGGAATCCGGTGAGCGCTACGGCGTGGCAGCGATTTGCATCGGTGTCGGCCAGGGCCTGGCGGTAGTCGTCGAGAACGAAAACGCAACCAAGTAGTTCCGCTGCTTGGGTCTGGAAACTTCGAGAAAGGCAGAATTATGGCACCACGTATTGCCACCTCGGCGGCCGACGCCGTCGCCGAAATTAAGGACGGCTCAACCGTCCTGATCGGCGGCTTCGGCAACGCCGGCCAGCCGATGGAACTGATCGACGCGCTAATGGAGTGCGGCGCCAAGGAGCTGACCGTGGTCAACAACAACGCGGGCCAGGCCGACGCCGGGCTCGCGCTGCTGATCAAGGAACGCCGAGTCAAGAAGATCATCTGTTCCTTCCCGCGCCAGTCCGACTCCTGGCACTTCGACGAGGCCTACCGGGCCGGCGAGATCGAGCTCGAACTCGTTCCGCAGGGCAACCTGGCCGAGCGCATCCGCGCCGCAGGCGCCGGGATCGGCGGCTTCTTCACCCCGACCGGCTACGGCACGCTGCTGGCCGAAGGCAAGGAAACCCGCGTCATCGACGGCAAGGGCTATGTCCTGGAAACCCCGATCAACGCGGATTTCGCATTGATCAAGGCGCTGAAGGCCGACACGCTGGGCAACCTGGTGTACCGCAAGACCGCCCGGAACTTCGGCCCAATCATGGCCACCGCGGCCAAGCAGGCAATCGTGCAGGTGGACGAGGTTGTCCAAGCTGGCAGCCTTGACCCGGAGAACGTCATCACCCCGGGCATCTACGTGGATACCGTCGTGGCACTTGGAGGAACTAAGTAATGAGCAACTACTCCAGCACCGAAGAAAAACTGAGCCGGGACGAAATGGCCCAGCGCGTCGCCGCAGACATTCCTGCCGGTGCCTACGTCAACCTCGGCATCGGCCAGCCGACCAACGTATCCAACTTCCTGACCGGTGAACAGGGAGTTACCCTGCACACCGAAAACGGAATGCTGGGCATGGGGCCGGTGGCCACCGGAGAGGATATCGACGAGGATCTAATCAACGCCGGCAAGATCCCGGTGACCGAACTTCCCGGGGCCTCCTTCTTCCACCATGCCGATTCCTTCGCCATGATGCGCGGCGGGCACCTGGATGTCTGCGTACTCGGAGCTTTCCAGGTATCCGGTGCCGGAGACCTGGCCAATTGGCACACCGGGGCAGAAGGCGCGATTCCTGCCGTCGGCGGAGCCATGGATCTGGCCATCGGCGCGAAGCAGACCTGGGTGATGATGAGCCTGTTCACCAAGACCGGTGAATCAAAACTTGTCGAAGCGCTGTCCTACCCGGTGACCGGATTGGGCTGCGTCTCGCGGATCTACACCGAGGTGGCGATCTTCGAACTGCGCGATTCAAAGGTCTTCGTGCGCTCCAGCCATGGACTCAGCTTCGAGGAACTGCAGGCCAAGGTGCCGGTAGAACTAACCAAGGCCTAGAACACAGTAGATTAGTGGGGGTGCTTCCGAATGATTTCGGGGCACCCCCAATTTTCATAACCCGCGCGCCGCACGGTAAGGCGCGTGCAAGGAGCACGGTGAGCGAGCAGGCAGCAAATAGTACGTCCGTCCAGTCCCTGGCGCGCGGTCTCCAGGTGATCAGCAGCTTCGACGCGGAGCACCCGTCGATGACGCTCTCCGAGGTCGCGGTGCGCACCTCGCTATCGCGCGCCACCGCACGCCGCTTTCTGCTGACCCTGCAAGATCTGGGCTACGTCCGTTCTGACGGCAAGCATTTCGAGCTGACCTCCAAGGTTTTGCAGCTTGGCTACGCCTATCTGTCCAGCGCCACGTTGCCGCAGCTGATCGAGCCGGTATTGGAAGAGCTCTCGGCCACGGTCCATGAGTCGGCCTCGGCCTCGGTGCTGGACGGAACCGAAATTGTCTATATCGCCCGCGTGCATACCCGCTCGATCATGCGGGTCGGGATCTCGGTGGGCACTCGGTTCCCCGCGGTGAATACCTCGATGGGCCGGGTGCTCCTGGCCTACCAGCCCGAAGCGGTGCGCGAATCAGTGCTGGCTGCCGGGGTTCATGCGACCACCGGGCTGGGCATCGGCAGCGCGGATCAGTTGCGCGTGGAGCTGGAGCGGATCCGCGCGCAGGGGTTCGCCGTGGTGGACCAGGAGCTGGAAATCGGGTTGCGCTCGGTGGCGGTCCCGGTTTTCACTTCGGAGGCAAGCGTGGCGGCCGCGATGAATGTGTCGATGAGTGTGCACCCCAATTCGGCGTTGAGCGCCGAACAGGCGGCGGAAGCCGTCCTTCCCGAATTGCTGAGGGCCGCCGAGCAGGTGCGCGAAGCCCTGGCCGCGAGCCGCTGAGCAGCTACAGCTCGCGCGCATCGCGCCGGATCGGGTGGTGCTCGGGAACCTGCACGAGCACGATGCGGGTCCCATCGGGATCCTGGATCCAGCCTTCGATGAGCCCCCATGGTTCTGTGAGCGCTTCGCGGAGGATCGGCACTCCCTGGCCAGTCAGCCGCTCCAGCTGGGCCTCCACATCGCGGACCTGGATCCACAACACCAGGGAGGAGGCAGTCGCCGGGTCGCGTTGGCCGGAGACCTCCAGCAGTCCGTTGCCGAGGAAAAACACCACGCCGCGGTGCTCGGGCGGGCCGAATTCGCGGGACACCGCCAACTGCAGCACGTCGCGGTAGAAGCTCTGGGTTTCGGCCAGGTTCACGGGCCGCAGCAGCACTCGGCTTGAAAGAATTTCCATGGGCACCAATCTATCCGGCGGCCGCTGTGCAGCCTAGCGCCGCGGAGGCGCAGATCTCCGGTGGAGAATATGGAGGCTGACAAAATATTTGTTGTAACTTCAACTAAAACCTGTAATGTTGTCATAGCGGAGTCCGTTGCCGCGACTAAGCGGCCACGGAATCCTAGCCATCGCCGGGCCCGGCCCGGACGCAAATCAAGAGGAGTTGATCCGCCATGACCGACCTACTGAGCGACATCCGTTCGGCAGACTGGAACCACACCGCCGAACCCGGCGCGGTAATCCTGTTCTTGCACGGCTTCGGCTCCAACGAAAACGATCTGAGCTCGCTGGCGGAGCCGCTCGGGTTCAAGCTGCCTTGGGCATCGCTTCGCGCTCCGCTGGAACTCGGCAACGGCGGCGCCGCCTGGTTCCAGATCACCACCCCGGGAGTGCCCGACGCGGCTCCCGTCGAGGCGGCTACCGCGGCCATCTGGGCTTGGATCGATGAAAACGTCGATGCCGGCACGAAGGTCATCCCGATCGGGTTCTCGCAGGGCGGTCTGATGGCCAGCCAGCTGCTGCGCACCCGTCCGGAGCGCGTAGTTGCCACCACAATCCTCGGCGGATTTGTGCTCGGCGGCGAACAGCCGGCCGATGCCCGGCTCGCCGCTCAGCGTCCGGCAGTGTTCTGGGGCCGCGGCACCGAGGACCGGGTGATCGCCCCGGTGGCGATCGCGCGCACCACCGACTTCCTGCCCCAGCACTCGTCGCTGACCGAGCGCACCTACCCGGGCCTGGCCCACGGGATCAACATCGAGGAACTGGACGACGTGCGCAGCCACGTCACCGAGGCGCTGGCCGCCTTGCCAGCCGCCAAGGGCTGAGCCCGCTGGCGCCTTTCACGATCGGGACCTTCGATTTCGGTGAACCGGCCAGCGGCGCCCAAAGCCAGTTGCCGGAGCGCTACGGCGAATACTCTGAAGAGAAGCTGGATCTGCTGTTGCGGATAGGTGCGGAAGAACACGGACATCTGGATCGTGAATCCTTTTAAGCTATGAGGCATCCCTTTTTTCTGGCCCGGAGTAGGGCTTGGTGGGCTGTCGCCGGGGCAAGCGCTGAGCTGAATCGGGCCGCTGGCCACGGATGTTCTGCCAGCGGTGCGCGCAGTGCCGAAGCAGTAGCCTTGGCGAGCACGGGTAATCTTGGTTCATGGCCACGGTAGACCGAACGTTGATTGAAATCCGCGAGGCAATCGCGAAACTGCATCGCGCCGCGGCACACGACCAGGATCCGCAGCGCGCCCATGCGGCACACTGGCTCGATGGACTCTTTGAAAACGTTGAATCCCGTGCGCAATTGCGCGAGGCGGCCAGGCAGGCCCTGGAGCTCTATCGTGGCGGAATGGGTTCTTTCCAAGACGTGGGTACCGCGGTCATGGCCGAGGCCGTGGACGGACTGCGCCGTGCGCTTAGCGCAGCCCGCTCGTGGTTGCTGCGGGACTAATCGCGGCTCGTTGAGCCCGCTGGAAGAATGAGGCAAATTTACCGGCAGCGCATTGGCGCGACGGCCGAACGCCGCGGCAAACCCCGACAACTCCAAACCGCCTAGGGTGCGGTCGGTTCGGGTCTCCTGTCGGTGGGTGAAGTGCGAATCGGATTGCCAGTTCCGCGCATTTGATGACTGCGCCGCAACGTTGAACGCTCAACACAGAAAATGCAGTCCCAAGGGAAAGCCCGTGGGACTGCATTGGCAGGGTGTGAAAGAGCTTAGGCGGTTACGGCCAAGGCATCGATTTCCACGAGCATAACCTCGTGCGGCAGGTCGACAAACACCGTGGTGCGGCTCGGAAGCTGGCCGCTTGGGACGTTCTCCTTGATGAACTCGCCGTACACCTCGTTCATGGCGGCAAAGTCATCGCGCGTGGTCAGGTAAACACGGAACATGATGACATCCTCTACTGAGGAACCGCCAGCTTCCAAGATGGCCTTGACGTTTTCCAAGGTACGCCGAGTCTGTCCCTTGACATCGCCGGCGGCGATGTATTCGTTGCTCACCGGATCCATTGGGCCTTGGCCGGATACCTGAAACATGCCACCTTTCTTGATTCCTTGGCTGAAGGTATGCGCCGGGGCAGGGGCGTTGTCAGTCCGGACGATTTCCTTATTCATAAGGTTTTCCTTTCGGTTGGGATGAAGCCAAGGTCGGCGGAAATCGCCTCGGCAACGGATTTGATCTCTGGCACTAGGGCCAGCAGCTCTTCCTGGCTCAGCAATACCACCGGTACCGAGCATGAGACGGCGGCCACGACATGGCTGCTAGCGTCCCGGATTGGCACGGCGACGCAGTGCACAAATTCTTCATGCTCTCGGTTGTCGAAAGCGAAGCCCTGTCGTTCGACGGTATCCAAGGCCGTCAGAAAATCTTCGGCGTTGCTTATCGTGTGCTTTGTGTAGCGGTGGTAATTCAGCGACTCGGCAATGTGCTGACGTCGTTCCACGGGCAGCTCCGAGAGCAGCACCTTGGCCACCGCGGTGGCATGCAGCGACGCGGTCAAGCCGATGCGGGAATACATGCGTACCGAGTGCCGGGACTCCAGCTTGTCGATGTACACCACCTCGGGGCCTTCGAAAGCGGCCAGGTGGATGGTCTGTCCCGTTAGCCGGTTTAGTGCGGTCAGATGCGGATGGGCTACCTGAACGATATTTCGCTGTTCCAGGGCGAGTGAGGATAGTTCAAAGAGCTTGGACCCCAATTGGTACTTGCCTTGGTCGTTGCGCACCACGAAGCGGCATTCTTCCAAGGTGTGCAACTGGCGCATGATTGTAGTCTTGTGCACTTGGCTATCGGCCGCGATGTCGTCCAAGCTTTGCGGTTCAGTGGCGATAAGGTTCAGTAGCCCTAGCGCGCGCTTGAGTGTGGCGCTCACGATATTCCTTTACGGTAGATCTGTTCACCGAAAACACTAATGCCTTCAGCTGAAAGGACTGTACCGCTCCACTGGGATTCCTGAAGCTGCAGCAGGTGCGAAATCACCTCTGCCGGGGGGAGATCGCCGCGGTCAGCGCGCACCGTGAGGGTGCAGGCTGCCGCAAGGTGGCCGCGGCGCAAGGCCCGGGGTGTGGTGAGTCCAGCCAGCAGGCCGGAGAGGAAGCCGGCCGCAAAGGAATCTCCTGCCCCGACGGGCTCGATTACATCAACTTGTAAGGAAGGCACTTCAAAGCGTCCTTCCGGGGTTAGCACGATAGCGCTGGTGGATTCATTTTTCAGTACCAGGATCGAAGGATCTGGTAGCAGCTGGCGAATGCGTTGTTCATCGCTGGTGCCGAAGGCCAGTTCGGCCTCGTCCAGCCCCACCATGACGACATCGGCCTTATTGGCCAACTTCTGCAGCAGCGAGGCATCGCGGCCCTGCCACAGCTGAGACCTCCAATTGACATCGAAGCAGATCCGGGCTTGGCGTGGTGCGGAGCAGAGCTCGAGCATCATCTCAGCACAGGAGTCCGAGAGCGCTGCGGTAATTCCGGAGAGGTGGATCAACTTCACGGCGCGCAGTGCAGTCGCCCGGGACGGGTGGCGGAGGAAGGCGCGATCCATGGCGCTCGCTGCCGAACCGGCGCGGTAGTACAGGACCTTGGCGGGGGATCGATCGTGTGCCGGAGCCTTGACATAGAGCCCCGTGGGACGACGATCGTCAGACTCAACGAGGGAAGTGTCCACGCCCCCGGCGTTTAGTTCTTCGGTGATTCGCGACCCGAAATCATCGGCCCCCACCCGTGATACCCAGGAAACATCCACACCCATGGCTGCCAAGCCGAGTGCCACGTTGGATTCGGCCCCGCCCATGGCCAAAGCCATCTCGTGGGCGTGATGCAAGGCTGAGCCGTTGGCCGGAGTCACCATCGCCATGGTTTCTCCGAGGCAAATCACATCGCTCATGCGCTACTTCCTTATGGGTTGAGGGTTTATCGGTGATCGACGCCGGGTGGTGAGTCAAGTCTCGATAAAGCATTGACGGGATCACGGGATCAATGCTAAACATATCCAGGCAACATTTGCAATCATGATTGCGATATACGCAATGAAGGGGTTTTAGTAATGGTTTCATCCAGCAACGAGCAGATCGACGTCCAGCACGTCGCTGAGCTGTCCGCGGAAACCCTCGATTGGCGGCATCAGGCGATCCCGGCGGCTTTCCACGGCCGTACCGTCGACGAATTCCTGGCTGCGGAGCCACATCTGGGCAACCTGCAGACCCCGGTGCTGACCCTCGACGAGGCGGCCATGGCGCATAACCTCCAGTTGCTGGCCAGCTGGTGCAAACGGCACTCGGTGCTGTTGGCACCCCATGGCAAAACCACCATGGCCCCGGCACTGTGGAAACGCCAGCTCGAGTTGGGCGCCTGGGGCTTGACCTTGGCCAATGCCCACCAATTGCGCACCGCCCGAGCCTTCGGCGTGCAGCGGATCATGATCGCAAATTCAGTCACCGATCCACAGGCCATCGCGTATCTAGCGGCCGAAACCGCCAAGGGCGCGCAGATCATTTCCTGGGTCGACTCGGTGCGGACGGTCCGGCTGCTGGAGCGTGAATTGGCCACAACGCCGCAGATTGTCCTTCCAGTAATCGTCGAGCTCGGCGCCCTGAATGGACGCACCGGCGCACGTGCCAACACCGAAGCGCTGGAGATCGCACGATCCGTTGCCGCCTCGCCGCAATTGGCGTTGGCTGGCGTAGGCGGCTACGAAGGCTCACTGGCGCATACCACCGACGAAGTAGCACTCGGTGCCGTGCGTGGTTACCTGCGCCGAGTCGGAGAATTGCACCGATCCGCGCTGGATGAAAAGCTCTACGGCACGGACGAGGTGATCATCACCGCCGGCGGCAGTGCCTATTTCGACGAGGTTGCCTCCGAATTGTCCGAACTGAGCCAAGAAGCTACCGATCAGGTCCCCGCGGTGCAGGTGGTGCTGCGATCGGGTGCCTATGTGATTCACGACGACGGCTTCTACCGGATGATCTCCCCATTGGGGCGACAGGATCCAGAAGCTCCCGAAGCCCTGCGTTCGGCCATGCATGCCTGGGTCCGAGTGGTGTCCCAGCCTGAGCCGGGCCTTGCCATCCTGGACGCCGGTAAGCGTGACCTTCCCTTTGACGAGGGATTGCCCGTGCCACAGGCAGTCGGCACCGGGTTAGGCAGAGAGATGACAGCACTGGAATCGGCGGCAATCACTGCGGTCAACGACCAGCATGCTTTCCTCAGCTTTGACCCGTCGCTGAAGATCAACCCCGGGGATGTAGTCCGTCTGGGACTCTCCCACCCGTGTACGGCACTGGATAAATGGACCCTGCTGCCGGTGCTCGATACGGCTGCCAACAGCAACCCGCGCATCGTTGATGCCGTGCGCACCTTTTTCTAAGGAACATCAATGAGCGAACCGACACTTTTCAGCAATGCCACGATCGTGGACGGCACCGGGGCACCGCGCTACCGTGCCGACGTCCTGATCTCCGAAGGCATCATCAAACGCATTGCCTCGGCCGGCGCCCTGGCGGCTTCCGCGGAAATACGCCAAGTAGACGCCGAATCGCTGGTGCTTAGCCCCGGATTTATCGACATGCACGCGCACTCGGACCTCTACCTGTTGACCGCCCCGGAGCATCTGCCCAAGATTACCCAGGGAGTGACCACCGAGGTGCTTGGCCAAGACGGGATCTCCTATGCGCCGGTCAATGACGAGATCCTTCCGCAGATCCGCGAAAAGATTGCCGGATGGAACGGTAACCCGCAGGATTTCGATTTCTCCTGGCGCAGCGTAGCCCAATACCTCGATCGGCTGGATGCCGAAGACGCGCAAGGCCAGCGCATCGCCACCAACGCCGCCTATCTGATCCCCCAGGGCACCGTGCGCGCGTTGGTTATGGGATTCGGGGACCAGCGCGCCGACGGCGCTCAGATCACCGCCATGCGACAGGTCATTGCCGAAGGCATGGAGCAAGGGGCGGTGGGTCTTTCCAGCGGCCTGACCTATACACCGGGCATGTATGCGAGCACCGCCGAGCTCGGAGAACTGTGCGCCGAGGTAGCCGCACACGGCGGATTCTACGCCCCGCACCACCGCTCCTACGGAAAGGGTGCGCTGGATGCCTATGCGGAGATGATCGAGCTTTCGCGATCCTCCGGATGCGCACTTCACTTGGCACACGCCACGATGAATTTCGCAGAAAATAAGGGTAAGGCGCCAGCCTTGCTCGAACTCATCGACCAGGCCTTGTCCGAAGGGGCAGATATCAGCCTCGACACCTATCCTTATCTGCCAGGCTCCACCACGCTCTCCGCAGTTCTGCCCAGCTGGTCCTCGGCCGGATCCGTGGATGACACCCTAGCGCGTCTAGCAGATCCGCAAGACCGGGCCCGCATCCGCCAGGCCTTGGAAGTCACCGGATCAGATGGCTGCCACGGAGTCGTGGCCGAGTGGGAGACCCTGGAAATTTCATCGGTGCAGAACCCAGCGCTTGCCGACTATGTGGGGCGAACTATCCAGGACATCGCCGCCACAGAACGCCGCGAACCCTTCGAGGTCTTTTGCACGATCCTCACCGAGGATCGGCTGGGGGCAGGCATCCTGCAGCATGTGGGCCACGAGGAGAACGTGCGAGCCATTATGACCCACCGCGTGCACACCGGCGGATCGGACGGGTTGCTGCACGGCGCCAAGCCGCATCCGCGGGCCTGGGGCACCTTCCCGCAATACCTAGGACGGTACTCCCGCGAACTCGGGGTGATGTCGCTGGAGGAAACCGTGCACCACCTCACCGGGCGGCCAGCGCAGCGGCTGAAGCTGGTAAAACGTGGCGAGATCCGCGAAGGCTACGCGGCGGACTTGGTGCTTTTTGACCCGCAGACCGTTGCTGCTGGATCGACTTTTGACAATCCCAAGCAACCCGCCATTGGCATCCAGGCCGTCTATGTCAACGGTGTGGCCGCACTACGCGACGGCCGGCCCACCGGAGCACGGGCCGGACGCGCCCTGCGTCGCACTACAGAAGGAACGCAAGCGTTATGACAACTACTTTGAACCAGCTGCTAGCAGCAGACAAGACCCTTGCAGTGGTGCGCGCGGAGCGCATCTCGGACGCTGCGGAACTAGCGGGGGCACTGGCTCGCGGAGGAATCCGCACCATGGAATTGACGTTCACCACCCCGAATGTACTGGAGCACATCCGCCGTGTGGCAGATACCGCACAGGAGCACGGGGTCATGATTGGCGTGGGAACGGTGCTCAGCGCCGCACAGGCAGAGGCCGCGTTGGATGCCGGGGCCCAGTTCCTGGTCACCCCGGGGCTACGCACCGAGGTCGCCGCGGTAGCCCGAGAACGCCAAGTGCCCTTCAGCCTTGGAGCGCTCACTCCCACCGAAGTTGCCCAGGCTGTTGATCTAGGTAGCGAAATCGTGAAGATTTTCCCAGCTCGTCATGTGGGGCCGGGATATCTCAAGGATCTGCTGGGTCCCTTCCCAGAGTTGAAATTGCTGCCATCTGGCGGCATCAACGAGCAGAATGCGGCGGATTTCTTAGCCGCCGGGGCGCTAGCGGTATGCTGCGGAACCTCCGTCGTGCATCCAACGTTAGTAGCCGAAGGCGCATGGGAGCAGATCACCCAACGCGCACAAAAATTTACCTCTTCACTCGGATAATTAATAGCTTAGAAACGAGGTGGCACCGTGGCCACATTCCTTGAATGGCTCAGACACGATACACTCGGCCTGCTGTTGCTGGCCGCTGCTGGCATCGCCCTGCTGCTAACCCTGATCATCAAGTCCAAAATTGAACCTTTTATTGCCCTGGTGGCTACCGGTGTGCTCGTCGCCCTTGTCGGCGGAGTCTCCCTGACAGATCTAGTCGGAACCCCGGTCAAAGCCTCAGACGCCTTGATCGAAAAGGGCTTCGCCGGCATTCTGGGCCACATCACCCTGATTATCGGTCTGGGTACCGTGTTGGGCGCCATCCTTGAACACTCTGGCGGCGCGCAAGTTCTGCTGGACAGGCTGATCAAGGTTTTCGGCGAGAAGGGGACGCCTGTGGCCATGGGCGTTACCGGTTTCCTATTGGGTATTCCGGTATTTTTCGACATCGGTATTTTCGTCTTGGCGCCATTGGTCTACGTTGCCGCGGTTCGCGGGGGACGTTCGCTCGCGCTGTACGCCTTGCCGCTTCTGGCAGGCTTGTCCGTGACGCATGCCTTCCTGCCGCCGCATCCGGGTCCGGTGGCAGCCGCCGGGTTCTTTGGCGTCTCCCTAGGCTGGATCATTGTTATGGGGCTGGCTTGTGGTATCCCGGCATGGTTTGCTTCAGGCATCATGTGGGGACGCTGGATCGGTGCTCGCGTGCATGTTGAGGTGCCAGGTGAGCACGTGCGCAATACCAAGGAAGGATCTCAGCTGCAGGCACCTGGAATTGGCAGTGTTTCCTTAGCCATTGGCCTGCCGATGGTGCTAATCCTGTGCGCAACCTTCGGCAATGTTCTACTGCCGGAAGGGTGGCTGAAAGACCTGCTGATCTTCACCGGAAATCCAGCTATCGCACTGACAATCGCGGTGTTGCTAGCCATGTGGATTCTTGGTACCCGGCGGGGGATGACCCGTGCGGAACTTTCAAAGGTCACCGGCGAGTCGCTGCGCCCGGTAGGCATGATCCTGCTCGTGGTGGGTGCTGGCGCGTTCTTCGGTGCGGTATTGGCCGCCACTGGCGTGGGGCAAGCCGTAGCCGGTTCGCTGTCACAAGCAGGCCTACCGCTGATATTGTCGGCCTACGTAATTTCCTGCGGTATGCGCATCGCGCAGGGTTCTGCCACCGTGGCTATCGTGACAACGAGCGGCATCCTTGCCCCGACTATGGCATCCGGTGATTTCAGCCAACCCCAGCTGGCGCTGATCGTCATTGCGATTTCTTCCGGTTCCATCATTGCCAGCCATGTCAACGACGGTGGCTTCTGGATTATTGCCAAGTACTTCAACATGTCGGTCAAGGACACTTTGAAAACCTGGACGGTGCTGGAGACAGTTCTGTCGGTGGTTGGTTTCGCCGTGGCCGCGACACTATTTGCGATCGTGTCTTAGCTAGGGAAGCGGACTTTGATTTGCCCCGGAGCCATGAGGGTTCCGGGGCAAATTTTATGTGTAGCTTCAAACCATGAATTACGACGGGGTGACGTCGACGTACCAGTGTTCTACCAACTCCGGCGCATGATCACCGGTTGGACCAGTGGATGCCTCCGGAACTTCGAAGAGCCCTTCGCCGGAGGCCCGTCCAAGAATCAAATTTCCGCAACCGTGATAGGCATCGGGTGCTGAGCCGAACCTAAGATGTGGCCAATTCGCCTAAGGCAACTGCACTGCTGCAGCAGCTAGGCGATCCGGTTGAAACGCGGCCCGCGATAGCCCTCGCGCTCTACCACTTCCTCGAACATTGACAGCGGTCGGGCCCAAAAGCTGTAGTCATCGTAGAGCTTGCGATAGAACACCAGCGGTTCCTCGGTTTCACTGTGCCTGCCCACGGCCAGCACCTCGTAGCGCTGCCCCTTAAAATGTTCGTAAATGCCGGCTTCAACGCTCAACGGGTGGCCTTTCCTGCCAGTAGGTGCAAATTAGCGCGGACCATGTTCGCGAGCACCGCTGCGCTGGTCCAAGAGGTGATTCAAAATAGGGTCCAGCACGGCCAGACCATCGGCCACGCCACCGGTGGATCCGGGCAGGGTCAGCACAAAACTGTTCCCGGCGAACCCGGCGACGCCACGGGTCATGATCGCCATCGGGGTCATCGCTTCGCCGCGCCGGCGGATGGCCTCGATGATCCCGGGTAGCTGCACATCCAGCAGCGGGGCAACCATCTCCGGTGACTGATCATCCGGGGAAACTCCGGTTCCTCCGGTGACCACCACCACGCGGGCTCCGGCGGCAAGCTGCTCTTCCACGGCAACGCGCACCGGCAGCCCATCGGCGGCCACCAGCGGCTGGGCGGCAGCAAAGCCGCGTTCGACGAGCCACCGGGCAATGACCGGGCCCGTCTTGTCCGTGGCGGTTCCGGCCGCGCAGCTGGTCGAGGCAACAACGACCGCGGCTCGGTCACCGGGGACTTTACCGCTCATTGTCACGAGTCCAGTCCCCGCTCTTTCCGCCGGACTTGGACAGCACCTTGATGCCGGTGACTTCGGCGTGCTTGTCTACCGCCTTGGTCATGTCATACAGGGTCAAGGCCGCGACGCTGGCAGCGGTTAGTGCTTCCATTTCCACCCCGGTGACCCCCTTGGTGGTGACCTGTGCGGTGATGCGCACGGTGTCTGCCTCGGCCGTAAAGTCCACCGATACCTTGGAGATCGGCAACGGGTGGCACAGCGGCACCAGTTCCCAGGTGCGCTTAGCCGCCATGATGCCTGCCACGCGGGCGGTGCCCAGCGCCTCGCCTTTGGGCAGGTTCCCGCTCATCAGCTGCTCGATGACATCGGGGCGGGTAACGAACAGCGCCTCGGCCGTGGCCACCCGCTTGGTGACGGTCTTGTCGCTGACATCCACCATGTGGGACGTGCCATCGGCGCGCAGGTGGGTGAGGCGTTGGTTCTCAGACATTAAAGCTCCAGGTTTCAATTTCTGCGCCGGCGGGCAAATGGGTCAGCCCCACCGGTAGATGGACTAGCGCATCGGCTCGGGCAAGATCATGGATCAGGTGCGAGCCCGGAGCGAGCACGGTGACCTGCCCATCTGCCAGCATCGCGCGGCGCACCTGATGTTTGGACTCGGGGGAGCTGACCTCATGGGCAAGCACTCCGCGCGTTGCCCGCGGCTGTGGAAGTGCTGCGAAGGCGCGCAGCAACGGGGCGAGGAAGAGCTCGGCGGAAAGCAGCGCGCTGACCGGGTTCCCGGGGAAGCAGAGTACCGGGGTACGCGAACCATCTGGGTTTTCCAAGCTCGCATGTCCCTGGGGCCCACCGGGTTGCATCGCCACATGGTGGAAGTCGCCGCCCAGGGGTTCGAGCACCTGGCGAACTACTTCGAATGCCCCGGCACTGATCCCGCCAACGGTGAGCAGCAAGTCAGCCTGCGCGGCATGCTTCAAGAGATGTTCTGAGAAAGCCTGCGGATCATCGGGCAAACGTGCCACCGAGACCTCGGCACCGTAGTCCCGCAAGAGGGCGGCGAGCATCGGGCTATTGGCATCCGGGATGCGAGCCGCCGCGACCTCGGAACCGGGGGCGGCCAGCTCGTCGCCGGTGGTGCACAGCAGCACCTGTGGTCGAGCTTGCACCGAAACTCGATGCACGCCGCTGGCCGCCAGCGCGCCTATCAAGGTGGGGGTCAGCAACTCGCCGGACTCGGCCACGACCGCGCCGCCGGCCAGTTGTTCGCCGGCCTCGCGGATGAAACGCCCCGCGCCGCTCGGCCGTGTAAAGGTGGCCGTGCCGCTCGGCGTGCCGGCTCCTGCCCGAACCAGCACAGGGAAAGCTGCTGAAACCGTCTCCTCGATGGGAACCACGGTGTCTGCCCCATAGGGGATGGGAGCGCCGGTCATCACCGGGATGACGGTACCGGGTTCAAGCTTCAAACGCGGGTCGCCGGCCGCGGCGGTGAAACCGAGCGGGAAGGTCAGCGGGGATTGACTACTGGCCGCGGCGAGCTGCTGCGAGTGAAGGGCGTAGCCGTCCATCTGCGAATTGGTAAAGGCGGGGATCGGCAGGGTGGCGGTCATTTGCGCGGCGGTGACCCGACCGGCGAGCGCAGGGTGGCCGACGCTCAAGAGTTCCGGCGCTTCGCCGCGAAGGCGCTGCAGCATTGGCGCCAGCAGATCGCGCACATGGACGCGGTGGGATTCGAGAGTGCAACTCATGAAGGGTGGTTACCCGCCGGCGAAGGGTGGAAGCACATCAACGGTCAGCGGTTTGCCGTCTGTTTCATCCCCGGCGGTGCGCAGCGCACCGGTATCGCGGCGGACCGTGCCGTTGACCAAGAAACTTCCGGCGTTGAGCACTTTTGCCATCTCTTGGCCGTACTTTTCCTGGAGTCCGGCGCGTAATTCCGCGAGCGTTGTCACGGTTGGCCAATGCTCCTCTTCGGTGCCGGCGGCCTGGGCGGCGGCGGCGAAGTAACGGATCAGGATCGAGGTCATATCTCCATGCTATCTTGTGCGTAGCGGGCAGGTAAGTCGATAAACGCGTAGGATCCCAGTATGAATCAAAGCGTATCTCCGGGTGGTGCCACGCCTCCTGCCGCGGTGCAGGTGGGCGCGGAACTCAACGACGAACAGCGCGCTCGTGCCCAACGGCAGCTCTCATTGCCCGGCTTCGGTATTGAATCCCAGTGCAGGCTCGCCCACGCGCGGGTTTTGGTCATCGGCGCCGGTGGACTCGGGTGCGCGAGCGTGCCGTATCTGGTCGGGGCCGGGGTGGGGACCATCGGGCTGGTTGATGATGATGTGGTCGAACTTTCGAATCTGCATCGGCAGGTTGCGCACACCACGGCGAACCTCGGCGTGGCCAAGACCTCGTCTTTGGCGCAGGCGGCCAGGGCGCTGGACCCGAGCATTACGGTTGTTGAACACAACCTGCGGTTGACCGCCGAGAACGCCTTGGAGATCTTTGCCGGCTATGACCTGGTAGTTGATGGGAGCGATAATTTCCCCACCCGCTATCTGGTTAATGATGCGGCTCAGCTCAGCGGGATTCCGTTGATCTGGGGATCCATCCTCGCCCATCATGGGCAAGTCAGCGTGGCTTGGCATGAGTACGGCCCGGGCTACCGGGATCTGTTCCCGAGTCCGCCGGAACCGGGCACCGTGGTGAACTGTGCCGTCGGCGGGGTGCTGCCGGGGCTCTGCGGAACGGTTGGTTCCTTGTTGGCCACCGAAACCTTGAAGGTGATCACCGGACTAGGCGATCTGCTCATTGGCCGGGTGCTGATCTATGACGCACTCGCCGGCCGCACCAGGGAAATCGCCTACGGCCGTGACCCGCAAGGAAATCCGGTGAGCGAATTGATCGACTACGAACTGTTCTGTGCCGGAGCGGAACCGCAACCCGAGGCGATCTCGGCCTCCGAGCTCGCGGGAATGATGCGTTCCGGTGATGCCCCGCGCTTGCTTGATGTGCGGACCTTGGCAGAACGCGAACAGCTGCGCATCGCCGGATCCCAGTTTGTGCCGTTGGATGAGCTTGAAGCGGCTTCCCAAGCGGAGCAAGCATTGGTCCTGCCCGGTAGCGGCGAGCTGATTGTCTATTGCGCCCGTGACCCCCGATCCATCCGTGCCGCACAGCTATTAGCCAAGCGCGGGGTGCCGGTGCGCTACCTTTCAGGTGGTATTCACGAGTTCGCCCCGCTTGCCCCGGAATTCACCGCGACGGATGCCGCGAAGGCATCAACAGACAGCTTGAAGGAGAACTCATGACCGAGTTGAACAATTCACTAGCCCGCATCAGCACTGAGGCCATCGATGAGTCCGCGGTTCGAGCGGCGGTGGACGGTCCGGACGCCGGAGCGGTGGTGATGTTCCATGGCATCGTACGCAACCATGACGGCGGCGAAAAGGTCCTGGGACTGGACTACTCAAGCCACCCGCAGGCCGAAGAGTTTCTGGCCAAGATCCTGGCCGAAGAGCAGGAACGCTCCGGGGTGCGTATGGCGGCGGTGCACCGCGTGGGGGAACTGAAAATTGGCGACGCCGCCTTGGTCGCGGCGTCCGCCGCCGCGCACCGTGGTGAGGCCTTCGCCGCCATCGAGGCTTTGGTTGAGCGCATCAAGCACGAGGTGCCGATCTGGAAGCGTCAGCATTTCGAAGCGGGAACCAGTCAATGGGTGGGTCTCTAAGCACGGAGACATCAGCCACCCGTTTCAGTCTTCTCGGCGCGGCTGAGGTGGCAGCAAAGCTAGATCTGCAGCCAAATTCGAGGGATATTCTCTTAGACCGGTGGTTTTCTGGCTTGGCGCACAGCGACAACAACCCACAAGGAAGCAAGCGCCAGCATCGCACCGCCTGGCCAAACCGTGCCGGTCGCCAACTGCCAAACACCCACGAGCAGGAAAAGCGCCGCGAGCACCGAGGCAGTTGTGGGTGAAACCGTGGATTTCTTCATGTCGCCAATTTCCGCTAAGTCCTAGATCCAGAGAGCTTCGAAAACGCCTGATTTTGCCACTCCCAGCAAACCGCCAGCGGCAGCAGCCAGTCACATGATATCTCTAGCTGCGGCGCATTTCCGTGTCCGGGTCAGCCACCGCCGCGGGTGTCGGCGCGGCCCGGCAATACGGGGTTTCCGCCATCGAGCCAGAGCCTGAAAACATATGCGCCAGCTCGCCGCACAGTGATAACCGTTCGAGAGTTGTAATTTGTACGGCACCGCCGGCGAGATGGCCGCACCTCGGCTTAGCGCCACGCGGCCGCAGGCCGTGCCGGCATCCTCGGACGAGCAACTGTGATGGATCGTGAAGTCGGCGCGGAAATAACTCGTGACGCGCGCGACATCGGCGGTAGCATGGCAAAGTACCGTTTTTGAAGGAGCCGAGCATGCAACTACGCCCAACGCTGGCGTTAGCCGGACTTCTTGTTCTGGCATTAAGCTCATGCGCAGCTAATGGCGGGATGGAAAACGCCGCACAGCCGCAGACCCAAATCAACATTTCGGCAGCAACCTCATTGCATGAGCCCTTCGAACAGTTGGCTCAGGAATTCCGGGAGCAGCACCCCGAAATTCTGCTCTCCGACATTAGCTACGACGGCTCCTCAACGCTTGCGACGCAGATCCTCGCCGGAGCGCCAACAGATGTTTTTGCCTCCGCAGATGAACCCAACATGGACGCGGTCCAAGAAGCCGGCTTGGCGACCACCGCGAGCATCTTCGCTACCAACACGCTGGTGATTGCCGTTCCCCATGGGAACCCGGGCAATATCAATGAGCTGGCGGACCTGGCAAAAGGCACCACGGTGCTCTGCGCTCCCGAAGTGCCTTGTGGCTCCGCGGCCAAGAAATTGCTAGATCTTGCCGGCGTGCAGGTTGAAGCTGCAAGCCTGGAACAGAACGTAGGCACCGTACTGGTCAAGGTTGCCACCGGGGAAGCTGACGCGGGGCTGGTATACCGCACGGAAATTGCCAATGAGCCGACCGTGGAAAGCATTATTCCTCCCGACGCTCACAAGGTCGTCAACTCGTATCCCATCTCGGTAGTCGACAATGCCAGCGATGACGAACAGGAAGTTGCCAAGCGCGAGGCTGCCGAAGTGTTCGTGGACTATGTCCTGAGCGAGCATGGTCAACAGGTGATGAGCGAATACGGCTTCGGAAGCCCGTCGACCTCCGCACAGCTGAAGACCGAGCAGAAATGACCGCCCAAGTAGATGTCGGCACCCGGGCGCCGAGCCTGGTATTGCTGCCCGCCGTATTGGCTGTGGCCTTGCTCGTATTGCCCCTGATGGCATTGCTGACGCAGGCCTCCTGGAGCACCTTGTGGGCGGATGTGACCAGCCCCCAGGCCTTGCAGGCCCTTGGCCTGTCGCTGCGCACCGGGCTGCTGGCTACGGTGCTGTGCACGCTGCTCGGAGTGCCACTGGCACTGCTCATTGCCCGCAGCTCCCCGCACGTTGCGCAGGTTCTCCGTGCATTGGTGGCGGTGCCCCTAGTGCTCCCGCCTATGGTCGGCGGAGTCGCGCTGCTGTTGCTCTTCGGCCGGACTAGCGGCATTGGACAGCTGCTGGAACAGCTCTGGGGGTTCACTCTCCCGTTTTCCACCGCCGCGGTGGTGATGGCGCAAATGTTTGTCGGACTGCCTTTTCTGGTGCTCACCGTCGAAGGGACCCTGCGTACCAGCGGCGCAGCCTATGAGCAGACCGCGGCCACGCTTGGTGCCGGACGCTGGATGGTGCTGACCCGAATTAGCCTGCCCTTGGCCGCACCGGGGTTGCTCGCCGGGATGATCCTCTGCTTCGCCAGGGCTCTGGGCGAGTTTGGGGCTACCGCGCTTTTCGCAGGCAATGCGCCGGGACGCACCCAGACCATGCCACTGGCAATCTATACGGCTTTTAATGGGGCAGGCGCCGGACGAGAATCAGCTGTGGCGCTTTCGTTGTTGTTGCTCGCGGCCGCGGTACTGGTCCTGGTTTGCCTGCGGGCGTGGCGTCCGGGGGCGTTGAAATGACCACCGGGCTTCAGGCAGCAATCCGTGTGACGCGACCAAGCTTCGAAATCGACGTGCAACTGGATCTTGAACCCCGGAAGATCCTCGCGTTGATGGGCCCCAACGGAGCTGGCAAGTCCACGATTGTGCATGCAATAGCTGGAATTCAGCACCTTACAGCCGGGCAGATTTCCCTGAACGGTACGGTGCTCTCCGGTCCCGGTGTGCACCTGCCGCCACACCGCCGAGCGATCGGACTGCTCGGGCAGCAGCCCAGGCTCTTCCCGCATTTTGACGCCGCGGAGAATATCGCCTTCGCTGCCCGCGCGGCTGGCCTAAGCAAACGTGCCGCCCAGCAGGTGGCGCACGACTGGCTTGAACGCTTGGGGCTCATGGCATTCGCGACGCAACGACCCGCCGCGCTTTCCGGTGGACAGCAGCAGCGTGTCGCGCTGGCTCGTGCCTTGGCCGCAGGACCGAAATTGCTGCTGGTTGATGAGCCGTTCTCCGCACTTGATGTCCAAGCGGCGGTGGAGATGCGCGAGCTGGTCCGTGAAGAACTCTCCCGTACCGGAACCACTGCGGTTGTCGTCTCGCATTCGGGGGCGGATGCGCTGGCCCTGGCAGAGCGATTATTGGTAATCGAACGCGGCGTGGTCGTTCAACAGGGGCATACGCGGCAAGTGCTTGCGGAACCCGCTACGGAGTTTGTGCGGGCCGTGGCCAATAGCGTTCCGGCGGGCTACGAGAGCGAACCGGAGAAGAGATGTTCCCCTTAGCCATGAAGCCAATGATTGCTTCGTCTGGCACCTTTCGAATATTTCTTGTTTCCGGGACTCAACAACTTTTGAAGGCAATGAAGGATGAGGAACGATGGGGATAAGCCCTGCAGAACATCTGGCGTGGATTCTTGACCGAGTCACTCCGGTAGCCACCAGCACGGTTGGCCTAGCCGAGGCGCGCGGAACGGTGCTTGCCGAGGATGTGTTCGCCGCTCACCCGCTGCCGCTGTGGGAGAACTCGGCCATGGACGGCTACGCGGTGCGCAGCTGCGATACGTCGAACGCTAGCGAGCAGCAGCCGATAGCGTTGAGCGTTGTGGGCGAAGTAGCCGCGGGAAGTTCCTGGGATGCGCCGCTGGAGCCGGGCCAGGCGGTGCGCATTATGACCGGTGCTCCCATCCCCACCCGCGCCGACGCGGTAGTGCGCGTCGAATCGACCATTGGCGATCAAGGCGAGAGCACCTGGGCCGATGACCTCGTGCGCGTATTCAAACCGGTTCAGCCCGGCCAAGAGATCCGCGCCCGGGGAGAAGACCTGGCCCGAGGCGCATTGGTGGCCCGCGCCGGAGACCAGCTGACCGCGGTGCGCCTATCGGCATTGGCCGCGGCCGGAATAGCCAAGGTGCTGGTTCGGCGAGCGCCGCGTGTTGCGGTGCTGGTCACCGGTGCCGAACTGCGGCCCCTCGGTGCTCAGCTGACTCGCGGTCAGATCCCGGAATCAAACTCCTTGCTCATTGGCGGGCTGCTGGCCGAGGCGGGCATCATCGAGGTCAGCGTGCAGCATTGCCCCGATGAGGTAGCCGAGGTGAGCGAAAGGCTGGCCGAACTGGGTTCGAGCTACGACGTCATCGTGAGCACCGGCGGGGTGGGCCCGGGCACACGGGACGTGATGCGGTTGGCGCTGGCAGATGAGGCAGAAGTTCGTGCCGTGAGGTTGGATGCCCGTCCCGGACAGCCGCAATGCACCGGGCGTTTGGCCGCCGGTGCGTTTGTCTTCGCGCTGCCGGGCAATCCGGTCAGCGCGGCGGTCGGCTTTGAACTGTTCGTAATCCCGGCGCTGCGTGCCATGCAGGGCCACGAGACATCCGAGCGTCCGAGATTGACCGCTACCGCCGGGATTGGATGGCGTGGATTCACCGGGAAGCTGCAAGTGCTCCCGGTTGAATTTGAATACGGGCAGTCTTTGCGCTGCTATCCGGTGGTGCACTCCAAGCGGGTGTCGCATTCCGTCGGTGGTTTCGGCGCTGCCCAAGGGTACGCCTTGGTCGAACCTGAACGCGGGGACATCGCCGAAGGCGACAGCGTGCAAGTAATCCGGATGCTTCCATGATGGCCGCCGACGCTTTGATTCTTGCCGGTGGCCGTGGGTCCCGGCTCGGTGGCCTGGATAAGGCCGAACTGCTCCTTGGCGGGCAGCGGCTGGTGGATCGCGTGGTGCGCGCTTGCCGGGAAGCGGTCAATGGCCAGGTGATCGTTGTGGGTCCCGAATCCGCTGGAACCCAAGCGGACGTGGTGCTGCGCGAAGAACCGGCATTCGCCGGACCGTTAGCCGCAGTTGCGGTGGGGCTTCGCGCGGTGACGGCTGACTGGGTAGTGGTTCTGTCTTGCGACCTGGAATATCCGGCCGCGGTCTGCGAGGCGCTTTCCGCGGCCATCGATGCTTCTGGGACGGATGGCGTGGTGCTGGTAGACGACAACGAGCGGACCCAGTGGCTTGCGGGTTGCTACCGCACCGAGCCGTTGCGCGAAGCCTGCGAGGCGCTGGGCGATGGCGTCGTCAATGCACCGGTCAGGCGGGCCTTCAACAACCTTCGGCTGAGCAGGGCCAATATTTCGGTGGAGAAATCGGCGGATATTGATACCCCCGAAGCCCTGGAAGAAGCCCGCCTGCGGCAAAAGGATTCAAGTAAATCGACGAAGCCAACTAAGTCTTAGCGAGCAAAGGAAAATAATCATGGCACAGCATCTCCCACCCGAGGCACTCATTCCGTGGCTGGAGGCCGCGGCCGAGGAACTCGGCTTGGACGCCAACGAGGTATCTATAGGCACGCTGCTCGACGTGGCCAAACACGTTGCCCACGACGTCGCAAGGCCAGCGGCCCCATTGAGCACTTTTCTCTTGGGCTTGGCTCTTGGCCGCGCGGAACCGGGCACCGAGCTGTCGGCGCTCGCCGAGAAGCTCAACGCACGGGCCGCGCGCTGGGCGGCCGAGCAGGAATAATCCCGCGTTGCTGGAGTTCCATCGCGTGCCTCAGCTCAACGCGTTGTAGCCACCCAATGGCAAGGTAGGCATCACCGGCTTCAGCGGACTAAGCATTGCCGTGTACCGCCTCCGGGCGCACAATCGGGAGATGACTAAATATCTGATCTCGTTTCCGAGCCGGGCCATGGTGGTTGCGGACGAAGAGTTGCCGCGTGTCGCCGCCGATGCCCGTGCGGTGATTTCCGAGGCCAAAGCGGCAGGCGTCTATGTCTTCGGTGGTGGCATCGAGGAACGCGTCGATCCGGTACTGGTATCGGCAGATGGTTCGGTGAGTGACGAAATCTATTCGGGCTCGGAGCTCAAAGGCGGATTTACCGTGCTGGAGGTGCCCACCCGCGCGGAAGCGCTGGGTTGGGCTCGAAAGATCGCGGTGGCCTGCCGGTGTGCGCAAGAGCTGCGCGAATTCGCCTATGACTCGGCGAGCTAGCCCCGCACCACTGTAGACTCGTGACTTATGGCAATCGGCGCGACAATACAAACTTTCGAAGTCCAACTGGCTGATGTGGATCGCGGTGTTTACGAAGATCTCTCATTGCGTGTGGCACAGCAAGCCTCGGAGACCGACGCCTATCTGGTGACCCGGGTTCTCGCCTACTGCCTCGAAGCGGAGGAAGGCATTGCATTTTCTGCCGGAGGGGTATCCACAGGGGAGGAACCGGCGGTGCTGGTCAAGGACCTCACCGGAAGCATCTTGGCCTGGATTGAGGTAGGCGCCCCGGATGCCCAGCGCCTTCACCAAGGCAGCAAACGCGCGGAGCGTGCCGCCGTGTACACGCACCGCGAACCGGCGAAGCTATTGGCCTCGTGGAAGGGCAAGACCATCTACCAAGCCGATGAAATTGTTGTCCGTTCCTTTGACCCGGGCTTCATCGATTTGGCGGCCAAGGCCCTCACCAGACGCAACACCATGTCGGTTTCGGTGACCGAGGGGCAGATCTATCTCGAACTCAACGGCAGCAATTTTGAGACGCAAATTCACGAGCATCACATCGAGTAGCGACCGCAGAAGGTAAAGCACGCCTCCAGCGTAAATATCATTCTTGACCGAATGAATTGGCCTGCAAAGGCATCCGGCATGGCAATCGAACTCCAGCCCAATCCAAAGACCGATTGCCTCCGTTTTATAGAATATTAGCCCGCGGATTCAAGAGGAAGAGGCTATGGCCGTGCGACCTCGATCGCTATATCGCGGGCCCCTCATCTTCCATATCTTTGACTCTGGTTTTCCTTTTTTACGCCCCGGACCCCGTGGCGAGGTTTGCCGACCATGAGTCCAGCAGTGAGCGCAGTTGCTCCGGCTGCACATCGCTGACCTTCGCCTCGCTCATCGCAAGCCCGAAGGCAGCCCAAGGCAAGTTGGCGTTCTCGGTGCGCACCATGGCGCTGTGTTCATCGAGCGGCCGGATCTCGAACCACCGGCCGATGCGCGGTGCCAGCTCCTCGGCGCTGGCATGCACTCGCGCGCTGATCTGTTGCTGTCCGGATCCGCGCAGCCCTTCGCGGACAAACTGGGCTGCATCGCCGCCGGGAATCTCCCGCGGCGCAAAGCGCAGTGCCCGCGCCACGGCGTTCTCGGCTCGATCCACCCGAAAGCTGCGCCAATCCGCGCGATCCAGGTCATAGGCCACCAGATAGTAGCGGTTGCCCACATTGACCAGTTTGGCCGGTTCCACCCGCCTTGAACTGGCGATTCCCTTAGCGTCGCGGTAGTCGAAGGCCACCCGTTCGCGGTCGCGGCATCCCTGGGCGAACACCACCAGCACCTGGGGGTCCACCGGTTCTGGAACAGAGTGCTGCGAGTTCAGTGGGACGGTGCTGGCAGCCAATGCCTGGGCCCGCTGCCGTAACCTGGCCGGCAGCACCGGGACGACCTTGGACAGGGCGCGCAATGCGGCTTCGGCTACCGCGGAAGAACCGCCATGCACGGTAGATTGCAGGCCAATGACTAGCGCCACGGCTTCCTCATCGTCGAGTACCAACGGGGGCAGGGCAGCGCCGGAAGCCAGCTGGTAGCCGCCACCCACCCCGCGGTCAGCCTGCACCGGGTAGCCGAGGTCGCGCAGCCGGTCGATATCCCGGCGCACGGTGCGCAAACTGACTTCCAGCCGCTCGGCCAACTCGTCGCCGGACCAGTAGCGGTGGGTCTGCAGCAAGGAGATCAAACGCAAGAATCTGGTGCTGGTACTCATGTAACCAGTCTGCCTTGATTTAGGACAAAAACTGACACTTATTGCTTTTAAGCTTGTAGATATCAGCTGGAAATACCGGCTGAAGCTGATGCCAGGAGGCAACAATGAGCACCATGGCCACCACCGAAACCACCCTGAGCGGGGAACGCGCCGACCTATTCCAGGCGTTGGCCAACGCCCGGCACTTCCTGCGCTTCACCGTCCGCGGACTCAGTGATTCACAGGCTGCACAGCGCACCACGGACAGCGAACTGACCCCGGGCGGCCTAATCAAACATGTGACCGCAGTGGAAAAGCAGTGGCAGGAATTCATCGTCAAGGGCCGGGCCGCCATGGCCTGGGACGGGGCAGACTTCAGCAAGATGCCACCCGAAGCAATGGAAGCTTTCCAGAACGAATTCCGCATGTCGCCCGAAGAGAGCTTGGATGAGCTGCTGGAAAACTATGCGCGGGTCGCAGCCCGCACCGATGACCTGCTGGCAGAGGTAGACATGGACACCGTCCACGAATTGCCCCAGGCCCCATGGTTTGTCGATACCCATTGGACGGTGCGCCGCACATTGCTGCACATCATCGCAGAAACCACCCAACATGCCGGGCATGCCGACATCATCCGCGAATCCTTGGACGGACAAAAAACAATGGGCTAACCGCCGAAGCCGTTTGCGTCCCGACATTGGCGGCAAAGAAGGATGGGTTCATCGGGTTGATCTGCGAACGTGCATTGCAAGTAACCTTAGAGAGTTCCGCATTACCCAGCCTCGAATGTTGCCTTGCCAGCCTTCGCGAACTAGCTACTGGCAAAGAAAAACCCCGAGAATTCAATGATTCTCGGGGTTTTCGCTGGCGGTGACGGTGGGATTTGAACCCACGGTACGGGGTTACCGTACACAACATTTCGAGTGTTGCACCTTCGGCCGCTCGGACACGTCACCAGACCTGATAACTCTATAACGAACCTTTCGAGAACACCAAAACGAACGAGGCGAAAAGCGCGGTTAGTGGCTCGAAACACATATGCGTGCTTGGTCAGCCGCGTTTGGATCGGAAGAACTCGCGCAGCAGGTCCGCGCACTCTTTTACCTTGACCCGTGGGTATACCTCGACCCAGTGGTTCAAGCGGGGTTCGCGGACGATGTCGAAGACCGAGCCGCAGGCTCCGGCCTTCTCATCCCATGCGCCAAACACCAGCCGGGGGATGCGCGAAAGCACGATGGCTCCGGCGCACATGGCGCAGGGCTCGAGCGTGACGACCAGGGTGCAGTCTTCTAATCGCCATCCGTCGGCGTTGCCGTCTGCCTGTAGTTTTTTGACTGCGTTGCGGATGGCCACGACTTCGGCGTGAGCCGTCGGGTCAAAGTTTGCTTCGCGCTCGTTGCGTCCGGTAGCCAGCAGCTTGCCTTCGGGGGAGATGATGACCGCCCCGATCGGGACATCATCGGTGTCCAATGCGGCTCGGGCCTCTGCGAGGGCGAGGTCCATCCAAGTCTCGTGTTCGTGCGCCATAGTGCCTTTACCTTACGTGTTTTAGCGTCGTCGGCGCATGCGCTTGGGGACTAGCTCTCCTCAAAACACCGATAGGCCCTGGCCATAGGGACCGCAATCCCGCTGATTCCTGTTTAGTTGGGCACATCAAGGAGTTTTTCCGCCGGAATTTCGCGCTTTTATCTCGTTTGCTTCATTGGTGGGCTGATAGATTTCTACTTATGCGCGTACAGGTAGTCGACCACCCATTGGTGGCACATAAGGTTTCAGTTCTTCGAGACAAAGATACTCCGTCCCCGATCTTCCGCCAGCTGACCGACGAACTGGTCACCCTGCTGGCCTACGAAGCAACCCGCGAGGTGCGCACCGAAGAAGTCGAGGTAGTCACCCCGGTAGCCACCACCACCGGAATCACCTTCGCCAAGCCAACCCCTTTGGTGGTGCCGATCCTGCGTGCGGGCCTGGGCATGCTTGAAGGCATGACCCGACTGGTGCCCACCGCCGAGGTCGGCTTCCTGGGCATGGCTCGCAACGAAGAGACCCTGGACATCATCACCTACGCCGACCGCGTGCCAAACGACCTGTCCGGTCGCCAGGTTTTCGTGCTGGATCCGATGCTGGCCACCGGCGGCACCCTGGCCGAGGCGATCAAGTTCATCTTCGAGCGCGGCGCCGAATCGGTGACCTGCATCTGCCTGATCGCGGCCCCAGAAGGCGTGGAGCGCTTGAAGGAAATTCATGGTGCCGACGAGCGCGTTCACATCGTGCTAGCCGCGATGGACGAACGACTGGACGAGAAGTCCTACATCATCCCCGGGCTCGGAGATGCCGGCGACCGTCTGTACGGCGTCACCCCACCGATCGTCTAGGCGCTCGTCGCTTAGCCTGCGGTTTCGCCGCTGGCGGGCTTTTCGCCCGCCAGCGGCAAGCGCACCTCGAAGAGCGTATGGCCGGGCTCTGAAGTCACCGAAATGGTGCCCCGGTGTGCTTCGACAATGCTCTTGGCAATGGGCAGCCCGAGTCCGGTAGTACCGTCCATTCCGGAGCGGGCCTTGTCGGCGCGGGTGAATCTTTCGAAGACCTTGGGCAGGAACTCCTCGGAGATCCCCTCTCCGGTGTCCTGCACCTGCAGCACCGCCTCGCCGCTTTCGAGATCTTGCCCCACGCTGACGGTTACGGAGTTGCCGGCCGAGGTGTGCTTGCGTGCATTGGCCAGCAAGTTGGTAATCACTCGGCGCAGGGAGGACGAATCGGCATTGACTGTGGTCCCCGGTGCCTGGCAGGCGAATTCCCAGAGATGGTCATCCGCGGTGGCCTTGAAATCTTCGGTGATATCTGAAGTTAATGCACAAAGATCCAGCGGCTTCATGGTGAACGAGGTCTCCTCGTCCAGCCGGGCCAAGAGCAACAGATTTTCTACCAGTGAACCCATGCGATTGCTTTGCTGCAGTACTCGATCCACCGAGCGCCTGCCATCGGGGGAGAAATGCTCGGTTGCCGACAGCAATTCGGTGTAGCCGCGAATTGCCGATAGTGGAGTGCGCAACTCATGCGAAGCATCCGCCACGAATTGACGCATCTGGTCCTGAGATTTTTCACGTGCGGTCAGCGCGGTAGATACGTTGTCTAGCATGGCGTTCAGGGCGCGTCCCACATTGCCAACTTCGGTGCCTGGAACGGCATCCTCGGAAGCGACTCGCTGGGTCAGCTCGACCTTGCCCGATTCAAGTTCTTCGGCGGCTACCGAGGAAGCCACCGCCGCGACGCGTTTGAGCGGGGCGAAGGAACGGCTAATGAGCCAGGTTCCCACCAGACCGGTGCCGATCACCAGGCTGATCGCGATGAACAGCGTCAGCCACGCCATTTCGAGCAGCGTTTGATCCGTGGAATCCAGCGGCAAGCCAACAATCAGCACGCCTCCGGAGCCAGGATCTGGAACCGCCGAGAGCAGATAGTCGCCCACGGACAACGAGCGGCGTACGGGTTCTGCATTGACCTCGATGGTCACCAGGTGGATGGCGTCATCCTGAGAGAGCATGACTCGTTCGCCATGCTGGTCAAGCACGTCTCCGGAGAAAACATAGCGATCCACGAAGCGCGCGGTGAGGGTGCCCGCGGCCTGTCCGGGCGCATAGAGGCGTTGATCCGGACGGGCTAGACCCACCGAGTAGCTACTGGCTCGTTCCACCGAGGCCTTGAGCTGTTCGTCCAGCTGGTCCATGAGCGTCTGGCGCATGCCGGCATTGTAGAGCAGCCCGAGCAAGACGCAGACTGCGGTCAGCGAGCCCAGGAGGATCATCAGCAGTTTGCGCTGCAGCGCGAGTGGTGAACTTGGCCTGAGGCCGGTGGGAAATGAACTCATGCAGCGGGCTTGAGGACGTAGCCCACACCACGCACCGTGTGGATCATTGATTCGGCGTCGACATCGATCTTTTTGCGCAGGTAAGAGATGTAGAGCTCCACAATATTTGCTTGGCCGTCGAAGTCGTAATGCCAGACGTTATCGAGGATTTGCGACTTGGAGACCACCCGGCGGGCGTTGTTCATCAGGTAGCTGAGCAGATCAAACTCTGTTGCGGTCAACGAGATCGAGCGTCCGGCGCGGGAGACGTCGTGTGAATCCAGATTCAGCACCAGATCGCCAACTACGAGTTCTGCGGAGTCCGCGGTAGAGGCACCGGAGCGTTCAACTAGACGGTGCAGGCGAATGAGTACTTCTTCAAGGCTGAACGGTTTCGCCACGTAATCATCGGCGCCGGCGCCCAAACCTTCGATCCGGTCCTCGACCGCATCCTTCGCGGTGAGAAATAGTACGGGGACTTCTGGCAGATAACTGCGAACCTTGCGCAGCACCTCGGGGCCGTCAAACCCTGGGAGCATCCAGTCCAGAACCAGAACATCCGGGGAGAGCGAGCGCGCTGTGGCTACGGCTTCCGGTCCGTCGTGGGCCATCGTTGCTTCCCAGCCAAGCATGCGAGTACCCATGGCCACCAGTTCCGCCAATGATGGTTCATCATCGACGACTAGGACCTTGATGGGTGTGCCATCTGGATGGGTCAGCCGGGGTAATTGCGCGGGAGAAAAACGTGAATCGCTCATGTTAACCAGCTTCTCCTATTGTCATTGGGCTACTTTATGATTCAGCTGTGCAACAGCTATGACTGTATGTCGAGTTTATGCGGGAATATTCCGTTCGGGTAGCGGTTAATTTGGTCAAATGCCGCAATGCACGAATGTTTGACCTATGGACTACCCGTGAACCTGAATGAATATTCATGACTGTGAATGGTATGGTCATTCTGCATATTTTGGCGGCTGATATTGATCATTCCGATTAGTTAAGCGCTTAGATACCCGATAATTGCCCAAAGTGTCCTCCATCACTTTTGGACGGATCTGTCTCACATGCTGAACAGTGGCGACCTTTGTTACTTGCAAGTTTCGAATGTTACGGGGAATACTTGGTGTGTGAGTACGGCGCAGATCAACAACAGCAATCAGGGTAGAGGCCCTGAGGGTACGCTTGCGTGCTGTTGTCGAATGCTCGGCGTCGGTGAAATTGGATCGATCGGCTGAAGTAATAAGCGATTGAGTCCAGGTGCACCGACGGGAAACCCAACTGCTGTTCGTGAAAGAAGGTCGCGGGCGGCGCAAGCAAAACCCGAAGCATTAACGCCAAATCACTTGGCCTTCGCACGAAAAGGAAGTCATCATGTCGGCTGGATCCGGATACGTACACGTTTCAATTCGCAACGCTCAGAATCGAGCGGCGGCGGCACAGCGCGCCGCTGCTGGTAGCGGAAGCTATGCTCCGGCCGGCTATCGCCCGCTGCGTGCGGTCAACAACGTTCATGAAACGCGTGAACCGATGACTCAAACTATCGCCACACCAGTGCAGTCCTCTGGCACGCCTAGCGCGGACACCAGCGCTCGTGGTTTCGTGCTGTATGTCGGTTTGGATGAAGCTGCTGCCCAGGCTCAGGGAACCTCGCTGGGAAAGCTGGCAACCCAGGTTCGCGCATTCCTGGCGACCTTGTCACCGCAGGCGCAGACCCATGCCGCAGTAGCGCTGGCGCCAACCAGCGCGCAAGGCGAGCCAATTGACGTCGTGCGCCAGGCGCTGGGCGATCCCACCCTGTCACGCCGCCCGCGTGCCGAAGCGCGTCCAAGTGCGCCACGCCCATCCGGCGTGCTGATCGATCTGTCCCGCCGAGAGGTTTACCTCGATGGTGAAACGCTGAACCTGACCTTCAAGGAATTCGAACTGCTGAATTTCTTGGTGGAGAACGGCACCCGCACCGTGGGCCGTGAAGAATTGCTGGAAAACCTGTGGCGCAATGCCGAGGAGATCCCGAATGAGCGAACCATCGACGTGCACATCCGCCGCTTGCGCTCGAAGCTGGGTCGCCTGGCTAACACCGTGCGCACCGTGCGTGGACAGGGCTACCGCTTCTACGAGCACCCAGAGGTAGTCGTCTGGGCCGCTCCGGAGTACTCAATCTAAGTAGAACGTTTTTTCGCTGAGGCGAGCAAACCACCCTGGTTTGTTCGCCTCAGTTTTTTTTAAGTTCCGCGCATCTAAGCTTGGACTATGAATACTATGCAGCGCCGTCGGCTGATTCTCATGCGCCATGGAAAGTCTGACTACCCGCTGGGAGTGAGCGATCATGACCGCCCGCTGGCCGCTCGCGGCAACCGCGAAGCCCCGGCCGCCGGTGCCTGGCTGGTGGAGAATGATCTGATACCGGATTACATCATCTGCTCCGACGCGTTGCGCGCTAGGGCAACCTGCGCCTGGGTGCTCTCGGAGCTCGGCGAAAAAGGTCCAACTCCGTACGTCGACTCGCGCGTTTACGGCGCAGGGGCCACCGCCTTATGCTCAATTATCAACGAGGTCCCTGATACTGTCTCCACCTTGCTGGTCATCGGACACCAGCCGACGCTCCAGGACCTCGCGCTGCGTCTGGCCTCGGCGCAATCCGATGAGGAAGCAGTCTACGAACTGGCGATGAACTATCCGACATTGGGCACCACGGTGCTGGAAACAGACCATTCCTACTCACATTTGGATGCGCGTGATGCGCGGGTCACACATTTCATTGCCCCGCGGCCTGAATGAGAAGATTCTCATGAGGAATTTTTAAAGACCCTTGTCAGTCTCGTAATACGAGCTGTGTTGGCTTTATGAGGCGTTCATGAGAACGCCCTCATCATTTTCTTCCCAAGGCCTCAGGATTGATTCATCTTCGGTTCATCTTCGCTCGCTTGACTGATATTCATCGAGCCAAACGGCCGACTGAAGATGACGGTTTTCCGCTCCCCGGGAACCGAAGTGAGAAAGGCCGAAGCCATGGGCATCATTGCAGAGATCATCCCGAACGAGAGCACCGAAACCTACACCATCAAAGAAGCTCGGATTGCGATCGATGCCCTCCGAGCCAGCACCATCAAGGCGGCCTACACCACGCGCTTTGTCGCAGCCGAACTCTCCCGCAATCCACAGGACTTTCAGATTGTCTCCAGCTCGGGCATGGCTCCGCGCTCGGGTGATGTGGTGATCGCCAAGGTTTCCGAGCTTGGCAAGCACAAGGGCCTGCAGTCGCCGCACGCGCGCCGCCAAAAACTCTTTGTCGGCCAGGAAATCATGGTGGCCTACGGCCACCGCTACGCACCGGACCAGTTCCTTTCCCATGTACCGACGGATCTTGGGCCATGCGAGCTGGTTGCCGGTGGCGGACTAGCCTCACGCGTGGAGCAACAGCACGCCTCGATTGACAAGGCCACCGAGATTGAGCCGGTCGGTCTACTGACGCGTGGCGGCAAGGTCGTCACGCTCAGCGATTTCGCTCCGCTGAGCGTCCAGAACCCCTCGGTTAACGTCACCTCCCGCATCGCGGGTAAGCGTCCACCGGTGATCGCGGTGCTCGGAACATCGATGAACTCCGGAAAATCCACCACCCTCGGTTGCCTGGTCAACGGGTTGAGCAACGCTGGACTGCGGGTCGCCGCAGGCAAGGCGACCGGAACAGGCGCGGGGAACGACCCGAACCTGTTCACCGACGCCGGCGCTTTCAGCGTCTGCGACTTCACCGACTTCGGCTACCCCACCACCTACCGGTTGGACTATGAAACCGTTCGCGAACTGCTGATCTCGATGATCAATGAGCAGAGCGCCTCCGGCGCCGATGCGGTCATCATCGAGATCGCCGACGGCTTGTTCCAGGGCGAGACCTCACGACTGCTCCGGGACCCGGTATTCAAGGAACACGTAGACCGTGTGCTGTTCAGCGCCCAGGATGCGCTCGGCGCGAAGGCGGGAGAAAAAATTCTCCTGGACGCAGGGCTCGACCTCGCCGCGGTTTCCGGGGTGCTCACCGCTTCCCCGCTGGCGGCCTCGGAAGCGCGAGCCCACATGGACACCGAAATTATCGACACCTATGACCTGTGCGACCCACAGGTGGCCAGCGCCCTGCTGCCGACCCGCTAGGAGGCCCAATGACCGGCTCGCAGCCAGTAGACCCACCCGCCAAGGAACCTTCGCTCCCGGCGTTGCTGGCGCCGGGGCGACGCGGGCTGTTGGCTGCCCTGCTGGCGCTGGCACTGGGTGTCGGGGTGCTGTCCATCGCCATCGCTTGGCAGGTAGGCCAGCTAGCTTCGGCCTTCAGCCTCGGGGCACTGTCCTGGGTCATCGTCCTGTCCCTGGCATTTTTCTGTGCGAAGTTTATCGAACGAGTGCTGGCCGAAAGGCTTGGCCAGCACTATGTGGCTCAGCTGCGCGGATCATTGATATCGCATGCCCTCAAGGCTCGCCGGGGACCCTCGGTGGGGATCACCGTGGCGCGTTCAAGCAATGACCTGTCCTCCATCCGCAATTGGGTCACCCAGGGAATTGTGCCGTTGATCGCGGGCATCCCGCTGATCGTTTTCGCCGCGCTCGGCTTGGGAGCCCTGCACCCACTGCTGGCCGCGGCGCTGGTACTTCCGGTCCTGCTGGAAGTTGGGTTGCTCGCGTTCTTGGCCCGAGGGGCCTTGCGCACCGCACGAGTGCTGCGCAGGCACCGGGGGAATCTTGCGGCACGGATCGCCGACACGGTCACCGCGGCCACCACCATCGCCGCGGGCGGAGGCGTGCGCCGCGAGGTCGAGCGAGTCGACCGAAGCTCGCAGAAAGTCGTTCAGGCCGCCGTGGATCGCGCAAAGTATGCCGGCGCCTTGCGGGCCGGATCGCTGACGGTGCCGTTGTTGGGCACCGCGCTGGTGGTGGCTGCCGGCTCCTGGGCGGGCCTTGGCGCGGGGACCTTGGCCAGCGCCTTGACGTTGATGGGGATCTGCGCAGGGACCATGGGCGAATGGGGGCGCATCGTTGAGTACCGGCAAAACTATCGAGCCGGCCGACGGATTATTGCTCCGCTGCTGCACGCAGAGAAATCCTGGAGCATCGCGGAGCAGAAAATGATCTCCACCCGAGAGGTGAAGGACCTGAACCGCAAAGAAATCACCGTGCGGATCCGTCCCACGGCACCGGGCTTGGAGAACTGGCCGGTGCTTCGAGCGCACGCAGGGCAACGGATCCAGGTGGTGGGGCCCGGGGCAGAATCCGGAGCACTGCTCGAATCTTTGGCCACCGGCAGGATCACCGCCCACGGCGATTCGCTCGGCGGGTTGTGGATCGCCGAGGGACGCAGCGAGGACCTTCCGGCTACCGAACGACGTAAGCTGATAGGCGCAGCGTTGAGTTCCATGGTTCCCGAACGCGGCACCATCATCCGTGCGCTGACCTACCGGCATCCGGGGTCTTCGGTGAAACGCGCGCTGCGCGTGGCCGCCGACTGCGGGCTAGAGCTCGGCCCGCTCCCCGCCGCGGAGCGCACCATGTTGCGTCGTGGGGGAGAACCTCTGGACTCCGCACAGCGCGCCTGCCTGATCATGGCACGCGCCCTGCTGAGACAGCCGCCGGTATTGATCCTCGACCCGGTGCTCAACCGCCTGCCGAGCGCCGCCCGCGAAGCGGTGATTCGAAAACTCAACGAATATCCCGGAGTGGTGATTTTCCAAGGAGAAATTCCGGGGCTCGAAGCAACCGGCACGTGGCAGGCACCGCTGCGCGTCGGAGCCCATGCCGAGAACCCGGCCCCGCTGGAAGACGCGGAATAGCCAAGCCGAGGATGCTCGCCTAGGACGCCACATGCTGGTGGGTGGCAAGCAAACCGTCAACGCTGTACAGCACCGCGTTGAGGGTGGCTTCGCGATCGGCCACGTTGTCCGAAACGGTGCGCATACGTGCGGAGAACAAGGCCGCGCCGAAGATCGCCGTCGCGGCTGGCTGCTTTTCCTCGGGAGCCAGGATGACCAGGCGATCCAAGACTTCAATGAGGGTCGAGGTGACCCGTGAATACACCGGGGTAATCTGGTCGCCCCAGTCGCTTTCGGGCCGCAGCTGTTCGCTGATCCAGATTTGCGCGAATGACGGGTATTTCTCGACGAATTCAACGGCGATAGTGGCCATTGCCCGCAAAGCCTCGCGGGGGTCGGGCTTTGCCGCGGCCTGATCCAGCTCGGCGACCAGCATATCGGCACCGAATTCCAGAACCTGGCCGATCATCTCGTCCTTGGAACCAAAGTTGTAATACACGGTCCCCTTGGAGACCCCTGCCATTTGCGCGATCTCGTCCACCGACACGGCGTTGGGGCCACGGGCGCCGAGCAGCTGCATCGAGGCCGCGAACAGGCGCTTCTTGGAGGCGGTGGCCCGCACGCGGGGCCGCCCGCTAGGTGGTGTGGTCATACCGTCAGCTCCGGTTGTAGCGTCTTCAACGTCCAGGTCTTGTGCTTGCGCACCGCTAGGAAGCTCAACAGCAGACCCAGCAGCGTGTAACCGATGACCGGGAGGATGGTGGCGCCGAGCATTCCCAAGTCTGCACCATACATCACATGTCGCAACGCCACCACGACATTGCTCATCGGCAGAACCTGGTGCAATACCTGCAGTGGTGCCGGCAACGTTTCCCAAGGGAACGTGCCGCCAGCGGTCACCAGCTGCAGGACCATCAGCAATAGCACCACAAACTTACCTGCAGCACCCAGCAAGGCGCAGATTCCCTGGATCAATGCGCTGAAGCACAGTGCGGCGAGAAGGAACAAGCCCAAGGTCAACCATGGGTGTGCGGGTTCCAACCCGACGGCGAACACCACCACCGCGTAGAGCGCGGTGCACTGGATGAGCGAAATGAAAGCAAAGGGAAGCCATGCGCCCAACGCGATCTTCCAGCTGCTGCCGTTGGAAGCCAACGCACGGTTATTGACCGGGCGCATCACCTGGGTGAGGATGAACGTGCCAATCCAGGTAGCGAGGGTCATGAAGAACGGTGCGAGCCCCGCACCATAGGCGCTGGCCTCGGATTGCGCATGGGAGTTCACCCGCAGCGGGTCACCGATGACGTCGGCTAATTGCGCCGAAGTTGGCGAGTCGGGGTTTGGCACCTGGCCCACACCGCTGTCCAGGCCCTCGGATAGATCGCCCGAGCCGTCTTGCAATTCGCTTGCGCCATCGCCGAGCTCGCTGACTCCTTGGTCCAGCGTGATAAGTGAATCGTGCAAGGTGGTGGTTCCGGCGGCCAGGTCCTTGGCCCCGGCATCGAGCTTGGCGCTGCCTTGGGCCGCGTCTTCGGTACCTGCTAGTGCGGATTTCTGGCCTTCTGCCAGGGTGGAGCTTCCCGAAGCGAGCTTTGCGGCTCCGTCGGAGAGTTTGCTGCCTCCATTCGCGGCGGATGAGATGCCATCGGCAAGAGCGGGAACGGCATCGTTGAGCTTGCCGGTGCCTTGGGCCAGGGTGTGCAGTCCGGAAGCCAGCTGCTTATTGCCGTCGGCAACCTGTTCGGAGCCATCGGCGAGTTTATCCAGGTCGTTTTGCGCCGCGGTGAGTTTCACGTTGACGTCTTTGACCTTGGAGTTCAACTGCTGGGTGACCGTGGAATTCTCCACGGTGGATTGCAGCTGAGTGCCGATCTGGTCGGCCTGCGCCTGGGTGAGCGTTCCGGATTCGACCTGCCGTGCAAGGAACGCGTTGGTGTTTTGCTGCACCTGGTCCAGCCGGGATTCGGCATCCGCCTGCAGATCCCGGATGACCGCAATTGCCTCGTCGGCCGTGGCGCTGAGCTCGGCGTTTCCATTGGCTACCTGACGCGATCCGGCGGCTAGTTGATCTGCCGAGGCAGCGGCCTGCTGGGCTCCGTCGTTGAGCTTGGAAACCGAGCTGGGCAGGGGGGCCGTCTTTGACTCCAGGGTGTCTAGCCCGCTGCTGAGCGTTTTCGCCCCGGAATTGAGCTCGGCGCTGCCACTGGCCAAGTCATCTGTGCCAGCTACGAGCTTGCCTTGCCCGTCAACGAGTTTCTTGAGGCCGCCGGATAGCTGGCCGGTACCGTCATGCAGGGTTTGTGCGCCAGCTTCAAGTTCGGCGCTGCCGGTCACGAGCTGCGTGGTGCCGTCTTGGAGGGTGAGGACCCCATCCGAAAGAGAAATCGTGCCGTCGTAGAGTTTCTTCGCGCCATCGGCCGCCTCGTCCATCGAATCGTGGATGTCGACAAAGCCGGCAATCATCCCTTCGGCGGTTTCGGTGCCGACTTCTTTGGAAACCGAATCACGCACTTCATTGGCCAGGGTCTTTGCGAAATTGCCAGCCATGAAATTATTGGCGTCATTGGTAGTTAGCTCCAGATTTGCCGCATTCGCGCTTTTCAGCTCCGCCGGGGAAGTCAACGAGGCGGAAAAGTCTTTCGGAATGGTCATCGCGAATGCGTAGTCACCGTGCGCAACTCCGTCCAAGGCGGCTTCTTGCGAGTCGACTACCTCCCAGCCGAAGGTGGAGTCTTCGAGCAGGGAATCAACAACTTCGTCGCCGACATTTGTGGCTTCACCCTCGCGTTCGGCGCCTTCATCGAGGTTCACCAGAGCTGTTTTGACGCCATCCAGATTCGACTGCGGATCCCAATTGCCATAGAGGTAGAGGGCTCCGTAGAGCAGCGGTACGCAGGTGACCGCGATCAGTGCCAGCTTTGGCAAGGTTCCACGGGTCATGCGCTTGAGCTCGGAGAGAGCTAGGCCCAGAGTCGTCATGAGTTAGTCCTTAGTCGTGGGTGGTTCAAGTGGAAGCTCGGCTTCCTGGGAAGGCAGAGCTACTCGCGCTTCGGCGGCCACGGTTTCCCCCTCCGGGGCTTGGCCTTGCTCGGCCGGAGCTTCGTCGGAAGAGGATTCGTCCGAAGTATTTTCCGCCGGGTCTGCCGCCGGCAGTTCCGCCATCTCGGTGCTGGGTTCAGGGTGCTGCGCGAGCGGCGCCCGGCTAGTTTCCGCGTCTTCAGCCTCAGACCCGGTAGCGGAATCGTGCACCGGTAGTGCTGAATCCAGCTGTGGAACTTCGTCGGTAAACGAAGCGTTTTCTGGCATGTCTTGGGTTTGCCCGATGAAGGCCACCGGCCCATCCCAGCAATCTGGAATGCGTGAGACCACGGCAATAACCGCGAGGTTCCGGCGAGTTCGGGTAAACCGCTCGAGGGTTTCCAACCAGCTGGTTTCTTCGATGCCATGGCGGTCGGGGGAGTCGAAGACCAGAGCATCAACGTCATGGTTCTCTAATGCCAAGCGCGTGAGCAAGTTGATGCGAGTCAGCGCATCGACCGCGTCGATCCAGCTGCTGGCGATGTCTTCGAAACCATGCCGAGCCAACCATTTCTTGCTCCGGGCGCGGCGCCAAAGGGGTGCAGGCACCAAGGAGAGGTCTTCGCTGACAACATCGCGAACCTTCAGATGGGCCTCTGGTTCATTGATCTGGGGTGCGTCGAGTAGCGCGCTGTGTGAGCGTATTTCCTTGAGTCGTGAAGCGCCATCCCAACTCAACTCACCTGCGCTGGGCTTCATGCGGCCGGAGAGCATCAACGCGGTGGCGGTGCGCGCGCTCTGCGAGTCTGCGACGACGAGCAGCAGCGAACCGCGGTTGGCTGTCAGCGAGGTGGCATCGACAAGTTGGCTGTGGCGCCCTTGGAAGCTCATTGAATTAGCAATTAACACACTTCCACACTAATTGAACTGACCGGTCAGTTCAATTAGTGTGCTAGTTTCTTTGCTCACCTCTGGACGTGACGTGGCTCATGGACTTGGATAGTTCATGGACCAACAACCGGTCGCTGTTTATAGATTCACCAAGAGTTCATAACTGGCTGATTGAATCGTTTGCGGGTCGACCGCGCGCTACCGCGCTGCGGTACTTACAACGAATTAGGACTATCCATGAAGAAGCGCGCTACAACAGCGTTCGCGGCTACCTGTTTGGGTGCCGCGCTGGTGACCGGAACGATGGCTCCAGCCTCCGCCGTCGAGCCCGAAGTCGAGCTGACGTCCATCGAAGAAATCCAGGGCACCGAAGATGCTACCGGCATGGCTGGCCAGCAGGTCAGCGTCCGAGGAGTAGTAACCGGCGCCTACCCCGAAGGCGGCATTCGCGGTTTCTATGTGCAAACTGCAGGCTCGGGAAGCGAAATTTCCCCGGCCGGAAGCTCTGCAATCTTCGTATATTCTCCCGGCGGCGTGGGCAAGGTAGCCGTAGGTGATCACGTTCAGGTCTCCGGCGAGGTCAGCGAATACTACGGCATGACCCAAATCAGTGCCTCGGACCAAGCGGTCGAGGTGCTGGTCGAACCAGCCGAAGCCATCAAGCCTTTGGCCATCGACATCCCGGCAGCCGATGCCGAGCGCGAGCGTTTCGAGGGGATGCTGATGGATCCGCAGGGACAATGGACCGTGGCCGACAACTACCGGCTGAACCAGTACGGTGAAGTAACCCTTGCCGAGGGAACCAGCTCAATTATCGAGGGCGAGCGCACCTTGCGCCAGGCCACCGACGTCTTCGCTCCTGGAAGCGACGAAGCCCAGGCGCTGGAGGCCGAGAACCAGGCCCGTGAGCTGGTCTTGGATGACGGGGCCACATTGAATTTCCTGGGGGCGAAGGCGAACAAGCTCGTCGAGCTGCCGTATATCTCCGCGGATCAGCATGTCACCGTGGGCAAGCAGGTGAGCTTCACCGGCCCGGTAATCATGGATTACCGCTATGATTTGTGGCGCCTGCAGCCGCAGGGGCAAATTGTCGGTGCCGAGGACCCGGATATCCCGGTGAGCTTTGAGCAGGTCACGCAGGATGCCCCGGCAGCCGTCGGCGGCAACGTGAGCGTGGGCAGCTTCAACGTGCTGAACTACTTCACCACCACCGGCGATCAGCTTGATGGGTGCAATTACTATACCGATCGCGAAGGAAACCCGATTTCGGTACGAAGCGGCTGCGATGCTCGCGGTGCGGCCAGCGCCGAAAGCCTCGAGCGCCAGCAGTCCAAGATCGTCACGGCGCTGAACAAATTTGATGCCGACGTGGTCGTGCTGGAGGAAATCGAGAACTCCGCCCGCTTCGCTCAGGACCGCGACGCGGCGCTGAAGATCCTGGTAGCTGCCTTGAATGAGGCTTCAGGGCAGGAGCGTTGGAGCTTCGCGCCAAGCCCCGAAGAACTGCCAGCCGATGAAGATGTCATTCGAACCGCAATGATCTATCAGCGCGACGCGGTCAAGCTGATCGACGAGTCGGTGGTCTTGGACGATGCGGCCTTCGACAACGCGCGTGATCCACTGGCCCAGGCATTCCAGCGCGTGGGCGGCAATTCGAAGACTCGCTTCCTCGTGGTCGCCAACCACTTCAAGTCCAAGGGGTCCGATCCAAAAGACGGTTCGGCCAATGCCGACCAGGGCGACGGCGCCGGAGCATGGAACGCAGCGCGCGTGGAGCAGGCTCACGCGGTAGTGCGTTTCGCCGAAGGGCTGAAGGATTCGCGCAACACCGACAAGGTGCTGCTGGCCGGCGACTTCAACTCCTACTCGGCCGAGGATCCCATCAAGGTGATGACCGATGCCGGCTACGTTAATCTGGGTGCCGAAGCGAGCACTCAAAGCTACCTCTTCGGCGGTCGCACCGGTTCGCTTGACCATGTTCTGGGTTCGGCCGAAATTGCCGACAAGGTCACCGGAGAAACGATTTGGAACATCAATGCCACCGAATCGGTCGCCTTTGAGTACAGCCGCTACAACAACAACGTCGCCCAGCTGTTCTCGCCTGACCAGTTCCGCTCCTCGGATCATGATCCGGTGCTCGTGGGGCTGCAGCTGAACAAGAAGTAGGCCTTGAAAATCCGGCGGGCCCACTTGGCTCGCCGGATTCTCTTTGCACTGATTTATTTTCGCGACAGCGTGCCGCCATGTTCTGCAAATCCTAATTTGACCTGTGGGCTTTGCTAGGGCCGATGGCACCATGGAACGTCAGGGGTGACGGGCTCTGGCGGTGGAATGCAAATTCGTTCTTGACATCGCCTCGCAATCGGGCAGAATAATGGAAGGTGATTTGTGAGAGCGCTCACACGGGTTCGATTCAAGCGCTTTTATACTTCATGGCACGGATGGAAACTCGCAAGAGTTGGACACTTGTTTTATTTTGAGAGCGCTCTCATTTTGAATGTGCACGAGTCTCTCGAAACCCGCACTCACACCTGGAGACCCCATGAAAACCTCGCGCAAATCGAAGCTCGCGCAGTCGGCAGCCCTGCTCGGCACCATTGCCCTGCTGGCCACCGGATGCGGCGGAGCAGATAACGCGGCCGATGCCGAGCCTGCCTCGGTGGATAATCCGGTCACCCTGACCGTGACCACTTTCGGCACCATGGGCCTGGAAGCCCTGTACGAGAAATACGAAAAGGAAAATCCTGGCGTCAGCATCGAGGCGACGAATATCGATACCGGTGGAAACGCCCTGGTTGATTGGAAGACTAAACAAGCCTCGGGTGCGGGCCTGCCCGACCTCCAAGCCGTTGAAGAAGGCTGGCTCGGGCAGGTAATGGCCGTTTCCGATTCCTTCACCGACCTGCGCGACTACGGCATAGAAGATCTCAAGTCACAGTGGGTCGATTGGAAGGTCGAACAGGCCACCGACGCCGAAGGGCGGATCATCGGCTACGGCACGGATATCGGTCCAGAAGGACTCTGCTACAACACCAAGCTGCTAGAACAGGCAGATATGCCGGCAGAGCGCACCGAATTCGCGGAACTCATCGGTGGTGATGATGCCAGCTGGGAGGCCTACTTCGCAGCCGGCAAAAAATATGAGGAAAAAACCGGCAAAGCCTGGTTCGACCAGTCCGGGTTCGTCTGGAATGCCATGGTCAACCAACTCGATGAGGGCTATTACAAGTCAGATGGTTCGCTGAATATCCAGGGCAACGCAGAATTGAACGAACGCTGGAAGCAGCTGGCAGGGGCTGCCGAAGCAGGGCTCTCGTCGGGGCAGACCCAGTGGGACTGGGGTAAAGGCCAGGCTTTCCTGGACGGCTCTTTCGCCACTATGCCCTGCCCAGGCTGGATGTTAGGAGTAGTCAAGGGACAGGTTGAAGGTGCTGGTGGAGATGCATCCTCTGGTTGGGACTTTGCAGATGTCTTCCCTGGCGGTCCGGCAAACTGGGGCGGAACCTTCTTGACCATTCCCGCCACCTCGAAGAATCCAGCCGAAGCGGCCAAACTCGCCACCTGGCTGACCGATGCGCAGTCGCAGGCAGCCGCCTTTGAAACTGCCGGGACATTCCCCAGCAACCTCGAGGCTCAGGGTTCCGAACAGGTCACCGGAAGCAACGAGCTGACTAAGTTCTTCAACGATGCTCCCATCGGCCAGCTCCTGGCAAACCGGGCCGAGGGCGTGAAGGCACAGTTCAAGGGGGCAGATGATTCGGTCATCCAGGAGCAGGTCTTTGGCCCGGCAACTATCGCGTTGGATGGCGGCAAGGACGGCCAAGCCGCGTGGGATGAGGCCATGTCGACGCTGACGAACTTGGACATCAAGTAATCACCATCTGTAGGCCGGCCGGCAATGCGGCCGGCCTATGCGGAAAGAGAATCCGATAAATGAGCATCTTGACCAACAACGCTTCGGGCACCCCAGGTGCCGCGGCGCCGACGGGGGAGCAGCCCCCAGGCAAAAGGCACCGCAGGGCTGATCCGGCAGCCGGGAAGAAAACGCGCCGGCGTCAGCGTTGGGGACGGCTGGACTTCAAATACTCCCCGTATCTATACGTTTCACCTTTTTTCATTCTCTTCGCCCTGGTGGGGCTCTTTCCGCTGGTCTACACCTTCGTGGTTTCAATCAATGACTGGGACCTACTCGGGGGAGCCGGTGACTGGGTAGGGCTGGAGAACTACGCCGCAGAACTTAGCTCACCACTGTTCTGGAATTCGCTGTTCAACACGTTCAGCATCTTCCTGCTCTCGGCGATTCCCCAACTGCTCGTGGCCACCTTCATCGCAGCCATGCTGGACCAGAATATTCGTGCCAAGACGTTCTGGCGAATGAGTGTGCTGATTCCCTATGTGGTGACTCCGGTGGCCGTGACGCTGATCTTCTCCTCGGCCTTCGACGAGAAATATGGACTCATCAACAACCTGCTCCAAGTGATCAACATCGATCCGGTGGCGTGGAAGAGCGAGGTACTTCCCTCGCACTTGGCTATTGCCACCATGGTGAACTGGCGCTGGACCGGTTATAACGCGCTGATCCTGCTGGCAGCCATGCAAGCGGTGCCACGCGAACTGCACGAGTCCGCCGCGCTGGACGGAGCGGGGTCGATGCGTCGGTTCTTCTCCATCACGCTGCCGAGCATTCGCCCCACGATGATCTTCGTGATCATCACCGCGACCATCGGTGGCCTGCAGATCTTCACCGAACCGAAACTATTCAACGCCAGCAGCTCGGTGCCCGGCGGTCCCGAGCGCGAATACCAAACCACGGTGCTCTATCTCTGGGATCTGGCGTTCAACCGCGGCGACTTTGGCCGTGCATCTGCGGTCGCCTGGATGCTGTTCTTGATCATTATCGTGATCGGCCTGATCAACTTCGTGCTTTCCGGTTCCATTGCCTCTGCTAGCGAAGGGGGAAGCCGCAAGCGGCGCCGTGCGCAACGGCTGGCGCACCGAAACGCCGTGCGGCAAGCAAAAGCCAAGGTCGCCTCGAAGGGTGAAAGGTTAACAGACGCAGCAGCGAGCCCGAAGGACGGGGATTCCCATGACTAGCACCTCCTTGGACCGAACTGTGGAAGCCGGGAAGCCTGCAGCCAAACGCAAAAACTTCTCCATGGATCGCCGCCCAGGCTTTCTCACTTACGGGTTGCTGATCGCGTTCTTCCTCGGGAGCACCTACCCGCTGTGGTATTCGATGGTGATTGGTTCGAATACCGGGGCGGTATTCGCCTCGACGTACCCACCACTGCTTCCCGGAGGTTCGTTCTGGACGAATGCCGCCGAAGTTTTCCACACCATCGATTTCTGGGGCGCACTGGGAAACAGCATTCTCGTCTCCTCGGTCATCACGATCTCGGTGGTGGCATTCTCGACATTGGCCGGATATGCGTTCGCAAAGTTGCGCTTCCGCGGACGCCAGGGGCTGCTGGTTTTCGTGATTGCCACCCTGGCGGTGCCGACCCAGCTGGGGATCATCCCGTTGTTCATGGTGATGAAGGAATTTGGCTGGACCGGATCGCTCGGTGCGGTCATGGTGCCCACCTTGGTCACCGCGTTCGGAGTGTTTTTCATGCGCCAGTATTTGGTGGATGTCGTGCCAGATGAGTTGATCGAGGCAGCCCGAATCGACGGTGCCAGCATGATCGGTACCTTTTGGCATGTAGGAGTACCCGCGGCCCGTCCGGCGATGGCCATCTTGGCGCTCTTTACCTTCATGACCGCATGGACCGACTATCTGTGGCCAATGCTGGTCGCACCCCAAAACCCCACCTTGCAGGTGGCATTGAGCCAACTGCAATCCGCACGCTATGTGGACTACACGATCGTGATGTCCGGTGCGCTGATGGCAACCATCCCGCTGCTGCTGCTTTTTATAGTGGCGGGTAAACAACTTGTATCCGGAATTATGGCAGGAGCTGTAAAGGGCTAATGACAACCCACTTATCAGAGAATTTCGCTTGGCCCAGAGAATTCCTCTGGGGCTCGGCCACCGCGGCGGCGCAAATCGAAGGCGCCAGCCACGCCTACGGTAAAGAAGACTCCGTCTGGGATGCGTTCGCTCGCAAGCAGGGGGTGATCGCCGGCGGCGACAACCTGGAGACTGCGGTGGACCACTACCACCGGTACCGAGAGGATGTCGGGTTAATGCGTGAGCTCGGTCTGGATTCCTACCGCTTCTCCACCAGCTGGGCGCGGGTGGTTCCCGGCGGGCGTAGCGTCAACCCCGAGGGCCTGGATTTTTATTCGAGGCTAGTCGACGAGCTGTTGGAGCAGGGAATTCTGCCCTGGCTGACGCTGTACCACTGGGATCTGCCGCAGGCCCTCGAAGAGCAGGGCGGCTGGGCCAACCGTGACACGGCCTATAAATTCGCTGAGTATGCCGAGCTGGTTTACGCAAAGCTCGGTGACCGAGTCAAGCACTGGACGACCTTTAACGAACCGTTGTGTTCTTCGCTCATCGGTTACGCAGCCGGGGAACACGCACCGGGACGCCAAGATCCCGCGGCGGCTTTGTCGGCCGTGCACCACCAGCACCTCGGACATGGCCTGGCGGCAAAGCGTTTGCGTGAACTCGGCGCCCAAGAGCTTGGCATCACGCTGAATCTGACCAACGCGGTGCCAAACGATCCAACGGACCCGGTGGATCTGGAAGCGGCCCGTCGTATCGATGCGCTGTGGAACCGGATGTTCTTGGATCCCTTGCTGCGCGGTTCCTATCCCGAAGACCTGCTCGTAGACGTGGATGGCTTGGGGCTGGCCGAGGTCATTATGCCAGGGGACCTCGAGATCATTCATCAGCCCATCGACTTTCTCGGGGTGAACCATTATCACGATGACAACGTGTCGGGGCATCCGCTTGGCGAAGGCGAGCCGGAGGCGGTTGTACCAACTGATGCGCCGAAGTCCTCGCCTTTTGTAGGAAGCGAATATGTCAGCTTCCCGAGCCGAGACCTGCCGCGTACTGCGATGGGTTGGGAAGTTAATCCGCAGGGCCTGCGGATACTGCTGAACCGGTTGCAGACCGAATACAAGGATCTTCCGGCCTTGTACATCACCGAGAACGGAGCCTCCTATGCCGACGAACTGTCAGCGGACGGAACCGTGGCCGATGTCGAACGTCGTGAATACGTTTTTAGCCACCTGGATGCTGTTGCCGGTGCCATCCAAGACGGAGTGGACGTGCGGGGCTACTTCCTCTGGTCCTTGCTCGATAATTTCGAATGGGCCTGGGGCTATCAGAAGCGATTCGGCATCATTTACGTCGACTATGAAACCCAGAAACGCATTATTAAGGACAGCGGCAGGGCCTACGCGGGACTAATTGCCGCCAACCGTACAATGGCATAGCACTGGTGCGTGGCGCTTAGCCAAGCGCCACGCACCACACGCTAGTCACAAGGACCCGCCCAGCTACCGCAAAGAAGTAACGATGCCCGAACCACGCAAACAACAGCCGACGCTGGAACAGGTTGCCGAACGTGCAGGAGTCTCCAGAGCCACGGTGTCTCGCGTGGTCAACGGGTCGGACAAGGTCAAGGCCGATGCGGCGCGGGCAGTGGAAAAGGCCATCGCGGAACTGAACTACGTCCCGAATCGGGCGGCCCGTTCCCTCGCACAGGGTCGTACCAATTCCATCGCGTTAGTCATCCCCGAAAGCACCGCGAAGTTCTTCGCAGACCCATACTTCGCTGCGGTGATTCAGGGGGCTGCGATGTACCTGAGCACCACCGAATTCACGCTGTCCCTGTTGATCGCCACCGAGTCTGACCCCGCGAAAACCAGCCGCTACCTACGCGGCGGAAACGTTGATGGGGCGTTGATCCTTTCGCACCACGCGGATGACAGCTCATACAGCGAACTGGCCGGAGCGTTGCCGTTGGTCTTCGGCGGCCGCCCCATGAGCAACGAAGACGGCGACGTGTTCGTCGTTGACGTAGATAACGCGGCCGCGGCACGGGAAGCAACTGAAGCCATGCTCAAAGCGGGTCGCAAATACCCGGCGGCGATCTCGGGACCGCAGAACATGGGTGCGGCCCTCGACCGCCAATTGGGTTTCGAACAGGCGGTGCACGCCGCCGGTCTTGGCGTTGCCGCGGTTGCGGTGGGCGATTTCACCCCGGGCAGCGGAGAAACCGCCATGCGCGATTTGCTGGCCAGCGGCATAAAAATCGACTCGTTGTTTGCCGCCAGCGCGCAAATGGCCTTTGGCGCGATGAAGGTGATCGCTGAGGCGGGGCTTTCCGTGCCGAGAGACATCGCCATCACCACCATCGATGATGATTCATTTGCGCGCAATGCCTCGCCTGCGTTGACTACCGTGGCGCAGAATGCGGAAGAGCAAGGAGCCAAAATGGCGGAGGTTGTGGTGCAGCGCATTAATGGTGAAATGGTGCCCGAACGAATCATCATGCCAACAAAGCTGATTTTGCGCGGGTCCCACGGCGGCTAAATAAGTGCTTGGAGTTAAGCAAACAGTAAACCAAAAAATTCCCACTCCGGAGAGTGGGAATTTCAAATTGTGCGCCCAGAGGGATTCGAACCCCCGGCCTCCTGTTCCGTAGACAGGCGCTCTATCCAGCTGAGCTATGGGCGCATATTTAGTTGTTTTTCGCCTTGACGACTCCAATGACTTTACACCAGATTATCCGAAGGGCAAAAGCCGGAGAGGTCAAAGTGTGGCGTTTCACATCGGCCGTGGTGAATGTCGCCTGGGTCCGTCAAAACTGCCTTGGGTATGCAACCAGTGGAGCGTGCTTGAGTGCTGAAATGACACAATAGCTGGTGTGAATACTTGGACTGCATGGACTGGTGAAATTAAACCGTTACCTGGCGGGCGCCTCGGTCGTTTTGTCCCGCTGGCGCTTGCGCTGTTCATGTACGCGGGTGATGTGTGGCTGGGGACAGCCGGCTACCTCGCAGAACTTGGCGTGTTGTACCTGGCTTTTCCGTACCTGCCCCTGGCGGCTTTGTCGCTTGGGGTCCTGCCAAGCATTGCCGCATGGTTTGTGGGGTTGCTGCTTATCGCGGCGGTCGGTATGCCCGGGGTCTTATTGGCCAGCATGGTTTTTCCCTCGGTATTTGTCATTGTGCTCTCCTGCTATTTGCTGCCGTGGCGGGCGGCACTCGCTTTTCCCTCCGCAGCCATGGGCATGTTGTTCCTGCTGTATCTACTCTTGCCGGAGGTGGAGCTCCTGGCGGTCATGTTGCTGTGCGGTTTCGGCGTCATGTCGGCCGTGGCCGGGTTGAGCCTGAATGTCTATCGCCGGAAGAATGAAACGAGCGCCAAACGAATCAGGGATCTGGAAGTCGAACAGGCGAGAATTCGCTCCGAGGAACGAACGCAGCTCGCTCATGAGCTGCACGACATTGTTGCCCACGATGTCACGATCATGGCTATGCAAGCCCGTCGGGCCGAGTTCGTCAACGACCCGAAGAAGACTGCGGAAATCCTCGCTGGAATTGGCAATGCCGCGCAGCAAACCCTGCAGGATCTTCGCAGCCTTGTCGTCTTGCTGAAAACGGAAGCCAACGAAAATGAATTTCAGAGTCCCTCGGGGCTGGAAGCAGAAGAAGGCCAACAGATCTTGGAGTCCGATGAACTTTCCGGGGAGACCACTACCGCGGTAGGGCTGGTACATGATTTGGACAAGGTCATGCAAGCGCTCAAACGGGCCGGATTCGACGTGGCCTTCGCGCTAGAAGGCGAAGTAGCGCGTATTCCGGCGAGTTTGCGCCAAGCCCTTCGGCGAACCATCCGGGAACTGGGAACCAATATCCTCAAGCACGCGAATCCTGACGGAGCAGTGGAACTCCAGCTCCGTATCCGGCCAGACCGCGTATTGCTCAGCTCGACAAATGATATTGGACAGGGCACTCCCATCATGTCGTCGCAGACAGGTTTGGAAGCGATGCGCGCACGCTGCGAGGTATTTGGCGGCACCGTGGAGACCAGCGATTCCACCGGCCGCTGGTCGATCGGCGTAACTATCCCGCTTGAAAGCTTGCCCGCTACCGGATAACGACGGCAACCATGCAAAAATAGTGACCAGATGCGCTATCACCGTACGCGCATGAGAACCAAGTGCGTGGACTACCGCCAAGCGAGGAGTTATCAGTGACAACAGTGCTGCTTGTGGATGACGAGGCCTTGACCCGGGAAATTTTGCGAGATTATCTCTCCTCAGACCCCACCATTGAAATCGTCGGCGAAGCATCCAATGGGAAATCCGCCGTGGTCCAGGCGGCCTCGTTGCAGCCCGAGGTCATCTTGATGGATATGCAAATGCCGGTCATGGACGGCGTTGCGGCAACAGCCCAGATCCACCAGAGCAACCCTGAGATCGCGATTCTCGGTTTGAGCACTTTCGCCACCGACCGATATGTGGTGGACCTGCTGCGTGCTGGTGCCTCGGGCTACATCGTCAAGGATGCTAAGCCCCAGGAAATCACCGATGCGATTAATAAAGTGGCAGCCGGTGAGTCCATTCTGTCGCCGCAAGTGGCTCGACATGTGGTCAGCGGGCTGGCGAACTCAATCCCAGCCGAAGTCGAAGCCGATGCAGAACTGATCGATGCCCTGACCGACAAGGAACTGGAAGTCATCAAGCTTCTCGGGCGGGGCATGAGCAACAAGGAGATGGCCACGGAACTTTTTGTCACCGAGTCAACTATCAAAGCTCGCTTCGTGAAGGTTATGGAGAAATTTGGTGTGCGGGACCGCGTGCAGATTCTAGTCAAGGCCGTGGAACAGGGGCTTCTGGACATGAAGCCGGGGTCACGCGCACGCTAGGCGCAACGCCGGTAGCTTAGGATTTGCCGAGCACCGCACGCGGGGAGCGCAACAAGCCTTCCAACGCCAATTCGAGGTCGGCGTTTGCGACTTCATTCACCTGCGACTCGGGATTCAGAATCAAGTCGCCACCCCAACCCATGACCTCGTACTGGGCCAGCGCCCGAACCAACTCCACTGGTGAGCACCAGGCACGATTCAGATTGGCGATCGCAAACTGCTTGATTAGCAGCTCCTCATCCCGGGTCACCCGCAGGCCAAGATCTGCGACCGCGTCCAGCGTTGATTCCAAGGAGCCCAGCGAGTGGTTCTCCTGAGCAATGACCTGCCACATGATCGCAGGCTGGCGGTCCTTCAGGACGCGCCTTATTTGAATCAATGCAGCGTGCCCGGCCTGTTTCGTGGCCTTGGGCAAAAGCGCGACTGGACCTCCGGACAAGGTGGCAAGGGCCAAAAAAGTGGCCGCCGAACCGAGAGCCGCGGAGGGGTCGGCACCTGTAACCGTGATTTGTTCATAACCTTGGGTAGTCGTTCGCTCCAGGCGGTCCGAAAGCCCCGGGTTGTCTTTGCTTTCGAGGTGCCCGAAAAGTTCTGCACCGGGTGCTGCTAAGTTTTCTAGCTGCGCTTGCGGCCCGACCAGCGCCAGGGCGGGAGCGCCGGCCAAATCCGGGTCGATTTGCTGGGCATGCTCGGCGAAGGTTTGGAGCCACCGCTCCGCACCGCGCAAGGGAAGTGCTGCCGTCACATTGACTGCTCCAGCGCTGACCGCCCAGTCGTGCCAAATTGTTCCGGAATTCGAGGCGCAGACTCTGTCGGCTACCGCGCGCAGGGTTTGCTCCGCTTCGGAGGAACGCCGCTGATCGGTGCGCCAAGCCAAACTGACTAGGGTGAAGTGCGTTCGGTCATCTGGTATGGATCGGACGGGAGGGAATGCGCTGTTCACGGCTGGGACTCCTATGCGGGTTCAAGGGTCAAATGGTGGTGCTGCTGTGCAGCGAGACGTTTAGCCGAGGTTTGGAGCGCAGCGCGCAGGCCGGGCACATCGCCTAAGCCGTCGCGTAGTTTTTGCACTAAACCGGCCGCGAAACCGGGGGCATCTCGCAGCAAGATATCGCGGGCCACGGCGCGGGCGAACCGTTGGTCGTCATGCACAAGTTTTTCGGCGGTAAATAGTGCTCGCTGGCCGGCACGCAGCAATAGGTCATCATCGCAAAACCTCAGGGCAGCGAGGCGTTCGACAGGTTCGATTCCCGAGTTTGTGTCATCAACCAACACAAAGAGATCGTTGTGGACACGGTCGCCTGGGCCAAACATGCCCGCGCTGGCATCCAATCCTGAAGGCAGGGACAGCATTGCTGCGGCCAGCAGGTCTCCCAAAATTTCGGAATGCACTCGTGGTGCCGGCGCACTGCGGGTGGCTACGAGCAGGCGGGGGCGCTGCAGTCCTGGAACGGTTACGGTGCGCCGGCTGGCCGTGCGGAAAATGGACTCCTGCGCGGGCGGCACCGCCGGGGCCTCGGGGGTTTCAGTGGGCAGGGCATCTTGCAGACTCTGCAACATGTCCGCCGGTTCTTTGGGCCCGAAAGCGACCATTACCGCGTTGGAGGTGCGGTAATGGCGTGCGTGCAGCTCGCGCAACCGCCCTCCGGTCGCGCGCCCGAGGAGGTCGGCGTCTCCCGAACCGTCATGGGAATTTGCATGATCTTGCCAGCAGTGCGCCGAAAGATGCGGCCAAGGCAGAACGCCGCCGGGCGCCGAGGCGAGGCGGCTAGCGCGCTCAGTGGCCACGGCAGTGACCTGTGTGGTGATCTGTTCTTCTCTGAGCCTTGGGTAAAAGACCTGGTCCGCGATCCGCCGAGCCATGTCGTCAATCTGGTTTACCGGAGCAGTTTCATAGAATTCGGTGTAGTCCATATGCGTATGACCGCCGAGGACCCCGCCGGCGTGGAGCACCTGCAGTTCACGGTCCGCTCCGGTGATCGTGGAACTGTCCTGATAAATTAGGTGTTCCAGCAGGTGCATCATTCCCTCTTCGCCTTCCCGCTCATGACGCATTCCAGCGGCGACGCCCAGTACTACCGAGGCATTGCGCGTTTGGGGAGCATGAACGGCCGCTATGCGTGCCCCCGATTTCAGCGAGCGGAATTGTATGTGCCGTGTGCTGGCATCGATACGGGTGAGCAAGGCCTTCTCCTAAAGTTTCGCGTACTGGGTAGACAGATGGTTGACGGCCAAGTCCAAGAGCAGTTGGGCTTCGCGCAACGAGGCATGTCCGTAGTGGTGCCAGTCGTAGGCATGCTGGGTCAGCCGGTAGGCGCAGGCCAAACTAAAGCCGGATTCGCCAATGGCCTCGGGATAGGTATCCAGCAGTCCCAAGCGCAGCGGGTCGAGGTTTGTGCGCAATGCGGGGTAGAAGGCATAGAGCTCGGCAATTTCACCAAGAACCCATCCGAAGTCATAGGCGGGAGCCGCAAGTCCAGTGTCCTCTCCGGTCAACAGCGATCCACTACGGCCATTTGCGGTGAGCACCCAATGAGCCATGCCGGGGGAGCCATGCGCCAACGCCGAATCCTGAGTGCCCAGCATTCGCTGCGACCACCGCTTCAGTTGGCCTAGGGCCATGGGGCCCAACGTGTGCAACGCAGGCAACCATTTTCCACTCAGCCAGCCTTCGGCCCGTTGCAACGTGCGCGGTTCGCGAAGCGTTGTTTGACCGGTTATGGGGGTAGCGTGCAGATTATTGAGCGCCTCACCCCACAGCAGACCTATGCGGTGCATGTCCTTGGGGGAGCGTTGCTGGAGTTGTTCAGCAACGGTTGTGCCGGCAGTGGTAGCGTAGCTGCGAAATGTGGCGGTTCCCTCTCCCCACACAATGTGTTGCCGCTGATTCTCCGCAGAAGGGTTTTGCGTCTGGGAGAAATCGAGTGGTGCCTGGGCACCCAATCGTCGAGTCCACACGGCTTTGCCCTGCCCCAAATGCAGCTCCGTGACGAGCAGGCCCGTCGTGAGCCGGCGCCTTGGCGTGCTGCGCGGTTGCACTTCGGTTGTAGTCATTGCCGCTCAACCCCCGTAACAAGATCAACGAGTAAACGACGTTCCGACTCGAGGCGGCGCAATACTGCTGGAAAGGCGGGTGGAACCCAGGCGTCGGAAATAGCGCTGGATTCGCTCGGGCCGGGGACAGGATTGATCACGAGGAAGTTCTTCGGTTTGCGCAACTTCTCCAGAATATCCCTGACCAGTTGGTTTTCCATTGCACGTGGAGGAAGCGACGGCGCTATGCACACCCTTGCATGGGTGCTCAGCGCCGCAAGCAGTGAGGGGGAATCGCTGATGCCGTGGGCAAGCCGCGAAGTGTAGTCCAACGTGGCCGGGTAGATCAGGATCAGATCCGCCCACTCGGCCAAATCGATATGGGCCGCGATAATTTCATCGTCCCAATGGTCGGATTGGATCCGGGCCCGTAGCCGAGTCTCAAGGCTATGACGGGTGATGAAACGGCTGGCAGAATCGCGCATGACGATCCTGAACTGTGTTTCGGGGGCAGCTTCTAGGGCCCATTCAAGCCAAAACGGCATCATTTGAGTGGCAGCGGATCCGGTAAGGACCAGCACGACTTTTCGGTAGCCGAATCCTTCGAGCGTGAGATCCAGCTTGGAGGCGTCGGCCTTACTTTCTGCGGTGGTCATGGTGTTCCTTTTTGAGGGACTTGATGGGTCCGGTTGGGCGACGGCCCGAATAACGGCTCTGGGGCCGTCGCCTGACCGGGGTAGGACGGGGACTAGCAGCCCATCGTGAGCGTTGCGCCAATGAGCACGCCAGCGCAGAACGGGCTGGTGGCGGGTGCTTCGGTGGCGGCGTCGGCGCCGAGTTCACCGGCGGTGGTGAAGGTGTTGTGCGCCTGGGCGAGGTCGGTGAGGTTGGCTTGTGGTGCGAGTGCGTTGTTGTCCATGTCGTGCTCCTTTTTGGGTGTGATGGGTTGGTGGGTGTGGGGGCTTAGCAGCCGGCGCCGAGGGTGGCGCCGATGATGATGCCGACGCAAAGCGGGCTGGTGGCGGGTGCTTCGGTGGCGGCGTCGGCGCCGAGTTCACCGGCGGTGGTGAAGGTGTTGTGCGCCTGGGCGAGGTCGGTGAGGTTGGCTTGTGGTGCGAGTGCGTTGTTGTCCATGTCGTGCTCCTTGAGATAATTGCCGTTGAAGGCTGATGGTGTTGTTCCTCGGATGAGGTGTGAACGCGTTTCCAGAGGCTGCGGGGGCGCCTCGACGGTACGCAAATTTTGGGGGGTGCTTCACCGAGGCGCTGAATTCGCTGGCTCGTGAATGCGGAAAGGTAGGAGAAGCTCAGAGATTGGTTGCCGGATTACGAGGATCGATCCTGGCTCTGGTCGCCTCAAATGCCCAGGCATCCTGCAGTCGCATCTCGTTCTTGGCCGCGGTCAGCAGTGCATCGGTGAGTACCCGGGAGCGGTGCTGTCCGAAGCTCAGCCCTCGGTGGGAAGGCCGTGGATCCGCCGATTCTCCCGCTTGCGAGAATCTTGGAGACAGCCGCTGGGTAAAGATCGAGTGCTCCGTGTGCGGGGCTGAGATCCGAGCCGTTGCGGCGGTGAGACGGTCGGCGATCTCCTGCACAGCGGTGTCTGGCACGTAGAGCACCATCGCGTCGCTGCGCGGATAGGCGAGGGAAGAGGAAAGCGCTTTAGCCTGATAGCCGCCGGCTGACTTTGCTAAGACATCTAGGACGATAGGCCAGAGTTCCAAGGCTTGAGCCGCCGAATCGCAGGTGACATAGATTCGTGCAGTGACCTGCTCCGCATCGATTCCGCTTGCTCCGAGCGCCAAGACGTATCCGGGAGTGGTCCGGGTGCGCCAGCTGGGCGTGCGCACGGCCGCTTCGGATGAGGGATCCAACCGAGACACATCGTGGTGTGGGACAAGTACCTTGACGCCGCCGAGGGTGACTACGTGGTGCTTGAGACCTTGGACATCGACCGTTTGCCTTGCGGGCGATCCGGATTGCTGCCAGATGCTTCGGTGGGGGATATCCGCGATTAATTCGTCCGCGAGATCCTGGTACCCGGTCGTTGGCATATTCTCGATGAGCGGATTTCTGATGTGCAGGTGAGTGTAGGTGGCCGCGCTAAGCTGCGATCTGAGCTCACTTCGACTTCCTGCGCTCAATGAGGTGCTCCCGATACGCGCCGTATTCGCCGCCAAGTCCACCCTGACGTGATCGGCCAATCCTTCAAGTATTCGCTCAAAGCTCGCCCAGCGGGTGAGGGTCGGTGGCATCAGTGTTCACTCCTTCCGAATCCAAGGGCTTGGTAATAGCTGCCAGGACTAAGCAACGCCTTTCGTCCGACGCCGGCTGCGGCTCGTTCGATGCCAGGTAGCCGGGAGACCATTGCAGCTCGGGCAATTGAACGATCGATGAGATGCCAACCCAGATGCGCGGTGGCGCGCACGGGGAGCTGCTCGTCATAGCCGGTAGCGATGCGGGTGTAGCTGCGCCAGAGTTCCTGGATCTGCGGGACCACCATGCCCATGCGTTGCGCCATGACCGCTGTGGCCAGCTCTTCGTCGAAATGTTCCGGGGGCGCCCCGGCATTGCCCCGGCTGGTGACCGTGTCGAGAACCGCGCGGTAGATCCATTCTCCGGCCAGCATGCCGAGATCCCGGGCGGGATCTCCTAGTCCGAATTCCTCCCAGTCGAGCAGGAGTAGCTCGTTCTCCTCAAGATGAAACTGGTCGAGCCGCAGGTCCGCGTGGATTGGGCTGGTTTGATGCTGCAGTTCCCAGTCACGCAGTTCAACGGCTGCATTGATGAGTAGATTATCGGACTGCAACTGCGCCCACAGCGCGATTTCGGCGAGGGTAAAATTCTGGTACTGGGCCTGCGGAACGCCGAGGTGCAGCATTTCAATCGGGGGACTGGAAATGGTGGTGGGCTCCAGACCTGTCGGGGCAGCGGTATGCAAACGTCCAAGGATTTCACCGGCCCGTGACGCGAAATCTGCCGGCACCCGTTCCTCAACCACCATGCTGGCTAGGCTTTCACCGGGGCAGTAGTCAAAGATGAGAAGGCGTTCAATTTCATTCGAGGCGATCAGGCGTGCGCTTGCCGGCGCATGGTGCGGATGCGTGTGGGCGAAGCGTGCGAATTCCAAGGAGCGATTGAACGCTCGCGGCGTCGAAGATTTTTCGGAGAAACGTTTGGCAAAGACCTTGCTGCCATCGGCTAGCGTCAGGACCCAGGTCCCGTTGCGCCCGGCAAAAGCTGCCGGAGAAATACTCCGGACCGAGGCCCGCCCTAGCTGTTCCAATAGCGCATCAGCCAAAAGTGAAGCCTGATGAGCCTCGGGGTTCAAAGATCGAGGATAAAGCGTAGTCGTGCTCATGATGATCTGCTTCCTTCCTGTTCGTACCGGCGACGCCGATACGAACAGGGAATCTCGAAGAGCTGACGGGGTCGCTAGCGGAGGAAATTGGTGACGACGTAGGCAATGGCGACGCCGAGGGCGAGCAAGGCGAGATTACGCAGTTGCTTTCGAATATTCGAGGGCTTCTTGGCGAGATCCTGATGATTGTCGTTGTCAGTCATGGGGTGTCCTTTCGTCATTGACTGTGTGAAGCGGGAGAATCTAGGCGGCATCGTCGGAGCTGAGCGCATCGCGTAGCGAGACTCGCGAACCGGTACGCAGCGCGTTGTTCCGGTAGAGCTTGGTGGCCATCCAGAAAAGCACTGGAATAGACAGCACCGCGATTGCGGCGGAGGTCGCCATCTGCCAGGCATCTACTCCATCGAGTCCGACGCGCATCGGCATGAGGTACGAGGAGAACAGCGGTACGAACGACAGGGCGTGCAACCAGCCGTTCTCAAGATTATTGGGCAGGACATAGAGCGCTAGTACCAGCAGCACCATCTGCAAGACCGACAGCGGCATAACCGCAGAAGCTAAATCTTCTTGGCGGGCCACGGTGGCCGCCAGCGCCGTGTTCAATAGCGCAAAGATGGCATATCCAAGCAAGAACCAGATCAGGAACCACACCAGGATAGGTCCAGCTTCCACGTCGAGTAGCGAGAAGCCTCCCACCACTGAGAACCCGAGCACCCCTGCGCCACCGATGACCAGTAATTGCGTGAGAGTTACCAGGCCGATGCCGATGAGCTTGCCGAGCAGCAACGGCGTGATACCGATTTTGGTCAGCAGGATTTCGACGACTCTCGAAGATTTTTCCTCCACGACCCCGGTGGTCAGGCTTTGAGCCGAATAAACCAGAGAGGTAAGGAGCGCACAGATCATGGCCGTGGCAAAGAGCATTCGAGGATTAAGCGTGAAGGCCTGAAATTGCTCCATGGAGTTCACGAGGAACCAACCGCCGATGCCTGCTGCTGCGGCGACTCCCAGGGCAAGTAATCCGGTGGTAATCAAGATGGTTCGATTGGCCGTCCGGGTGAGGATTTCGCGCCGAATTACCAATCCAGTTTCGCGGAACGTTCCGCTCAGGCCCGGCATGGTGTTAAGGCTTAGCGGCTGGGTGGTCATGAGATTCCTCCTGCATTCTGGGCGAGTTGTGCGTTGATGGTCAGTTCGCCACGTCCGGCGGAAATGAAGTCCTGGGACAGCAAGTCGTCCAAGGATCGCTGAATTGCTTCGATGCTGCGCAAGGAACCATGACGTTGCGCCGCCGCCAGTAGCGCCGGCGGCAGGTCCAGATCGGTTCCGGACATGGACACGAACACCGTGCTGTGGTCATCGGCGGGCAACGTGACTGTGAGCCCTCGGATCATGGCGATCTCTGCTGCGAAGCCCTCGGCATTCGCCGAGAACCTCAGCTGCCATCTGCTCTGGCCGTCGTTTTGCAATTCGGCGACACTGCCGCTGGCCTTCACTCGCCCTTGGTCGAGGACGCAAACCTTGTCGCAAAGACGTTCTACCAGGTCAAGCTGGTGGGATGAGAAGAGCACCCCCACACCGCGGGCAGCCTGTTCGCGAAGCAGCGAACCCATCGTGGCCACCGCGGTTGGGTCCAAACCAGAGAACGGTTCATCGAGGACCAGAAGCGCAGGATTGCCGACGAGCGAGACAGCCAACTGGACACGTTGCTGATTGCCCAGCGACAGGTCCTGGATTAAGGTTTTTTCCCGCCCGGTCAAGCCCAGGGAGCCGATAAGATCGTCGGCAACCGCTCTGGCCTGTTTTCCCATATGGCCTTCCAGCAGGGCAAAATGAATAATTTGCTCGCGGACGGGCATTTGCGGGTAGAGTCCGCGTTCTTCTGGCATGTAGCCGATGGCTCGACGATCTGCCGTGGTGATTGGTGATCCATCCCAGGTGATTTCTCCCCGGTCGGCGTTCAGCAATCCGAGGATTAGCCGCATCGTGGTGGTCTTGCCGGCGCCGTTACCGCCAATGAACCCGACGATCTCGCCGCGTTGAACCGAAAGGTCCATATCGTGCAGAACCGTGCGGTTGCCGAAGCTGCGGACGATGCCGGTGAGCTGCAGTCCGTTCATGAGGTGCTCCTCGTGTTGGTTTCGTTATCGATACCGACTCTATGGAGCGAAGAACGAGCTGACCCTGTACTTGAGTACAGTTCTGCATTGTTCTAAAGGCCAATATTCCTTCCTGAGCGGGAATTGATCAGCACTCCTGGCAGATTAGTTGAGCGTATATTCGCAGACTATCGATTCGCTTCCCGCTGTTCGAAGTGTGGGTATTCGGCCTGCCGCCATTTAATCCAGCTGAATCATATAGAGCGGAATTATTGGTCTTTTGTATATGTGCCGCATGCGCGGACCGGTGAAAAGTTGTTGGTGGCACAAAGCTGCCGGGCACGTCATCATCTAGATCGCGAAAACTGGAGAAACTCATGGTCAAGTTGCTTACCGCTGGAACCGTTGCACTCAACACCACACTTATTTCCTTGGCCGACGCGGCATTCAGCGGAGCATTGCTATGCCAGTACTTCGGATTCTCTTGCTAGCTCAGGTTGCGAATTCCACGCTGAGTAAAGGTATAAACGTTGCTCATGACTCAGTGGGCCATGGGATTCAGCAGCTGCCGATAGCCCCATGACGCGTTTTCGCGCAAATGCAGAATAAGGTGCTACAAGCCGCGCTGAGTCCATTGGCTCCTGCTCGCTGACCCTTGCGGCGCCGACATGGGACGCGGACAGCGGGATCCGGCATTAAGGACTTGCAGAAGGTTAAACGAAAAAGTCTCGGGACATCAAATCAACGATGTCCCGAGACTTTTACTTTATTGGTGCGCCCAGAGGGATTCGAACCCCCGGCCTCCTGTTCCGTAGACAGGCGCTCTATCCAGCTGAGCTATGGGCGCATATTTAGTTTGCTTGATTCACTCTCGCGAACCTCGAATAACTATACAGATGAAATTCGATCGGTACAAATCGCAGGTGGACGGTATCTATCGAAAGTGAACAGAAGGTTATGTGAAGAATCCAAAAGGGTACCGGTCTACGTGACCTTGGTCACATAAATGGGTTGATGTTCATCGATAAACCCCCGAAATTTCGGGAAATTTATCTTCCCAAGTCTAACATCAGCCCAATGCTGAGGATTGGGTCACACAATGTGCCAGCTGGAGTACCCCTAGCCTTGATTTATTGACAAATTCAGCCCAATGGAGGGAATGGATAATGAGCACGAGCTCCGATCAGAACGTAATCGACGCAGCGCCAACCACGCACGCAAAGTTGGCAGCTTGGGTTGAGGAAGTTGCCGCGCTGACGAAGCCCGAACGTGTTTATTGGGTCGACGGCTCCGCTGCGGAGAATGACCGCCTGACCGCTGAACTGGTTGAGGCCGGCACTCTGGTTAAGCTGACCGACCCGAACTTCCCGAATTCCTACGCAGGATTCTCGGATCCGAAGGACGTCGCCCGTGTTGAGGAGCGCACCTTCATCTGCTCGGAGAAGGAAGAAGACGCCGGCTTCACCAATAACTGGGAAGACCCAGCGAAGATGAAGTCGATGCTCAACGGACTGTTCGACGGATCGATGCGCGGACGCACCATGTACGTCATTCCTTTCGTCATGGGCCCGCTGAACGCCGACGAGCCTGCATACGGTGTAGAGCTGACCGACTCCGCCTACGTGGTCGCTTCGATGCGCGTCATGGCCAAGATCGGTAGCGAAGTGCTGCGCAAGATGGAAGCCGAAGAAGCCTTCTTTGTTCCTGCGTTGCACTCGGTCGGCGCACCGCTTAAGCCAGGGCAGGAAGATGTCGTCTGGCCATGCAACGAAGACAAGTGGATCGTGCACTTCCCCGAAGAGCGCGCCATCATGTCTTACGGCTCGGGCTACGGCGGAAACGCCCTGCTGGGCAAGAAGTGCTACTCGCTGCGCATTGCCTCGGCAATGGCCCGCGACGAGGGTTGGCTCGCCGAGCACATGCTGATCCTGAAGCTGACCAGCCCACAGGGCAGGTCCTACAACATTGCAGCGGCCTTCCCCTCGGCCTGCGGCAAGACGAACCTCGCCCTGCTGGAACCAACCATTGAAGGCTGGAAAGCCGAGACGCTGGGCGATGACATCAACTGGATGCGCATCGGCAAGGACGGCGAGCTGCGCGGGGTGAACCCGGAATACGGCCTGTTCGGTGTGGCGCCGGGCACCGGGTGGTCCACCAACCCGAACGCCATGCGTGCCATCACCAAGGGCAACTCCATCTTCACCAACGTAGCGCTGACCGACGAAGGCGGCGTCTGGTGGGAGGGCATGACCGACGAGGCTCCGGCGCACCTGACCGACTGGTTGGGCAATGACTGGACGCCAGAGTCGGGCACCAACGCGGCGCACCCGAACTCCCGTTTCTGCACCCCGATCGACCAGGTCGATATGCTGTCCGAGGATTACTACTCGCCAAACGGCGTGAAGATCGACGCGATCCTCTTCGGCGGACGTCGCAAGACGACCATCCCGCTGGTGACCGAGGCACGCAGCTGGACCAACGGCATCTTCATGGGTTCAACCCTGTCCTCGGAGACCACCGCCGCCGCTTCCGGCGCAACCGGTGTGATCCGCCGCGACCCGATGGCCATGCTGCCATTCATTGGCTACAACGCAGGGGACTACCTGAACCACTGGGACAAGATCTCCGAGAAGCTCAACCCGGAGCAGATGCCGAAGATCTTCTTGGTCAACTGGTTCCGCCGCACCGCCGACGGCGGCTTCGCATGGCCTGGTTTCGGAGATAACTCGCGCGTGCTCAAGTGGGCCATCGAGCGTATCGAAGGCACCGCGGACGCCAAGGAGACCATCATCGGCAACGTGCCAACCGGCGACTCCCTGGACCTGACGGGTCTGAAGGATTTCACCCCAGCCGACGTGGAGGCCGCCGTGGCGGTCAACAAGGACGAATGGGCCACCGAGGTCGAGGGAATCGAAGAATGGTACGAGAACTTCGGTGACGCGCTGCCAGCATCGCTGCGTGCCGAGCTCGACGGTTTGAAAGCCCGCCTCAGCGCCTAGCTTTCGGTGGCAGAAGATCCCGTGGGATCCGCAGAACTGCGGATTCCGCGGGATCTTCGTTTAACCACGCGGAGTTGATTGCCCGCCCATCGCTAGGGGTGCTCCATGGCGCCGGGGTGGAAACGATCCGCGGTGTAGAGGAGCGCGCCAAACGCGATCAGCGAACTGGCCACCGCGGTGAGCGCAAAGGCCAACGCGGAATCCGCCCCGGACAGACCGACCAGCGGGGTGGCTAACGCGCCGATGAGGAATTGCGCCGACCCCAAGAGTGCGGAGCCCGAGCCCGAAACATCGCGCACCTCGGCCAACGCCAATCCGGTGGTATTGCCCATGGTGAAGCCGATCGAGGAGACCAGCACGAAGATCACCGCCGCCAGGCCCAGACTGCGTATCTGGAGCATCGCCAGCAGGAGGATCACCAGGCTTGCGCCCAGCAGAATCGTCAGCGCGACCGATATGGTGCGGCGTAGCGGGACCCGGCCCACCAGCCGTGCAGAGACCAAGCCCGAAAGGATCAGGCCCGCCGCGTTGAGGCCGAAGCATAGGGCGTAGCCCCGCGCGCTGAGACCCAGCACCTCTTGATAGAGGAAGGGCGAGGCCGAGACATAGGCCATCATCGCGCCGAAAGCGAAGCCGAATTGGACCAGGTAGCCGACAAATCGCCGGCGGGAGAGCGCCAGCTTCAGCGGGGCAAGGAAATTTCCGCCCGAACGTGCCGCGGGGGCGAGGGTTTCTCGGTAGATGGCCAGGGATCCGGTGACCATGAGCAGCGCGGCGGCGCTGAGCACCCACAGCACCAGGCGGAAGCCGCCTAGCTCACCGAGGTAGGCTCCCAAGAGCGGCGCCACCGCCGGAGCTATTGCCCCGAAAGTCATCAAAATGCTGAAGGTTCGTGCGGTCTGGACGCCCTTGGTCGTGTCGGCCACGATCGCCTTGGAAATCACCACGCCCGCCGCTCCGCCGATGCCTTGCAAACCGCGGGCGATGCTCAACGCCTCCAAGGATGGCGCCAGCGCGGCGGCCACCGAGGCCAGCACGAATAATGCGGTGCCCCAGCGCAACGGCCTGGCGCGGCCTAGCCGGTCCGAGAGCGCTCCCCACAGGAGCTGTCCAAGGCCCATCCCCAGCAGGAAGAAGGTCAGGGTCAGCTGGATCGCCGAAGCGGAAGTGGAGAACTCCTGCGTCATCGCCGGGAAGGAAGGCAGATACATGTCCGTGGCCAGCGGGCCGGTGGTGCCCAGCAGGATCAGCAGGGCAAAAAGCGGTGGGGTCAAGCGTGAGCGCTCGAAGGCAGAAGGCATAAGCCCATTCTAGAAGCGGAAACCGCCCTAGCTACGCTTGTTCCCTAGCGAGGTCCGTCGCGGGTACCTGCTCCAGCGGACCGGGCGGTTTGGCGGCAAACCAGGTCACCCCGGCACCGGCCAGCGCCACGCAAAGGATGCCGAGCAGGGACAACCAACCCAGCTGCTCACCGAGCACCAGCCAACCGATCAGCGTGCCCATGGCCGGGTCGATGGCGAACAGCGTACCCACCACGCGGGCCGAGGATATGCGAGCCGCCAGGGTGTCCACCAGATAGGGGATGGCCACCCCGATCGCGCCGCTCAGGGCCAGTAGTCCCCATTGCGCTCCGGTCACCTCGGCAACCTTCGGGATGCCGAAGGGCAAGGAGACCAGCGCGGCGATCGACACGGACAGCGCCAGCGAGCTGACGGAGGAGTCGCCTGCCTTGCCTACCTTCTCGGCCAGCAGGGTATACAACGCGAAGCAGAGTCCCGCCCCGATGCCGAAGGCGAAGCCGAGCAGATCGAAATGGCCGCCGGGCCCGGCAATGAGAATCACCCCGCCCAGGGCGAGCAATGCCCAGGCGGCCTCGCGGATACGGCGGGAGAACACCAGCGCCACCACCGCAGGGCCCAGAAAATCCAGGGTGACGGCAACGCCTAGGGGCAAATATTCGATCGCCTTATAAAGCAACAAGTTCATCGCCGCCATGACGATTCCGTAGCAGGCAATCGCCGACCACGCGCTCGCGCTGTGCCCGCGCACGGTCGGACGCAAGAAGACCAGCAGCACCACGGCCGCAAGGACTAGCCGCAAGGAACTGACGGCGGGTGAGCCGAGTGCCTCGAACATGCTTGCCGAGATTGCCGAGGAGCTCTGCACTCCGATCGAACCCAGCACCACGAAAAGCGCCGCGCGGCCACCCGAATGTGGCGGGGCGGCCGGTTTGCTTTGAGCTTGGGAGTTCATAGGGGGACAACCTTTTTCGAGTCGGGGCCTCTCTGATTGAAGTGCAGGCAGGTCAGTTGGCCAAGAATACGGCGTGGAATTGTCACAATCCGGGTTCAGTTTCCAGCTACCGACGGGTAAGTGGGTGCAAAATCAACTAAATATGAAAAGATGAATCCATGGTTTTGGCACGATTGATTCTAGGGTTGCTTTGTTTGGCACCGATGACTGGTTACGAGCTCAAGAAGCACTTTGACTCCTCTATTAATCACTTCTGGAACGCCGACAAGGCACAGATCTACCGCACGTTGGCGCAGCTGGTGGATCAAGGCTGGGCCACGGTGACCACCGTGGCCCAGTCGAATTATCCCGACCGCCAGGAGCACCACATCACCGATGCGGGGCGCGAGGCCCTGGTCGGGTGGCTTTCCAACGGCGCGGCCCACGGTGCCGAACGAGATCCGTTCATGGGCCAGGTCTTTTTCGCTGCCGAGCTGCCGCGCGAGGACATCGACCAGCTGCTGGTCGAACGCCGGGCCAAGACGCAGGCGATCCTGGATGACTACCTCTCGCAGCGCGAGGGCATCGATATGCGAGCTGCCGCGGACCGTCGTAGCTTCCTGATGGCCGCCACCTTGGACCATGCAATCCGACAGCAGGCCGCCGAGCTGGAGTGGCTCGACGCAGTATTGGAGCATCTGCCATGACGCTAGGCAAAGATCAGGGGCCCACGGCGAAGAAATTCACCCGCGAGGCTACCGATTACCCCGAGCTGCATCCGGCTCGCCGGCAGGCGGGGCCGCATAAGCACGAACAGACGCTGGTGTTCCTGCATGGCGGAAACGTTGGCAACTGGAGCTGGGATCCGCAGGTCCTGGCCTTTGGCGACTATAACGTCTTGACCTTGCACCTGCCGGCCTTCGGCGCGCGCAGCGAAGAAACCTGGCAGGGACTGGATTCCGCCGCAGACGATGTGGCGGCGCTGATCGCCGACGAAGTATCCGAAGGCGGAGTGCATCTAGTAGGGATGTCGCTCGGCGGTGTCATTGCCTTGCATGTGGCGGCCCGGCATCCGGAACTGATCGATTCGCTGTTGCTGACCGGCACTCCGGTCACCGGAGTTCCGGCCGCGGCACGTGCGGTGAACCGGATGCAGCTCAAGCTCATCGGCAGCGAATGGTACTGGCGGTTCCAAGCCGGCGCCTACGGCATGGTGGATGACGAAAGGGAGCTGTTCACCGAACACGGGGTGATGCTGAAGCCGGAGAATCTGCGCGCCATCATGGACGATCTGGATCCCGGAGGAGTGCCGGAAAGGCTCTCTGCCTACACCGGCCCGGTGCTCGCGCTGGCTGGGGGCAAAGAACCCAAACTCGTGCAGAAGTCTTTCGCGGCGCTCCGCGAGGAGCTTGGGCAGGCGGTGACCCGGGTGGTCCCGGGAATGCACCACCAATGGAATATTGAGAACCCCTTGCTGTTCAACTCCGTGGTGCGGCGTTGGATTACCGACTCGACGATCCACCCGATCCTCGTAGATCCGTTAACCGCCAAGCCATCGAAACAGCCCAAGGCTTCCAAGCAGGCAAAGCCCGAGCGCGCGGCAACTGTTGAAGCGCCCGCAGAAAAGCCGGAGCGAGCCTCAGCGCCGCAGTCCGCGGTCCCGGACGAGAAACCGAAAGCTAAAAAGCCCGAGAAGAAGTGAATGGCTTCGGCTGACAGCTAAGCGCGGTGCAGCTGCCCCCATTGATGTAGCTGCACCGCGCTTAGCCGGTCTATATTCAGGCTGCTAGCCAAACATCCGGTCCGAAGACCTCGTAGTGGATGTGCTGGGCTGGGACGCCGGCGGCCAGCGCCTGGCCGCGGACCGCGTGCATGAACGGCAGTGGCCCGCACAGGTAGAGGTGGCTGCCGGCGGCAACCTGATCGCTCAGGTCCATGAAGCCCGCGGTGGCCTCGATGCGTTCCGGAAGTTCTCCGCGTTCGAACCAGGTGCGCAGCTTCGCCTGTGGCAGCTGGGACAGCGAATCGAGCATCTGCTCGCGCAGCGGCCAGGAGGCGTAGTCCCGGTCCGCATGCAGCACGGTGATTTCACGGGTCGAGCCGTGCGCCGCCAGGGTGCTCAGGGCCGCGGCGCTCGGAGTGCAGCCGATGCCAGCGGTGGCGATGACCAGCGGTGCGCCAGAAACGTCGATGATGAGGTCTCCATAGGGATTTGAAAGTTCGACTTCGTCCCCGACCTGCAGCGCGCCATGCAGGACCGGGCTGAACTCGCCAGCCACATCAAGTTTCACGGTGAACGTGCGCCGTGCGGTGTTCTCGATATCCGCGCTGAGCGTGTACTGGCGAACCTGGCGCAGGCCATCGGCCATCGGCATGCGCACCGAAATGAATTGTCCGGGCTTGGCTAGGGTAGCCGCGGTGTCATCGCCCGGCTCGAAGCTGAAGGTCAGCGAGCCGTTGGCAGCTTCGGTACGTTCGATGAGCCTCCACGGGCTGTAGACGACGTCGTTTGCCTGCTGAGCGTACAAGCCCTTTTCGATCTTGATCAGCGCGTGGGCCATCAGCCAGTACACCTCGCTCCAGGCCTCCGCGATTTCCTGGGTCAGCGCGTCGCCAAGGTCCTCGGCGATGGCGGCGAACAGGTGCTCATGCACGATGGGGTACTGCTCCTCGACGACACCGAGCGAGCTGTGCTTGTGCGCAATGCGGGCCAGCATGGTTTCGGGCAGCGTCGCTGGCGAATTCAACAGGTGGGCGGCGAAGACCGCGATGGAGCCGGCGAGAGCCTGCTGCTGCGTTCCGTTCTTCTGGTTCGACCGGGAGAAGATTCCGTCGAGCAGCTGCGGGTGAGCGGCAAAGAGCCGCTCATAGAATTTTGGGGTGATGCTGGAGATGCGCTGACCAATAATCGGCAGCGTGGCTTCGATGATTGGGCGGGACTGGTTTGAAAGCATCTGGTCTCCTTGAAGGCGGGAATAACTTGTATTTGAAATACAAGATTATGCTTTTAGTTCTACTCCTTGTAGAAGATGATTGCAAATCGATCAGGAACTTAGCGGAAGCCCAGGGCTTGGCTACGCGCCATGACGAACAGTGGGGAAGGGGAGGAGACCAATTGCCGGCGAGTTTTCGCAAATCTCTTTGACCGTCAACGGGTCTAGGGAAGCATAAAAGGCTTCTCTGGCCGCCCGCAATGCCAAGCGCAGCCGGCAACCGCCAGCCAGGGGGCAATCGTCCGTTGCGTCATGAGATGTGCAGTCCACGACATCTTCACGCCAATCCAGCCGGCGCAAGAGCGCGCCCACGGAGAACGCTAAACCTTGCTCGGTCATCTGTGCGCCACCATGACGCCCACGGGTGACCTCGATGAGGCCCAGGGTGCGCAATTCCAGTACGGCCTTGGCCACGTGGTTATAGGGAACCCCGACTAGGTCGGAAACTTCACGGCTGGTCAGTTGGCCTACGCCCGGTGCGCCTAGAACCATTACGGTTCGTAGGCACACGTCGGCGAAGGCGCTGAGTTTCATGAACTCAAGTCTACTGCTGGGTGTTGGCCCACACCGACTCGGCGGATTCCGCGGCAGGATCTTCGAAGGTCCACTCGCCGCCTGGTTCGGATGGCATGGCGTATGGCTGGACAATCGCCAGCGCCGCGCCGACCTTGTGCTCGGCCACCACATGGATGGCGTCGCGGTCATCTGCTTCGAGCAGCACGTCCGAGGCGATCGCAATCGCATCGAAGTGGGTTCCCTGCTGGTTGAGCACCTCAACCAGATCCGCGGCCATGGCCTCGGTGTCGATGTCCGCATCCGGGTCTTCGGGGTTGTCCGTTGGTGGAACCGCGATCAGACGCAGCTCTGGCTCGCCATCGGCTTCCGTGGGTTCCAAGGCGATAGCGAAAGGCAGGAAGACGCCCTGCTCCTCAAGCTGCTCGCGGGCCACACCCAGTGCGGTGCCCAAAACCTTGTTCAGTGCGTCCTTGACGGACTCGTCTAGTTCTTCGAGATTCATGGCTTTGACCCCTTTACTTGGTGGTGTTTGCTTCGCGCACGATTGCTAAAACCGTATCGCGAATCGGTTCGATATGCTGCGCCGTGGCGCCTTCACCGTTGAAACGCAGGAACGGTTCGGTATTCGAAGGACGCAAATTGATCCACCAGCTGCCGTCCTGTGCGCTGAAGGTTGTGCCATCCAGCGTGCTGACGTCCACCGGCTGGCCGGCAAAATGCGCTACCACCCGAGCGATGGCACCAGCCTTGTCCGCGACCTCCGAATTGATTTCCCCGGTGGCAACATAAGGCTCGTATTCCCGGCCCAACTCGGAAAGCGGCAACTGCTGCTCACCCAAGGCCGCCAACACGTGCATGGCAGCGAGCATGCCGGTATCGGCATTGTAGAAATCACGGAAATAGTAGTGAGCCGAGTGCTCACCGCCGAACACCGCCCCCTGGACCGCCATCTCGGCCTTGATGAACGAATGACCCACACGGGTCTCCACCGGAACACCACCGAACTTCTGCACAAACTCGGGCACCGCCTTGGAGGTGATCAGATTGTGGATGACCACCGGTTGCTGCTCGCCCTCGGCCTGCACCCGCGCGATCTCCCGGACCGCCACCAAGGCGGTAATCGCCGAAGGAGACAACGGCAGGCCGCGCTCGTCGATCACGAAGCAACGATCCGCATCCCCGTCGAAGGCCAGCCCCAGGTCCGCGCCGTGCTCCAGCACCGCCGCCTGCAGATCCTTGAGGTTTTCCGGTTCCAGCGGGTTAGCCGGATGGTTCGGGAAGGTCCCATCGAGGTCGAAATACAGTGGCACGATCTCCAGCGGCAGGCCGGGAAGGACCTGATCTCCGAGAACCGCGGGGGTGGTCAAACCGCCCATGCCATTGCCGGCATCAACCACCAGCTTCAGCGGGCGGATCGCGGAAAGGTCCACCAGCTCGCGCAGGTAGCCTGCGTAGTCGGCCAGCACGTCGCGTTCGCTGACGGTGCCCTGGGCGCCGTCACCGGAAACCGGCAGGCCCTCATCCAGGTACTGCTGAGCTAAGTCACGAATGTCGAAAAGCCCGGTGTCCGAAGAAATCGGCCGTGCCCCGGCCTTGGACATCTTGATGCCGTTGTACTGGGCCGGGTTATGGCTGGCGGTGAACACCACGCCGGCGGCCTTGTGCTTGCCGGAGGCAAAATAAAGTTCATCGGTGGAGATCAGGCCGAGCATCACCACATTGGCGCCGCGGTAGGTGGCGCCCCGGGCGAAAGCCTGGGCAAAAGTCGTGCTTGACGGGCGCATGTCGCCGCCAACGAGGACATCCTTCCCGGCCAGGGACAACACGTCGACAAAAGCGGCGCCGATAGCTTCGACGGCTTCGGCATCCAGGCTTTCACCGACTACGCCTCGCACGTCATAGGCTTTGAAACTCTGGTTCAGGTCAATTTCTTCACTCACAGCATTCAGACTACCGGTTTGGCGGTGCCAGGCGGTGGCGAATGGCCAGTTAGTACATGGGAAATGGCTTACACTTCCACGCGGTTGTACCCAATGCGCGCCGAGGAGAACAAAAACGTGGGCCGATACTGAAATACTGTGGATATGGAAGCCACACAGCACAATGATCTGAAGAATCTCGCGCTGCAGAAACTGCGTGCCCTCGTACAGCATCCCGAGGCACAGTTTCACGACGGACAGTACGAAGCGATTAGCGCGCTGGTCGAAGAACGCCGCAGGGCGCTGGTGGTGCAACGCACCGGCTGGGGTAAATCTGCGGTGTACTTCATTTCCTCGTTGTTGTTGCGTGAACAGGGCTTCGGCCCCACCCTGATCGTCTCCCCGCTGCTTGCCCTGATGCGGGATCAGGTGGCCGCGGCAGAGCGTGCCGGAGTGCGGGCCGCGGCAATCAACTCCGCCAATGTACTCGAATGGCGCGAGATTCTGTCCAAGCTGGAACGCGACGAGATCGATGTGCTGCTGGTTTCGCCCGAGCGCCTGAACAATCCCTCTTTCCGGGAACAGCAGCTGCCGATGCTGATGAGCCGCCTGGGGCTGTTGGTGATTGACGAAGCCCACTGCATTTCCGACTGGGGACACGATTTCCGCCCCGACTACCGACGCATTCGTGACCTGATCAACCGTCTCCCGCAGGGCCTGCCGGTGCTTGCCACCACCGCAACCGCGAACTCCCGCGTGGTGCAGGACGTGGCCGAACAGCTCTCCGGCGGAACCCAAGAAGTCTTCACCTTGCGCGGCACGCTCGCCCGCGACTCGCTTCGCTTAGGGGTGCTCCGCCTGCCCTCGCCCCGAATGCAGCTAGCCTGGCTGCTCAGCCACATCGACGACTTCCACGGCTCGGGAATCATCTACACCTTAACCGTCTCTGCCGCCGAAGACATCGCCCGGCTGCTGCGCGATGCCGGGCATCCGGTTGCCGCCTACACCGGACGCACCGACATAGAAGAACGCGAAAAACTCGAACGCGCGCTGAAAGCCAATGAAGTCAAGGCGCTCATCGCCACCAGTGCCTTGGGCATGGGCTTCGACAAACCAGATCTGGGCTTTGTCATCCACGTGGGGGCGCCAAGCTCACCGGTTGCCTATTACCAGCAGGTCGGTCGCGCCGGTCGTGGCAGCATCAATGCCGATGTCTTGCTGCTGCCGGGCTCGGATGACGCAGAAATCTGGGACTATTTCGCTACCAGCTCCATGCCCGACCAGAACCGGGCGAACCAGGTCCTGGAGGCCTTGGCCCAAACCGACGGGGCGATGAGCGTGCCAGCTCTGGAAAGCGCAGTGAACCTGCGGCGCTCCCCGCTGGAGCTGCTGCTCAAGGTCCTCGCAGTAGATGGTGCCGTCGAACGCGTGGCCGGCGGATGGATGCGCACCGACATGCCTTGGGCCTACGACGCAGAGCGCTATAAGCGAGTGGCGCAAAGCCGGGTGCATGAACAGACCCTGATGATTGATTATGAGAACACCCGGGGTTGCCGAATGGAGTTCCTCACCAAGGCGCTTGACGACCCGGAATCAGCCCCTTGCGGACGCTGCGATAACTGCGCTGGCACCTGGTTCGATGACCACATCCCGGATGCGTCCAAAGACAACGCCCAAGCCGCCCTGGTGCGTGCCGGCGTCCAGATAGAACCACGCAAGCTCTACCCCTCGGGTCTGCAGCGACTGGGGCATTCGCTGAAGGGCAAAATCCCGGTGGATGAGCAATTGGCCACCGGCCGCTCGCTGGCACGACTGACCGACCTAGGCTGGGGTAACCGGTTGCGTCAGCTCTTCGCTGACCCGGTGGACAAGCCAATTGACCCCGCCATGCTCGAGGCCTGCACCAAGGTGCTGGCCGAGTGGAACTGGGAACAGCGTCCGGTCGCCGTACTGGCGATGCCCTCGACCAAGCGTCCACAGTTGATCAGTTCGTTGGCTCAGGGGCTGGCGCAGATCGGCCGGCTACGTTATCTGGGGCAGCTGGAATACCGCGGGACGCCGCCACAGGGCGGACCGGGCGGTAACTCGGCCTTCCGTCTGGCAGCCGTGGCAGACGCCTTCGAAATTCCTGCACAGATCGATCAACTGCTGTCCACCGCACCGGGGCCGGTGATGCTGGTTGACGATCTCGCCGACTCCCGCTGGTCCTTGGCGATGGCGGGCCGTGCATTGCGGATCGCCGGAGCACCGGGTGTTTTGCCTTTCACTCTGGGCATAGCAGGGTAATTGCACAGTTAAACGAAGTAGTCTGGATGTATGGAGATCGTCATCTGGCTCGTTGTTGCTATTGCTGTTATTACCCTCGGTTACGTGTGGCTTCAATCTGTCCGGAAGAAAAATACTACTCAGATTTCGCAAGCTATCAGTCGGGAAGCAGCGAAGGATGCAAACGCGAAGCTCGATGACAGCTCACGCAACGCCATCTATCGGAACCTTGCTAAGGGCGACGTCATGGGGGCCGTGCAGAATTATCGTGCGGTAACCGGTGACACGGTAAAGAACTGCGTGATCGCAGTGCGTAGCCTCGACGCTTATCCGCAGACCGCGCCGGTTAAGGAACTGCCGGTTGATGAAGCCGAAATTCAGGCGCTTCGGGACAAGCTGGAAGCTCAGATCGCCGATTCCGAAGAGGACTCGGGCGTGGCGACGTCTCCGGCCGTTGCCCCGGAAGCCGATGAGGATAAGTCTGACGATCTGTGGGTAGTTCCCGAAGAGTGGAGCAATCAGTTCGGCTCCGAGCAAGAACATAGCGCCACGCATTTTAAGATGGCCTTCGAAGTTGAGGGAGAGGCGCACGAGTTCTCCAGCGAAGAACTGCCACCCAACGAATACGATCAGCTGTTCTCGATGCTGCGGGACGAGAACTTTTCTGGTGCCGCCGAAATCCTGCACGGACACACGGGACTCCCCGTCGAAGACCTTGAACGCATGATCTCTACTTCGCCAATTGCCGGGCAAAGCTCGCATGGGAACGTGGCAGATTTTCGTTTCGAAGGCCAAGGCCCAGATGGACCGGTGCACTTCGACGCGGCCGATCTGCCCGAAGCAGAACGCGAAGCGTTATTTGACGCCATCGCGCACACCGACCTTGAACGAATGTCCGAGATCATTGTGCGCCACACGAAATTGCCTGATGACGTCGTGCAAAACATGCTTCGCACCTTCGTGAAGCGCAAGGACTAGATTCGTCGCCAATTTCGTTGCTTCGTGCTCAATGGATGGCTATCGTGAGGAGATACCAGCCAGTTCGACCGCTCACGAAAGGAACCTGACCGTGGATCCAAGCGACAAGGATGCGGACGAGAACTTACCTCCGATCGGCGATGACCAGCAGCAGAACGAGCAGCTAAATGAAGAAGCCGCAGCCAAGCTGCGCGAGGCGGAAGAACGGATCAAGGAAGCCGCGCACGATGTAGAGCGCGACCTGAAATGATCATCGAAAGCCCCTGAACTTTCGGCTCAACCGCCGGGTTCGGGGGTCTCTGCGTTAACGTGCCAATACCGGGCGGACATCCGGAAGCAGTAATTCTGCAAAGACCTAGAAGAAAAGTAAAACCCCCTAGTCACCTAGGGGGTTTTGGCGGACACGGGGAGATTCGAACTCCCGGTCGAGTTTAACCCCGACACTTCATTAGCAGTGAAGCCCATTCGGCCGCTCTGGCACGTATCCATCCGCTGTTTCCAGCAGAATCTAGCCTACCCGAACATGGTCGAGTGTTCCAAAACGAGAGTGTTAACGTACCTGTCGCCACAGGAATTCGTAGCTCGTAGCCAACATTCTGGCGGTCGATTCGTTGTCCGTGGAACCGGCATGCCCACCGTCTTCCGGTTCGTGGTAGCGAACGTTGGCGATGCCCTTGTCGATCATTCTCGCCGCCATCTTACGGGCTTGAGAGGGGCCAACTCGGTCATCGGTGGTAGTCGTCCAAATCAGCGATGCCGGGTAATCATCGGTCGGGTGCGGTTGATCATCCAAGCGATGCAGTGGGGAGAACGTGCGCAAGAACACCCAGTCCTGTGGAACGTCGGGATCTCCGTACTCGGCAATCCACGAGTGCCCCGCCGCCAGCTGGGTATACCGTTGCATATCCAGCAATGGCACACCGCAAGAGATCGCGCCGAACAGCTGCGGGTAGCCGGCAATCATATTGCCCATCAACAGGCCACCGTTGGACCGTCCGGTCGCCGCCAGCCGGGCGCGACGGGTCACACCGCGGGTGACCAGGTCTTCGGCTATGGCTGCGAAGTCTTCATAGGCACGATGGCGGTTTTCGCGTAATGCCGCACGATGCCAGCTGGGGCCGTATTCGCCGCCGCCACGAATGTTGGTCATGACGTATACCGGCAGGCGCCCATTGCCGGAGCGTCTACTCAACCATCCGGCTCCCATAGCCGGGGCATAACCCGGAGTCATGCTGTGCTGGAAACCGCCATAGCCGTCCATCAACACAGAATTTTCGCCGTCGAGTTTCAACCGCGCATCGGCGACTTGGAAGTAGGGCACACGAGTCCCATCGTTGGAGCGCGCAAAATGCTGCGTCACGCTGAACCCGGCAGCGTCAAAACGCTCGGGAGATCGCTTTACGACTTCTGGCTCCGCTCCGATCGACCCACGAAATAAGGTTGTCGGGGTGGTGAAGCCGGTGACCGTCATCCAATAATCATCGGCGGTCGCGGCATCCTCATCGTCCACCGCTCCCACCGAAACGCTGAGCATCGGGTCGGCGAGCGGCAGGGATGTTTCGGCAAAGTTCTCGCGCAGGTCGAATACCCGAATCTGCGCGGCCACATCGTGTAGCAACGAGACCAGCAGGTAGTTGGCGGTGAAGTCCATGCCTTGCAGGGAAGTCTTCGCATCCGGTTGGAAGATGACCTTCTGGATGCGGCCGTCGTTCAGGAAATCGGTGAGATTGCCGATTGCCAGGGACCCTGCAGGAATGAGCTCTGCATGATGTTCCCAGTCGGTTTGCGGGGCGAACAACACCCATTGGCGGTGCAGGCTGACCTGCACATCGGTCGGGACCTCAATATTATGGTGGGTCCCGTCGAGGATGACGCCGGTGCGTGAGTTGTAGAAGTCGATGGCATCGGTAGTCACGATGCGTTCAAAGCCCGGAGCCGAATCGAAATAGCAGAAGGCCGCTACATGTTCTTGGGCAACTTCAAAAACGACCTCGGCATCTTCCAGAGCTGTACCGCGGGTGAGCTTTCGTGCGGTGCGTGCATAAGTTGAACGTGTCGTATCGGACTCGTTGGTAGCCGAAGCGACCAGCAACGTATTTTCATCGATCCAGCTTGCCGAGGTCTTTGCAACGGCGAGGTCGAAACCGTCATCGATGAAGCGCAGGGTTTCCAAATCGAATTCACGCACACGCACCTGATCTCCACCGTCGGGGCTTAACCGGATGAGTGCCCTGCGGTGTGGCTGTCCTTCTGCCGGCCGCAAAAACGCGGACCCGGCGAAGTGCCATGGTTCACCCTGCTGCAGGGCATAGCCGTCCATGTCCAACAGAATTTCCCACTGGGGATTCTCGGTGCGATATGAATCCCACGTGGTACGGCGCCAGAGGCCCAGGCGGTGCTCGGCATCCCGCCAGAAGTTGTAGTAGTAGTCTCCGCGCTTGGTGACCATCGGGATGCGGTCCTGAGCATCCAGTACCCGGCGAATAGCGTCGACCCTTTGCGAAAAGTCGGCATCGTGAAGTTCGGCTTCGGTGCGTTGAGTTTGCGCGCGGACCCATTCCAACGCGGCATCATCGTGGGTGGCTTCTAGCCAGGCATAAGGATTGGTCGTTTCCAGGGATTCAGACGGCGTTGAAGGCATAGCCACAGTCTATGCATTCAAGGTAGATCATGGGCCAGCGACGCTCTTTTGAATTTGGGCCGCAGCTTTTGCCGGGAGGCTGGGGCGCTTGATGGCGTGACAAGTTGCTTCTAGGCAATAATCTTGGAAGGTGAGCAACTTCTGGGAAGAACCCCAACCACAGTACAACGTCGCTATAGTTGGCGCTGGCCCGCGCGGTACCAGTGTCATCGAACGCCTAGCTAAGCTGGCCGTCAAGGTGCCCAAGCTGGCTACCTTGGTACGTGTAACGGTGTTCGACCCGTACCGCCCGGGGTCCGGGCATGTATGGAATCCAAAACAGTCGCTACACTTCCTGATGAACACCCCTGCCTCATTTCCAACGGTAGCTCCCGAAAGGGTCGCAGCTGAACCGGGGCTTAGCTTCCGGCAGTTTGTGGAGGCCAATGGGGATGGCCTCCGGCTCGAAGAGCGTCAAGCCGCTGCGCTGCGCGCCACGCAACCTGGCACCTACCCGCCACGAGCAATTTACGGTCGTTACCTAGAACACGTTTATGACTCGTGCGCCCGCGTGCTCGATGAGCATCCGAATTTCGTTTTGAACTACATCCGCGCTGAAGTGTTGGCGGTTCGCCCGCAGGAGGCTGGCTACCGACTGGATTACCGGTCCTTTGCCCAAGGAGATCCTGGCGCCGGGCACTTAGAGTTCGACAGCGTCGTTCTGGCATTGGGGCATCAGGATGCTGAATTGAACCCGTGGCAAAAACAGCTGCAACGGGCAGCCGAACAAGATGGTGCCACATATCTGCCGCCAAACATTCCGGCGGATGTCGACTACTCGAACTTCAAATCAGGCGAGTCGGCACTGCTGCGCGGAATGGGGCTAAATTTCTTCGACGGCATGGCCGAATTGACTAGCGGCCGCGGAGGAATTTTCAAGGAAGTGAGCCAAGAACCGGGACACCGATTCGAATACATCGCCTCGGGGAAGGAGCCCAAGCTGATCGCGGCTTCACGTCGGGGCACCCCCTATTGGGGGAAACCGGTCGTAGAAGAATTTATTCCAGCGGAAATCACCTTGCGTTTCCTGCACGCCGAAGAGCTGATCGGAAAGGTCGCCGAAGCTCGTCATTCGAATCCGGACGCCGCCTTAAGCTTTTCCCGCCATATCTGGCCCCAGCTGCACCGCGACATACTGTGGGTCTACTACTCAAAATGCGTCGCCACCGAGGCGGCCGGACCGACCGCGGACTCCAGCTGGTTGCTAGCCGGGTTGGAACGGATCCTCGAAGCTGAACACCACGAAGGCAATCAGGTGTGGCTCAGCGAACTGCGCGACTATATTGATCAGTTCCCGCACCTGAAATGGTTGGACATTCCGGCTTTGGCGCGACCTTTTGACCAGGTTGGCTTCGGTTCCCATGAGCAGTACCAGCAGGCGGTGCGCGACTATCTCGTTGGCAATGCGCAGCACAGTTCCGCCGGGCTGCGCGACCCGCTGTCCTGTGCCATCATGACGATGAACGCCGGGCGCATGGTTATTAAGGACCTGGTAACCAAGGGGATCTTGGACGAGCAGTCCCGAATTGAAGAAGTGCAGGCCCACTTTGAGCCGCTGGTCGAAGGCCTGTCCTCGGGGCCACCCCTGGAACGGATCGAACAGCTCCTGGCGCTGTCCCGCGCAGGGCTGGTGAGCTTTATCGGGCCAGAACCCGAGTTCGGATTCGACGATGTACGCGGAAAGTTCACTGTTTCCTCGCCGTGGGTAGATACCGAGATCTATGGCGCGAAGGTCTTGTGCGAAGCGATGATGCCCAGCAACAGGGTACTGCAGAACAACACCCCACTAATCACCCAACTGCTAGCCGACAAGGTGGCCCGCGCGCATACCTGGCGCAACGCCGAAGGCGAACAGATGACGGGATCCGGATTCGACGTGGTGGGCGAGCCCTACCGGCTGATCAACGCAGAAGGTCTGGCCCATCGCGGAATATTCGTGCTCGGCTTGCAGCTTTCCTCGGCACAGTGGGGGACTGCAATTGCGGCCCAGGCCGGAGACCCGACGCACCCGGCCGCGCAAACCTTGCACGATGCGGAGCAGGTGGTCATCGAGATTGCCCGCATGGCGGGAGTCAATCTGGAAGAACTGTTGGCGGGCAGTTCAAAATAAGAAGTCTGGGGCAGCAGATCAATTGATCTACTGCCCCAGACTGTAACGCGGATGGTAAGAGATTTGAACTCTTGGTACGGGGTTACCGCACACTGGTTTTCAAGACCAGCTCCTTAGGCCGCTCGGACAACCATCCAACCCGAAAAACTATACGCTATGAGGAAGCCAAGAAGGGAATCGACATACATGAATGACACGATGCAGGCCTATATCTACACCGGCGCAGGGGGACCAGAAGTGCTTGAAGCACAGGCTCGCCCAATCCCGGAAACGGCAGATCATGAAGTACTAATTGAGATTGCCGCCTTCGGCCTGAACCGGGCAGATGTCCAGCAGCGCAAGGGTGTTTACCCGCCACCTGCCGGTGCCAGCGACATCCCAGGGCTGGAAGTTTCCGGAACCATCGCCAAGGTCGGCAAGCAGGTCACCGAATGGAACGTTGGAGACCGCGTGGCAGCTTTGCTTGCCGGAGGCGGCTACGCCCAGTACGTCAATGTCGAATCCTCCCACGTGCTGGCCGTCCCTGCCCAGATGGATCTAGTCGAAGCCGCGGGGCTCCCCGAGGTGGCCGCAACCGTGGTCTCGAATATCTTCCTTGAGGGAGCGCTCAAGGATGGAGAAACGATTCTGGTCCATGGCGGTTCCGGTGGAATCGGATCTATGGCAATCCAGCTGGCGAAGGCCGCCGGCGCGACAGTGATTGTCACTGCTTCGTCAGACGAGAAGATTGCGTACTGCAAATCGCTGGGCGCTGATGCGGGGATCAACTATCGCGAAGAAGATGTGCTGGAACGGGTTCGTGAATTGACCGCGGCCAAAGGTGTTGACCTGATTCTCGATGTGGTTGGTGCGAAATATCTGGCGATGAACGTGAAGGCGCTCGCCGTGGGCGGCCGCATGGTCGTCATTGGCTTGCAGGGCGGCGCCAAGGCGGAACTGGATTTGCGCATTCTGATGTCTAAGCGTGCCAGGGTTATCGGCACCACGTTGCGTGCTCGTCCGGCGAACGAAAAGACCATAATCGTCAAGGAAACTTCAGACCGTATTGCACCGTTGCTGGCAGAAGGGAAACTCAGTCTGAACGTCACCAGAACTTATTCTTTCGAAGCTCTCGTCTCGGCGCATGAACATTTTGATTCCGGGACGCATCTGGGAAAAATCGTCGTGCGGGCTTGATTTATCCATACCTCCGTCGCGTAAAGTGACCCGTGGTATTACCACGTGACTCGTTCCACAGGAACTAGTCATCCACGTCACTTGAAAGATTCCGAGGAGGCTACTCCCAGTGAGTACCCAAGAAGCCCTGCCGCCGGCGGGCGTGGACCCAGAGATTGTCGAACGCGAAGATAAGCGGTGGACTCCGTTGCGCATCGCCGTCTGGGTTGTCATTGCATTGATCGGCGGCGTGGCCTGGTCCATGCTCGCATTCTCCCGCGGTGAAACCATCAACGCGATCTGGTTCGTTTTCGCCGCGGTGGCGACGTACCTGATCGCTTACCGGTTCTATGCGAAGTTCATTGAGCGCAAGATCGCCAAGCCGGATGATTTCCGGGCCACTCCCGGCGAGTATATGAATAACGGCCGAGACTTTGTGCCAACCGATCGACGGGTGCTTTTTGGGCACCACTTCGCGGCAATCGCTGGAGCCGGGCCGCTAGTTGGGCCGATCCTCGCAGCGCAAATGGGCTACCTACCGGGAACCATTTGGATCATCCTCGGTGTAGTTCTGGCCGGTGCGGTGCAGGACTACCTGGTCTTGTTCTTCTCGATGCGCCGTGGTGGGCGTTCGCTGGGCCAGATGGCCCGTGAAGAGTTGGGTCTGATTGGTGGCACCGCGGCGTTGATTGCGACTCTTGCCATCATGATCATCATTGTTGCCATCTTGGCGCTGGTGGTTGTCAACGCGCTGGGGGAATCTGCATGGGGCATCTATTCGGTGGGGCTGACGATCCCGATCGCATTGTTTATGGGGATTTATCTGCGCTTTATCCGCCCGGGCAAGGTACTGGAAATTTCGGTCATCGGCTTCGCGCTATTGATGTTCGCGATCATCTCGGGCCGTTGGATTGCTGAATCGGCGTGGGGTGCTGAGTTCTTCCACATGGAACGCACCACCATTGCATGGGCGATCATTGTTTACGGTGTCATCGCTGCGGTACTTCCGGTCTGGCTGCTGCTTGCGCCGCGCGACTACCTGTCGACCTTCATGAAGATCGGTGTGATCGGTCTGCTGGCCGTGGCCATTGTCGTAGTCCGACCTGAGATCAGTACCCCGGCCATCTCCGAGTACGCCTCACGTTCAGACGGCCCGGTCGTCTCCGGCTCGCTGTTCCCGTTCTTGTTTGTCACCATCGCTTGTGGTGCGCTCTCCGGCTTCCATGCGCTCATCGCCTCGGGAACCACCCCGAAGCTGGTCGAGAAGGAACGCCAGACCCGCTTCCTGGGCTACGGCGGCATGCTCATGGAGTCCATGGTGGCCATCATGGCATTGGTTGCGGCGATCTCCATTGATCGCGGCATTTACTTCGCGATGAACTCCTCCGCCGCCGCGACCGGTGGCACCGTGGAGACCGCGGTGGCGTTTGTGAACTCCTTGGGACTGGCCGGCGTGGACCTAGTTCCAAGCCAGCTGACCGAATTGGCGGCCAACGTGGGCGAACCGTCGGTGGTTTCGCGAACCGGTGGCGCTCCAACGCTAGCGGTCGGCATTGCGGTGATCATGAATCAGTGGTTCGGTGGCGTCGCCATGATGGGCTTCTGGTACCACTTCGCGATCATGTTCGAAGCGCTGTTCATTCTGACCGCGGTAGATGCCGGGACACGCGTGGCTCGCTTCATGCTGCAGGACGCTATCGGTAACTTCGTTCCAAAGTTCAAGGACACTTCGTGGCGCCCCGGAGCCTGGATATGTACGCTACTCATGGTGGCCGGATGGGGCTACATTCTCATTCTCGGAGTCACCGACCCGCTTGGCGGCATCAATACGTTCTTCCCGCTGTTCGGTATCTCCAACCAGTTGCTTGCCGCTATAGCTTTGGCGGTGGTCATGACGATTGTGGCCAAGCGAGGCAACTTCAAGCACCTGTGGGTCATTGTGCTCCCGCTGGCGTTCGCCGTCGTGGTCACCTTCGTCGCCTCGTGGCAGAAGATTTTCTCCACGAACACCAAGGTTGGCTACTTCGCAAACCACAACGCGTTCAAGGAAGCCTTGGCCAACGGTGAGACTTCCTTCGGATCGGCAAACGGCGTTGAAGCCATGGAAGCCGTCGTGCGCAATACCGGTGTGCAGGGCTGGCTTTCGGTAATCTTCTTGGTGCTATCGGTCATCGTGATCGCCGCGGCGGTAGTCGAAACGGTCAAGGCGAAGTCCCTTGGCGGCGGAAAAGACACCGAGGACCCATACACGAAATCGAAAATCTTCGCTGCGCAAGGCCTGATCTCTTCGCCCGCAGAAAAGGCACTTGAAGCTCAGTGGAAGAATGTTCCAGATAGCCAAAGAGTGAGCCGTGGTGGACACTAAAATGGAAAAACTTCGCGAAAAGCTCGGCCAAGCTAGGCGTTTCATGGAAGGCATACTCGGTGCAGATAAGTACCGGCACTACCTGGAGCACTTGGCTAACACCCATCCCGAAGCCGAACCGATGACGGAACGCGATTTTTGGCGCGAATACACCAACTGGCAAGAACGCAACCCGCAAGGCCGCTGCTGCTAATTGGAGGGTAGCGCGAAGGAGTCTTGGAACTCGATTTCGAGTTCCAAGACTCCTTTTCACGTCAAGCGAAGCCACGAAGCTGGGGAGTTTTGAGCAGCGACCGGTAGTCTGGTACTAGTCATTTCGTAGCGACCTAGCAAAAAAGAGTGTGATGGGGTTTTTCTCGCGTCTGCGCGAACAACGCGCAACAAACCGTGACCTTGGGCAAGGCGTATGGCGTCGCGCCCATGACAGGTTCGTGCGCTCTTTGGACCGCGTTTTCCAGGTCTTAGAAGGAATCGAAGACAACGACCTGTACAACGAGGTAGTTACGCAAGCCAATGAGCTGGCAGATCTGCTCCCGCGGGTGCGTCAGCTGTGCATCGATGCCCAGCGGGTGACGCCAAGCGATGACGAGCACATTCCGCAATCCACCTCCAAGGTGCACCGAGCGCTGACCAAGTCAGCCAACGACTTAGCCGCTACGGCTCAGGCAATTGCGATGATGCGCATGCAGGCCAAAGGTGGAGCAGAAAACAATATGCAACCGGTCGAACACCGTGCACAGATCGTCAAAGACGACATTTCGCACGCAGCCAAAATGCTGGCTGACGTGAGCTGAACCGTTGAAACATGGTGCCTTTCACCTCAAGTTCCGCTCCGATGCACTAAATTAGTTGCATGATCCAAACTATTCCACAATCTAATTTCCACGATGGCAACTGCATCGACCAGATCGGTTACGGCGTCTGGAAGATATCCGATGCCGACGCTGAGATCGCAGTTGGCAAGGCGCTGAAAGCCGGATACCGCCATATCGATACAGCCCGTATCTACGGCAACGAAGAAGGCGTGGGGCGCGCAATCGCCACCAGCGGCATTCCGCGTGGCGAAATCTTCGTGACCACCAAAGTCTGGAATTCCGACCAGGGCTACGACAAGACATTGGCGGCGTCCGAAGCCTCCCTCGAACGTTTGGGAACGAGCCACGTCGATCTTTACCTGATTCACTGGTTGCAGCCTCAGCGCGGCACCTATGTGGACACGTGGAAAGCCTTGATTCAGCTACAGAAAGACGGAAAGGCCACGTCTATCGGCGTCTGCAACTTCACCATTGAGGCCATGGACGAGCTCTATGAGCACACCGGTGTGCGTCCGGTGATCAACCAAGTTGAAACTCACCCGTACTTCCCACAGGCCGAGTTGCGCGCTTACGAAGCTAAGCATGGCATCGCCCACGAATCATGGTCTCCGCTTGGCCACGGCGGCGAGCTCTTGACCGACCCGGTCCTTTTAGGGATCGCCCAAAAGCATGAGGCCAGTGCGGCGCAGGTAGTCATCGCCTGGCATTTGGCTTTGGGCAACGTGGTGATTCCAAAGTCAGTCACCGATTCGCGAATCATCGAGAACCTCGAGGCAGTCGAGTTGAAGCTTGATGACGAGGACCTTGCTGCGATCAACGGGTTGGACCGTGGTCCCGAGGGGCGCATCGCGGCAGATCCGGCTACCTCAGACTTCGAATAAATCCGAATCTGCAGAGCATTGAATTTTGGACCCTGGTTTCGGTAGGAACCAGGGTCCTTGACTGCTTGAAACCCAGAGCGGTTGTCGAGATCCGCACTAGGCTGAGATCGGTGCATAATATCCCTCTTGCGACGGAACGCCGTCAGGCTTTCGGTGCAAGGCTGATCCTCACTGCGTTGAGTGCCGAAGCTTTAACTTCCAGCGGGTGCGGTTCCCCGGTATACATGATCGGCCCAGGATGGCCTGCGGTGCCCGGGCAAGCCGGTAATGCGCGGGGTACCGTCGCCCTTGACTGAAGTCCCAATCGTGTTCGTTCGCTCGGCGCTATTTTGGGGCATCTGACGAACTGCGGTCAGGACTCCTTGTAGCCGATAGCTGAAGCTCTGCGCATCGAACCGTGCGCAGGCTTATCTCGTATTTGGTGAACCCTGCTCATGTTCACATCGGATGTCCGCGTCTAGCTCCTTCCTGAAAGATGGCGGGGCTGCGAATTAGGAACCCATGAGTGTGCCCGTATCACGGAGCTTGTTGACCGCTGTCTGGCTTAGATTCGTACTGTCAGCAATCAGGCTTACCGCAACCCCGTTGCCAAGTGCTTCAAGGATCGAGTTTTCGAACTCTGCGATGCTCTGCTGTGCGTCTGCCAATTCGGATTCGTCTAGTTCGGCGTTTCCTTGGGACGCACGCCGCATACGTGCCTGCGCCGCCAGCATTGACCGCGTAGCGGCTTGAATCCGCGTCCAGTCATATCCCGCTGCCGGGGGCGGCGCATCGTTGCCGAAAACGAACATCCAGTCGTCCATTGAATATTCCCAACCGGGGAAAACCTGAGTTCCCCGCTCTTTGGAATGGATCCTACCTTCGTGAATAAACGGTGTCAATGCGTGACCTGTCAGCCGAGGTGAGAAGAGGCGAAGTTGAATCTAAAGAGGCCGGCCTTGGCTCTTTGGCGAACCTTTACTTGTGTAGGCAGATTCGTTGCCAGCGATTCTTCGAAGTCTTTTTTAGGGTAAAAGATGCATGATTGATTATCATTGTAGTAATCAGAATGAATAAAATTAAGGATGACTTCTTGCCTATGAAAAAACCGGGATATGACACCCTGATCTATTTTTGGTTGAGCATCGCGCTGAGTTTTTTAGGATTCTTCCTGCTGTTCTTCGGGGCTCAGCTGGCATTTCGAGACGGGGATCCTAATCCCTTGGCGCTTTCACCATTCGAGCTCGCCTCGACCGGCTGCTTCGCATTGGCCTTCATATTTGGGCTCGTCGTCATTCATAAAATCATCGCCATGTTGATGTTTTTGGTGCATAAGAAGCAGTGATGAGCGAGGCTCGGTGTCCCAAGACAGCGAAAAACCCCGGAAGCACACGGTAGTACCGGTGTCCGGGGTTTTTCTTCACACGAGCCCCCTGGCGGATTTGAACCGCCGACCTGCTCTTTACGAGGGAGCTGCTCTACCCCTGAGCTAAGGAGGCCGATACCTGAAAACAGGCACCTCGCTACTTTATCTGAGTACTCGAGAGATCGTCAAAACGAGCTGTTTCTGTGAAGCCTTAGATCAGCACACGGTGCCATCTTCGGGCGCCTTGCCATCGATCAAGTAAGCATCAACCGCCTCGGTGATGCAGTCATTCGAACGACCATATGCGGTGTGGCCATGCCCTTCAAAAGTCAGCAACGTTGCGCTGGACAATTGCGAGGCCAGCGACTGCGACCATTCGTAAGGCGTCGCGGGATCTCCGGTTGTCCCGACCACCAGGATCTCGCCGGAGCCCTTCGCCTGCAGCTCCGCAGGTGCCCCAGTCGCGTCATGCTCCCACTCGTTGCAGGTGATTGCGCCGTAGGAGAGATATTTCCCTAGGGTGGGGGCTACGCGCATTAACTCTTCGGCTTCGGTCTGCATCGTGGCTGGGTCTGCATCCATTGGCCGGTCCAGGCAATTGATAGCCACGAACGCGTCGGACGAATTCGATGTGTAGGTGCCATCTTGGCTTCGGTCGCTGGCGAGGTCTGCAAAGAGCAAGACCTGATCTACATCGCCTTCCATTGCTTCACGCATGGCAGTGGTCAGTATCGGCCAGCTCGAATTGTCATAAAGCGGAACGATGAATCCGTTGATGAAATCGATAATCGGTACGGTTCGGCCGTCGCTGGACACGAGCGGTTCATTTTCGATTTGAGCAAAGAACAGTTGCAGTTGCACTTTGGCTTCTTCAAGAGTCCCGTCAAATGGGCATGCTTCACTGTTCAAACAGCTTTCGAGCCAGGCATCGATCTCTCGCTCAAATCCCACGGCCTGCGCCCTGTTCACCTCAGCGGATGAAACTGAGGGATCCATGGCGCCATCTAGGACGAACCCGCCAACCCGCTGCGGAAAGAGCTCCGCGTAGGTGGCGCCGAGGAACGTGCCGTAAGAGAAACCAAGATAATCGAGTTTTTCGTCTCCAAGGGCTGCCCGGATGATGTCCAGATCCTTGGCCGCCGAAACGGTGTCCACATGACCGAGCAAATCCCCGGTGTTCTGCGCGCACTCCTTGGAGTATTCCTTAGATTGCTTGATGATTTCTTCTCGGTCTTCTGGAACCCAGGCGCGTAGGTTCTGTTGCCGGCTCAGGTCGGTTTGCTCATCTGTCTGACATTTCACCGGGGAGCTCTTGCCTACGCCACGTGGGTCGAAACCGATCGTATTGAACTCACGCTGCAGATCATTGCTGAAAATATGGGGCACAGTTTCGGTGACCATGCCGAGGCCTGACCCGCCCGGACCGCCGGGATTTACCAGAAGGTTTCGTTTCGTACCTTCCGAAGCACGTCGATTCAGCGCAAGATCAATGCCCTCTTGCTCGGGGTTTTCATAGTCCAGGGGCACCTGGATAGTCGCGCACTCCACTGTGCTGCCGCATGGTTCCCACATCACGTCTTGATCGTAGTATTCGGCCAGTTCGCCCTGGGCTTCAGGAGCCGCAGTAGGCGGGGATTTGGTGGCCGAAGGGGCAGCGTCCGTATCGCTCGGCCCGGAGCCAGCGCAGGAAACCAAGGCGAGGGACAACGCCGCGCCCAGTGACGCGAACCGGAGCAGGGAAATACGTGCAGTCACTTTTGCGTCTCCTGTTGAAGTTGGGGTATCGGTCGTGGCAGCTGCTGATCTAGCGACGGCCTGGCTTTGGAAGTAGCCGGGCCATGAGCGCCTCAAGGGCGATCAGTTGATTAACGTTGGCGGCCAGGCGCTGACGCGTTTCGTTGATTGCATCAAGCTGGGCGAGTGTCTTCTCGCTGGGTTGCGCCGCTGCGTAGGCTTCTAGCTTCGAGCGGAGATGTTCGTTGATGAGTTCTATGCCCGAATGCAGTTGCAAACTAAGCACATCGCGGAAAAAGGTCGTCAGATCTATCAGAGTGCGGTCCAAGGAATCAAAAGTAGCGCGCCTGGCGAAACGCTTGGCATTTTCCTCTAGGGCCTTGAACTGTCCGCGCAGTCCCGGAGGAATATTTTCCTCTTCGCCCAAGCCATTTGCGTGGCGAAGCTCGGCAATCTGTGCGCTGAGCTGCGAACCGGTCATGGCTTCGGCATGCTCGCTGGCCAGCGCAGAGATGTCTGCCGCGGCAGACATCGCCTGGGGGAGGGTAGAGAGCCGCAGCGGCAGCGTGACGACCTTTTCACGACGCTCGCGAGCCTTTTCATCTCGGGCTAACATACGGGCAACGCCAATATGGGACTGCGATACTCGCGCGGCAAACTCTGCCATCTCCGGTTCCAAACCGTCGCGACGCACCAAAAGCTCGGCGACCTCCGCGGCCGCAGGCACCGACAAGTTGACCGCGCGGCAGCGCGAGCGGATGGTTACCAGCACATCGGCCGGTGAGGGCGCACAGAGGATCCAGATCATCTGTGCAGGCGGTTCTTCGATGGCCTTCAACAGCACATTGGTAGTGCGTTCGGTCATACGGTCTGCATCTTCGATGATGATGATGCGCCATTTGCCGTTACCGGCACGTTCTTGGGCGCGCGTGATCAGATGCCGGACATCTTCGATCTGATAGGCGACCTTGCTAGTGGAAACGAAAGAAACATCTGGATGGTTGCCCGCCATTACTTTCTTACATGCATCGCACTGTCCGCAGCCCGCTGGAGTTTGTGTACATTGCAAGGCCGCGGCGAACGCCCGGGCCGCGGTGGTCCGTCCGGAACCAGGCGGACCGGTCACCAGCCAAGCATGTGTGGGGTTGCCTTGATCAACCTCGGAAATCAGCGAGTCGACCACACGCTGCTGACCGGCGAGCTCGGCAAATACCAGCCGGCTCACAACAGACCTGCAAGGTGTGTCGTGATTTCCTGTTGGAGCTGCTCAACGCTGCCTGTCGCATCGACAACCAGATAACGCCGTGGATCCTTGGCGGCAAGTTCGAGGAAAGCGCCGCGGATGCGTTCGTGGAAATCATCTGGTTCGGCTTCCAGCCGGTCCGAATCCTCCACCCCGCCGCTGGCAGCGATTCGCCGAGCGCGACCATCCGCGGCAGAGATATCGAGGATGATCGTGGCATCCGGTTTCAAACCGGTGGTCGCAAAGTCATTGATGGCCGAGACAGCCGAAAACCCTAGGGATCGGCCCATGCCTTGATAGGCCAGCGAAGAGTCGACAAATCGGTCGCAAATCACGTGGGTACCCTCCGCGAGCTTTGGAGCGATGAGCTGCTGCACGTGGGCTGCGCGGGCCGCCGCATAGATAAGAGCCTCGGTGCGTGAATCGATGTCGCCGTGACCGTGTTCGAGCACCAAGGAGCGTAGTTTCTCGCCGATTTGGGTGCCGCCGGGTTCCCTAGTGGTCGCTACGCGGGCACCACGATTTTCCAACCACTGACGGGTCATGGCCACCTGCGTGGACTTGCCGGCGCCGTCGCCGCCTTCAAAGACGATAAACAGGCCGCGCTGGGATGCAGTCGAATCGATACTCACACCTCTACCCTAACTAACCGGGGTCGGGAAAAAGGACAGATTCCAGGGCTTCTGGCCAAGAGTGACGAACAAGCCGGGTAACACGGGCGGACATGCACGTAAACGCTTGTGCATTGCGCCGCTATGCGGGCGTAATCTGGTGCTCATGAGCCAACTGCCAGAATCAGCTACCGAAGCACAAACTTGGGACCCGAACACGCTTATCGTGGCCGGGGGACGTCCTGCGCACACCAATGACGGCCCGGTGAATCATCCGATCACGTTCACCTCGACCTACCACTCGCACGGGCTTGCCGGCACCGGGGATCGCGTGTACGCGCGATTCTCCAACCCAAGCTGGGACCCGTTCGAAGAAGTCTTGGGTCAATTAGAGCAGGCACAACATCCGGCATTGGTGTTTTCTTCCGGGATGGCGGCGATCTCCGCGGCGCTGACCCTGGTGCCCGAGGGCGGCGTGCTGGTCTTGCCAAAGCATTCCTATAACGGTTCGTTGGGGTTGAGCGCTGAACTGCAGGCAGCCGGACGCTTCAGTGTACGAGCTGTGGATGTGGCAAATACCGATCAGGTGCTGCGCGCGATGGACGGTGCCGACGTGCTGTGGCTGGAGTCTCCAACAAACCCGATGCTTGAGGTTGCGGATCTTCCCGCGCTGTTGGCGGCGGCCAAGTCCTCGGGTGTGCTCAGCATCGTTGACAACACCTTTGCCACCCCGCTATTGCAACAGCCTTTGACCTTGGGGGCTGATCTGGTGGTCCACTCGGTGACCAAATATCTGTCGGGCCACTCGGATCTGATCCTCGGCGCGGTGGTCACCAACGACGGGCAATTGCATAGCAAGCTGCACGGGCACCGCACCTTGCATGGAGCCATCGCCTCGCCAATGGACGTATTCCTGGCCCTGCGCGGGGTGCGTACCCTGTCGGTCAGGCTCGAACGCTCGCAGGCGAACAGCCAAATCCTGGCCGAGCGGCTGGCCGCGCATGCGAAGGTGAGCGCAGTACGCTACCCCGGTCTGCCAACGGATGTCGGACATCAGCGGGCCACCGAGCAAATGAGCGGCTACGGTTCGGTGATTTCATTTACCGCAGGTTCAACCGCCAAAGACGCGGACCGGATGATCGAAGAGCTCCGCCTGATCACCGGCGCCACCTCGCTGGGCGGAGTGGAAACTCTGGCCGAGCGCCGGGCGCGCCACGCGAATGAACCCGCCACCGTGCCGGAAAACTTGATCCGGCTTTCGGTGGGTATCGAAGCCGTGGAGGATTTGTGGCGGGATCTTTCCGGAGCCCTTGAACGAATCTGAAGACTCACGACCCCCAGGCCGATGGACGCGCCGGAGAGAAAGGTAGAGTGTAGATATGGACTTGGCACGAATAATCGAGATGTACTTGATGTATGCGCTCAGCATTGTTGTCGGCGTCGTCGCCGTCTGGGCATTGATCGATTGCCTGCGCCATCAGGCGTCGCGGTTTACCCAAGAAGGTAAGCGCACCAAGGGCTGGTGGATGGCATTGACCGGCGGCGCCACCATCATTTCGGTGTTGATGGTGCTTTCCGGCCCAGCCAGCAGCGGCGGCTTCCTGCAGCTGATCGCGGCCTGTGTAGCCTGCGTTTACCTGGCGGATGTCAAGCCCGCGGTCAGCGGCCAGAGCGGCAACTGGTACAACTAAGGGCAACAAGCTTTTCAACGCCTCGGACTTCGTCAAGCGAAGACCGGGGCGTTGTTTTTTGCTGACATGTCTTAACTTTCGGCTACGCGGTGCATCGCATTGGATAGGATGGAATGTATGACCCATACTTTGATCTTGCTTCGCCATGGGCAGAGCGAATGGAACGAAAAGAATCTGTTCACCGGTTGGTACGACGTGAACCTGACCGAAAAGGGACGGGCCGAAGCCGCTCGTGGCGGCGAGCTGCTGGCTGAAGCCGGCTACAAGCCAGAGGTGCTTCACACCTCGCTATTGACCCGCGCGATCACCACAGCCAACCTCGCACTGGAAACGGCTGGTCGTTCGTGGATCCCGGTCAACCGCAGCTGGCGCTTGAACGAACGCCACTATGGTGCGCTGCAGGGCAAGGACAAGGCACAGACGCTGGCCGAGTTCGGCGAAGAGCAGTTCATGCTGTGGCGCCGCAGCTACGATACCCCGCCCCCGGTCCTGGACGATGCTTCGGAATTCAGCCAGGCAACTGACGAGCGTTACGCGGACCTGGGCGACCAGGCGCCACGCACCGAGTGCCTCAAAGATGTGCTCGAGCGCATGCTTCCGTATTGGGAGAATGAGATCAAGACGGACCTGTCCGCAGGCAAGACCGTCATGGTCACCGCGCACGGCAACTCGCTGCGTGCGCTGGTCAAGCACCTGGACGGCATCAGCGACGAGGCCATTGCCTCGCTGAACATCCCGACCGGCATTCCGTTGGTGTACGAACTGGACGAGAACTTCCAGCCAATCACCGCCGGTGGCACCTACCTGGATCTGGAAGCTGCCGCAGACGCGATCAAGGCAGTCGCGAATCAGGGGCGTAAGTAGCACGTTCTGAGTTTGTACGGGGCGCACCAGCGCCGGCACTTTTGGGTGTCGGAAGCGGTGCGCCTCGTCGTTTCTTAAGCGCAAAGTTCAAATGAATGTCAGGCTGTGAGCGAAACAACGACACAGGATTGTGTTTCTGGCATTAGTATGCTGTAATCTCCTATTTCGAATAGGCTCAATGGCTCACGTTAGGAATGCAATTCGTGGCAACTGATTACGATGAAGTCCGCCCGGACGTTGCCGAGGCGCGCAAGGCTTCTCTAGACGCGGTTAAGTCCGCAAACGCACCAGACGCGAAGAGCGTCGTGCGCGAGCTCGACGAGGCCGATCACACCGACGGTATGGACCTTCCAGGCGCAGACCTGTCCAATGAGGAACTGACCGTTACGGTCGTCCCGCAGAAGGAAGACGAGTTCATCTGCGGCTCGTGCTTCCTGATCCGCCACCGCTCACAGCTAGTTCGTGAAGAGGGCATTGTAGGTTTCTGCGTCGAGTGCGAAGGCTAAAGCCGGAAATACTCTAGCCTCCGGCATGTCCGGGGGACGCACACATGAAGGGTGGGACACCGATACGGTGTCCCACCCTTACTGCGTTAACTTCTGACTCTCGGGTCGCTTAGCACCAACCACTAGATATTTTGGTGACCTTGGGGGTTGCGCTATCCCACTCGATAGTGCCGCGGAAGGTTGTCTCCAGATCTTTCGTTTCGTATTCGTAGTACTCGGTGTCGTTCTTCTTGTACTTGAACTTGGTGCTTTGAGCGATGAAACTGTTCTGGCTCAGGCTTTCCAGGCCGCCGGTCTGCTCCGTCAACTTCATCGATGCGAGATCTTTCTGGCGTAGCTCGTAGGGACAGCCATCCGCCATATTCGTAGGAGGCGTGACACACGCCGTAGCGAAGTCCTGCACGGCCTTCAACGCGAGTTCTCGTGGCCGAAGACAGCTCCCGGGTAATCTCCACATGTGCGTTGCCGTCAACGCTGGAGGTGAGGCGAAGCGGTTCGGTCGATGCGGCGATGAAATCCGTGGACTTTCCCTTGACCTCATAAATTCCAGGGAAGGCAAAGAACTCGCCACTGAAATTTTCCTGCTCTGCGAATGCTTAATAGGAAGTAATCGGCCATGTAGCTCGTAGTGACTATATATTTCTGTGAACCGCCAGGCAGAGCTGTTGCCCTGGATCGTGACTAGCGGTAGGCAATAGACTTGGGCGCCCGCAAAAATGGCCTTGGGCCGGTGAGGAAATCACCGGCCCAAGGCCATCGAAGTACGTCGGCGCTAGTGCGCTAACTTGCGGAGCTTAGAACTCTGCTGGATCCCATTCGCCGGTTACCAAGTAGGTCACTTTGCGGGCAACGGAGACGCCGTGGTCACCGAAGCGCTCGAGATAGCGGCTGGTGAGCGAAACATCCACGGTGGTCGGCGCCGTCTCGTCCCACGCGTCGTCGGCGATCACGGTGAACACACTGGAATGCAACCCATCCAGCTTGTGGTTCAATTCGATAATTGCCCGGGCAATGGCCAAGTCACGAGTTTCGAGCAGTTGACCGACTTCCTTGGCGATCTGAATGTCGATCTCTGCCATCTGTGAGAATGTGTCGGAAATCTGCGCGGGGATCGCCGGGTTCGGGAAACGCAGGCGGGTTAGCTGGGCTAAGTGGCGCGCCAGGTCTCCCATGCGCTCTAGCGAAGCGCTCATGCGCAGCGAGCCTACGATCATGCGCAGATCCGAAGCCACCGGCCCCTGGAGTGCCAAGGTGTCGATGGCGCGCTCGTCGAGCTGGTTCTGCAGGAAGTCGATCTTCGCATCGGCTGCGATAACTTCCTGAGCCATATCGACATCGGCGTTTGCCAGCGATTCCCATGCACGGTCCATCGCGATGGCAACCAGCTTGGACATCTCGATCAGCTCTTCACCGATTTGCTGCAGATCTGCCTGAAATACCTTGCGCATTGAAGGTCCTTTCGAGTTACGGAATCCCACACCCTGATTTTGGGCATGACGGAGGGTCTGCCTCCACCTTGTCAGCGGGTTATTAACGAATATCCCACGGAAAGTGAACGTTTGGTGAATAGGATAGCGAAAAGTCCTATTTCGCGTCATTTGAGACCAGCCCCCAGCGCGTTGGAAGCTAGTCTGATTATGTGAACGAAGTAATTTCGACCTTGCTCGCCGGCCTGCTCGGTTTGACCTTGGGACTTGTCGGGCTTGCCGCCTACCGTTTCTCGCAGCGGCGTGCCTCCGGCCTTCCCGATGTTGACGAACCGGTGCTGCCCGAAGGCGCCGCCTCGGTGCTTTCGGTCATTGGCCGCGCGTTCGTGATCCTGGACGACGTGGACGGAGTGGTTCGCGCCAACCCCGCCTCCTATGCCTACGGGCTGGTACGCGGGCATACACTGGTCCACGAGGAGCTGGCGACGCTGGTGCGTCAGGTACGCGCCGACGGTGTGATCGCCGAGAGCCAGTACGAGCTGCAGCGGGCCACCCTGGGCGCCGGACAGCTGATCGTGCACGTACGTGTTGCGCCGTTGGGTGATGAGTACATCCTGCTGCTCGCCGATGACCGCACCGAGATCACCCGCACCGAGGCCATGCGCAATGACTTCGTGGCCAACGTGTCGCACGAGTTGAAAACCCCGGTGGGCGCGATGTCGCTACTGGCCGAGGCGATCAGCGACGGCGCCGATGACCCGGTGGCGGTGCGCCGTTTCTCCACTCGGATGCAGAAGGAATCCCGGCGCCTGGCCGCACTGGTCCAGGACATCATCGAACTCTCCCGGCTGCAGTCCAGCGACTCAATCCTGCACGGGGCCGATGTGGCCATCGAATCGGTGATCAGCGAGGCGGTTGACCGCAACAAGCTGCTCGCCGAGGAAAAGGGAATCAGCATTACCGTGGGCGGTCAGCTTGATGCCGCGATCTACGGCGATGCGGATCTGCTGATGACTGCCCTGCGCAACCTGATCGACAACGCGATCCGCTACTCACCGCCAAACACCACCGTGGGTGTGGGGCTGCGCCAGCGTGACGGCTACGCGCAGATCTCCGTCACCGATCAGGGTCCGGGCATCTCCGCCGAAGAGCAGGAGCGCGTCTTCGAACGCTTCTACCGGGTGGATGGGGCACGCTCACGGCAGACCGGCGGAACCGGCCTGGGACTGAGCATCGTCAAGCATGTGCTGGCCAACCACGGCGGCGAAGTATCGCTCTGGTCGCAGCCCGGGCAGGGATCCACGTTCACACTCAGACTTCCCATAGTGGATGAAGAAGGGGCCGAGCCATCGGAATTGGCCACCGATACGACGAAGGATAAAGCGAACGCCACGCGTGTGGCGGATCGTGAAGGAGGACGCCGATGACCCGCATATTGATCGTTGAGGACGAAGAGTCGCTCTCGGACCCGCTTTCTTACCTGTTGGAACGTGAAGGTTTTGAGGTGCGCATCGCCGACGACGGTATTGTGGCTGTCACCGAATTTGAGCGCCACGGCGCCGATCTGGTGCTGCTAGATTTGATGCTTCCTGGACAACCCGGTACCGAGGTGATCCGTCAGATCCGCGCCACCAGCCAGGTCCCTGTCATCATGCTCACCGCCAAGGACTCCGAAATCGATAAGGTGGTGGGCCTCGAGCTCGGCGCCGATGACTACGTCACCAAGCCGTACTCCTCGCGTGAACTGCTGGCCCGCATTCGAGCGGTGCTGCGCCGACAGGGCGAAGTCGAGGAGCTGATCACCAACGTGGTCACCGCCGGGCCTGTGCGCATGGATGTCGAACGCCATGTGGTTTCGGTCAGCAATACCGAGGTCGCGATGCCGTTGAAGGAATTCGAGCTGCTCGAAATGCTGTTGCGCAACGCAGGTCGCGTGCTGACCCGCGGACAGCTGATCGACCGGGTCTGGGGCAGCGATTATGTCGGGGACACCAAAACTCTCGACGTGCATGTCAAGCGCCTGCGGTCGAAGATCGAGGAAGATCCTGCAGTCCCAGAGCATCTGGTGACGGTACGCGGGCTCGGATACAAATTCGTCGCTTAGCTCGTCGCTGAACTAGCGCAGAAATGCAAAAGGCTTCGGCCTTCGAGAATCTTCCATCGAGGAGGAATTCTCGAAGGCCGAAGCCTTTGTCGTTTAGAAAGCGCTTAGTGGCCCGAAGTGGATTCGTGCTCTACCGGCTTCAGGTGTTCGGTGGTGGCCGAGTCGTATCCGCCCGGAACGAAGTCGCGGTATTCGGCGAGGGTGCCGTCGACTACCGGAACGCTGAACTCGACGGTTTCGCCGTCCGCGGTGAAGATGGTGACGGCGTGCTCGCCCTGGTTGACGCCAAGCGAGGAGATGACGGTTTCGTTAGCGTCGTCTTCCAACTTGATGACCTCGTTGGCCGGAACCTCGATCGTCACGGCAGATGCCGAGCCGGCCTTGATGCTCACGCTTACTGCGCTGTCTCCGTCATTGACCACTGAGCCGATCAGGCGGGCCTCGGAAGCGTCGGTGTTTGCGACGAACATCAGGTTGCGAACCTCGGCGTCGGCAACATCAACGTGGATGCCATCGGATGCGTTGTACTGGGTGGTAGTCGCCTGCTGGTTGATGGCGCCACAGCTGGTGACACCGAATGCCAGGGCAGCCACGGCTAGGGACGCAGCGATGCGGCGTCCAGCGGTCATGCGTGCGGTGATCACGACACTAACTCCTCGGTGAGAATAATGAGTTGCGGGTTTCGCGGCCATTTATCGGTGTTCCGCACCCAAGGCGCGGGGCAGCACGAAGACCACGACTGCTACTAAGCCTAACCGTAATTCGCGCCAGAACGTGATTTAGCGACGGGCAACACATCGATTTCGACAAGTTGTAGATAAGTTGAGGCGGCTTGTGGGAGAGGGGTGAGCCGCGCAACCTATTAACTTCATACCACGTTTCTCCCGCAAGTGGAAGAGGGAATTCCGCGTCTTTTCGGGGTTATTGGGGTCATGGTGAAGATTTCCCAGAGCGTGCCCGTGGTAGACTGGGAGGTGGGAAAGGGGTTTATTCACATGGTTTTTGAGGTTGGCGAGACTGTTGTCTACCCGCACCACGGCGCGGCAATGATCGAAGAGATCAAAATGCGCAAGATCAAGGGCGAAGAGAAAATGTATCTCAAGCTCAAGGTGGCTCAGGGCGACCTGACCATCGAGGTTCCAGCAGAGAACGTTGATCTCGTTGGCGTGCGTGACGTGGTAGGTCAGGAAGGCTTGGACCATGTGTTCGATGTCCTTCGTGCTGAATTTACTGAAGAGCCGACCAACTGGTCGCGTCGTTACAAGGCAAACCTAGAAAAGCTTGCCTCCGGTGATGTCATCAAGGTGGCAGAGGTCGTTCGTGACCTTTGGCGCCGTGAGAATGACCGTGGCCTGTCCGCAGGCGAAAAGCGTATGCTCTCCAAAGCCCGTCAGGTATTGATCAGCGAATTGGCTCTTGCCAAGGACCTGGACGAGACCAAGGCAGAAGGCCTGCTGGACGAAGTTTTGGCCTCCGCCTAAATTTCGTCGAGTTATCGAAGCCTGATGCCGAACGACAAGTAACCGTGGGACGCTGGAAAGCGACCCACGGTTTAGTCATTTAACTGCAGTTCTAATGCGGGATAAGCTGGGATTCGTGAGTGAGCAACGAGAAGAATCGGTAGCGGTCATCCTGGTAGCGGCCGGCTTGGGGACTCGCCTAGGTGCGGGCCTGCCCAAGGCGTTAGTTGAGGTCCACGGCAAATCGCTGGCCGAGCATGCACTGGACCGCATTCTCGAAGTGGGTGGAGTCAACGACGTAATCGTGGTGGTACCGCCGAAGGACTCCCGGCTTACCGAACGCCTTGCCGACTACCCGTCGCTGGTGCGTACAGTCCCCGGCGGGAACAGCCGCGCGGCCTCCGTGCGCAATGGTCTGGCCGCGGTCTCCGCGCAGATCACGCGAATCCTGGTTCATGACGCGGCACGCGCCTTCGCCCCGGTATCCCAATACGAGCTGATACTCTCCGAGCTGCGCAAGCCCGCAGTCCAGGCAGCCATCCCGGCCCTGGCGGTGACCGACACGATCAGCGTGGTCGGCACGGACGTGGGCTTGGGTTCGCCGACTATCGTAGAAACGCCGGATCGCAGCACCTTGCGGGCGGTGCAAACCCCGCAGGGATTCGACGCCCAGACCCTCATCGATGCTCATGCGCAACTCGACCACTACAGCCCCGAAGAATTAGCACGCGTCACCGATGACGCTTCGATCGTTCGCGTCCACGGGGTTGAAGTGCACGTCGTGGCTGGCGACGCGCGTTCGCTGAAGGTCACCCACCCTGAGGATTTGGATACCGTGGGGCGATTGTTCACCACCGCCGCAACGAAGAACCTGGAGAAAAACTTGGCCATCCCACGCATCGGCAATGGCATCGACGTGCACGCGGTCAGCACCGACCCATCACGGCAAATGTGGCTGGCAGGCCTTTTCTTCCCCGACGATATCGGTCTGTCGGGACACTCGGACGGGGACGCGGTAGCCCACGCTGCCTGCGACGCATTGTTCTCCGCCAGCGGGATTGGCGATCTGGGAACCCACTTTGGGGTGGATCGACCCGAATTTGCCGGGGCAAGCGGTGTGAGCCTGCTTGCAGAAGCTGCGCGTCTGGTCCGAGGCGCGGGGTTCGAGATCGGCAACGTTGCGGTGCAGTTCGTGGCCCGCCGTCCACGCTTCGCGGCGCGCCGCGAAGAAGCCAATCAACTGCTCTCTGAAGTCCTTGGTGCCCCAGTCAGCGTCACCGCAACCACCAGCGATGGATTGGGCTACGAGGGGGAGGGCATCGGGGTCACCGCATACGCCACCGCGCTGGTCTATCCGGCCACTCGGGCAGGGCAGTAAACAACGCGTCAGTGCGTTCCTTGTCGCATCCCCGCACAACCACCGGTTTCTTCGGATAACCTTAAAGATGTGAGCCTGCGATTTTATGACACCAAGACTGCGTCCGTACGAGACTTTAAGCCGTTAACCGACGGCGAAGTCAAGCTGTACTACTGTGGCGCAACTGTGCAGGGCATGCCGCACGTGGGCCACGTGCGCAGCGCTATTGCCTACGACATCTTGGTGCGCTGGCTGGAATACCGGGACTTTACCGTCACCACCGTGCGCAATGTGACCGATATCGACGACAAGATCTTGGAAAAGTCGTCGAACTCCTTCGCCGAGGAATTTGCCGCGGATCAGCACTACCCGCCACGGGAGTCTTGGTATGCGCTGGCCTACCGCTTCGAACAAGAGTTTGCCAACGCCTATGCAGCGCTCGGAGTACGCAGACCGACCTATGAGCCACGCGCTACCGGCCACATCACCGAAATGCATGAGCTGATCGAAACCTTGATCTCCCGCGGTCATGCCTACCCGGCCACCGATGACTCCGGAGACGTGTATTTCGACGTACGCTCCTTCGAGGCCTACGGTTCACTGACCCGACAGAAAATCGACGATATGCAGGCTGCCGCCGACGCCGATCCGCGTGGCAAGCGAGATCCGCGGGACTTCGCCCTGTGGAAGGGACACAAGGAAAGCGATCCCTACACCGCGTCGTGGACGAGCCCCTGGGGCCGCGGGCGACCGGGCTGGCATTTAGAATGCTCGGCTATGGCCGCCAAGTACCTCGGCACGCACTTCGACATCCACGGTGGTGGGCTAGATTTGCGCTTCCCGCACCATGAAAACGAATTGGCGCAGTCAACCGCCGCCGGTCAGGGCTTTGCCAATTACTGGATGCACAACGGCATGGTCACCTATGCCGGGGAAAAAATGAGCAAGTCCATTGGCAACACCATCTCCCCGGAAGAAATGCTGCAGCTGGCCGAACCTCGCGTGGTGCGCTACTTCCTAGGTCAGGCGCAGTACCGTTCGCAGCTGGATTACCGTCCCGATTCGCTCACCGAAGCCGCCGCCGCCGTAGAACGCATCGACACTTTCATTTCCAACGCCACGTACCGAGCCGCCAATACCGGGCTCAGCGTGGAAGCTACTTCGGTACCCGAAGCTTTCGGCTTCGCCATGGATGATGACCTGAACGTGCCGATGGCCTTGGCTGTGCTTCATGAGACGGTCCGCCGCGGCAACGCCGCACTGGATGCGAACGAAGAACAGACTGTAGCCGAGGCGCTCGACCAGGTACTTGCCATGACGCAGGTTCTTGGACTGGACGATGCACGTAGCGTCGGCACCGGGCAGGGAAGTGCCGAAACCGAAGCGCTGGACACGCTAATTCAGGCACAACTGGCCGAACGTACCCAGGCGCGAGCCGCTAAGGATTGGGCTCGATCAGACGCCATTCGCGACGCGCTAGCCTCCGCGGGCATCACCGTTGTTGATTCCGCGGACGGTGCCCGCTGGACCCTGACGAAGTAACCGCACCCGCGGCCATACGAAGAATTCAAAACAAAGGACACATCAAATGAGTAATCCTCAAGAACGCGCGGGAGCGGTTCGCAAGGGCAAGAAGGGCCCAACCAAGGGAAGTGGCGGCAAGGGCCGCCGTTCCCTGGAGGGCAAAGGCCCGACCCCGAAAGCCGAGGATCGTCCTTACCACAAGGCCTACCGCACCAAGGAGCTGGCCGACCGCGCAGCTACCAAGCGCAGCGCGGCTAAGCGTAATGACCGGATTAAGGTCAATGCCGAGATGGTGACCGGCCGTAATTCGGTCGTTGAAGCGTTGCGCGCCGGCATTCCGGCGAAGGCACTGCACGTAGCCATCCGCATCGAAGTTGATGACCGAGTGCGCGAGTCGCTGAAACTCGCCGCCGCTCAGGGTATTCCGCTGATGGAAGTGAGCAAGCCGGAGCTAGAACGCATCACCGACGGCGCGATTCACCAGGGCATGGCCCTGCAGATCCCACCGTACGAATACAAAGACGCCGTGCAGTTGGTGCAGAAGTCGGTCAAAGACTACGACCGCGGTTACTCACGTACCCAGCCGCTGTTCATTGCGCTGGATGGCATTACCGATCCGCGCAACCTAGGCGCGATTATCCGTTCGGCTTCGGCCTTCGGCGCAAACGGTGTGATCATCCCCGAGCGGCGCAGTGTGGGCATGACCGCTTCGGCGTGGAAAACCAGTGCCGGAGCAGCGGTACGTGTGCCAGTGGCCAAGTGCAGCAACCTGACCAACGCGCTGAAGGAAATCAAGGCCGCAGGCATCTTCGTCATCGGGTTGGACGCCGGCGGAGATATGGATCTGCCGAATCTGGAACTGGCTACCGGCCCACTGTGCATCGTGGTCGGTTCGGAAGGTAAGGGACTGTCGCGTCTGGTCCGCGAGAACTGCGATGCGATTGTCTCGATCCCGATCGACTCGGCCATGGAGTCGTTGAACGCATCCATGGCAGTTGGCATCTCGCTTTACGAGGTTTCGCGTCTGCGTAACGCCGAAAGCAAGTAAGTTCTTTCTTTTCTGTTGGGCCTGTTTCCTGTGATTCCGCGGGAAAGCAGGCCCAACTGCTTTAAGCGTGAGCTGCTTCATAAGAATGTTTTTGACGGTTTTTTCTCGGAGACCAGCTCAACGAGCCACGAATTCCCGTAATGACAGGGAAGTTTGGATGAATAACGGGCCATGCGCCCGATTTTGCGTTCACCTCAAAGACGTGTAGAGTTATTTCTCGCGCCGCTTGAACGGAAAGCCCGAAAGGGAACGAAATTCAAGAGACGTAAACAAGTGGAAAACATGGAGTTGACAACAGTCAACAAGATGGTAACCTTGTAAAGTTGCTCCGGAGCGAAGCAGCCGCCGATTGCGGTGGTTGTGGTGTCGAGAGTGTTTGTTGTTTGAGAACTCAATAGTGTGCCAAGTTTATTGATACCGAATTATTTTTAATTTGGTGGATATATAA